>NZ_SMLV01000415.1 GCF_009711525.1 Fulvivirga lutimaris
TAGGCTATTGGCCGGCATCATTGTATTTGTCAGTCTGCATTTAGCATATCTTATGATATTGGATCTTAATTTGGAAATTAGGTATCGTTCTCTACTCTGTTTTCCTTATTCATTTCTTTTAGGCATAGGACCACTTATTTTCTTTTACACTAAGTCGCTTATTGAACCAGATTTTTGTTTTAATAGTAAAGATTTTATCCACTTTATACCTCTTTTATTAGAGGTTATGGTGCAAATAATTCAAATAATTTATAGTAGCTATAACGGAGTGTTATATTATAATGTCCCAACCGATTCAATATTCACTATCGCTATTTATTTATTGAGTATTCTGTCTATTCTGTATTACTTGAAAAGATCACTGTCGATTATTAAAGAAAGAGAAAAGTGGCTTCTAACAAATTTATCAAACCTACAAGGAGTTACTCTTAAATGGCTTTATGTGTCACTTAGGAATTATAGAATCATATGGATGCTCTGGATTCCCTTTGCTATCCTATTTCTTTTAATCTTCCGATTTCAATGGCAATACTTAGTTTTGGTGGTTACAGTCTATGGTCTCATGATAGCCATTACTTACCTAATGTATTGGATGGGGATGGAAGGCTTTAGGTATCTGGATATCATTCCATATCAGAATCAAAGTGTTTCTAAAAACAGTAGCTATACTAATTTGCCTAATTCTGTAATAAGTGGTTATCAATTACAAATAACTGAGCTGATGGATACTAATCAGTTATATCTGGATGAAAATCTAGATTTAAAGAAGTTGTCTTTGCACCTATCTCTTGATCCCAATCTTGTTTCATATATCCTAAATCAACATTTCAGTAAAAATTTCTATGAGTTTGTAAATGAGTATCGAGTGGAAGAGGTTAAAAGACGCATTATGGATTCCTCATCAAATCACTTGACCATTTTAGGAATTGCATTAGAATCAGGCTTTAATTCTAAGACTTCCTTTAACAGAGTATTTAAACAATTGACTGGAATTACTCCTTCTCAATTTCAAAAGGAACATCAGAAAAAGGGTTAGAATAAGTGCCATTCTACATCATGGTACGCACTGAGTACTGTTATTTTATTCATTTGAACAAAAAGTATAAGATGTGGATTATTAGAATTTTGCTTGTAGCAACTGTTTCCTTTGTGGGCTCATTGCTCTTTGCCCAAGAAGCAGTTTCAAAATTAGATGATCAAATTCCTTTGGAGCAGTTTGTTGGCTATTATGATGTAGGAATAAAACCTGGTAAGCCTTTTTTTAGAAGTAGATGGTATTTGAGAGAGGGAAAGTTATTTGCGATTTATGACTCTGACAAAGACCGTGAATTACAACTTTATGAAAACGGTAAGTTAAGATATAATATAGTGATGGATGAGTCTGAACTACCTGAAGTGCTAGACGATACTACTTACTATCTGATCTTAAATGTTGAGGAAAAAAAGTTAAAGAGCTTCATAGTTAAACGGCCAAGAAGAGATTGGCCCACTGATTTATATGGGGCAAGAAATGAGAAGCTAAGTCCACTGGCGGTCGATACAGAAGAGTCGCTAAAAGAAACTACCTCAACCGACCATTTTACTATTCAATATAGTTATCAGGACGCTGCCTTGATACCAAAACTAAGTTCAACTTTAGAAGATCGATATGATAATCTGCTCTCAACATTTGGTGTTGAAAACCTACCTATAACCAATATCAGGATTTACCCTGATTTAGAAACCTACCACAATGCGGTTCTAACTCCAGACGCACCGAATTGGCAAATGGGTAGAGCCTGGGACAGTAATGAAATAAGGATGTTGTCTCCTATCACAGCTGAGAAGGAATCTGGAGAAGCTATTAATCTGAACGAAATTGTTTTACATGAATTTGTTCATTGTATTCATCTTAATTTGATAAATGAAACCACACGTGTACCAGGCTGGTTTTGGGAAGGTTTGGCTATGTATAAGGGGTGCTGTAAATGGATTGAGAATCCTAAAGAATTAGATTATGTAAAAAAGAAGAAATACCCATCACTAAAAAAGATCAGCAATGAGAGGAATAGTGAGATGAAATATGATTTAGCATACTACCTAATAGAGTACATAGATAAAAAATATGGATGGGATAAAGTACTTGAGTTAATTGACTCTAATGGAAATGTTGAAAGCACATTGGGAGTCTCTAACAAGGGTTTTGAGAAAGCTTTTTATACTTACATCGATGAAGAATATTGACATTTGTTTGTGTTGAATCATTCACTTGAAAGATATCCCTGCCTTCTTAAATCGGCACTATTTTTTATTGAAATGAGTTTGCCATCCTTGAGAATTAGATTTTTGTCAGAAACAGACAGTACATCTTTGTAGTAGTGATCAGTAATAATAATACACTTATGTGATTTTAACTCTAATAGCAACGAGGCAACTATCCCTTTGTACATAGGCTCAATCATTGAGAAGGGTTCATCCAGTATTACAATAGGATGATCGAGGTGGGAAACAAGTAATAACTCAACATATCGCCTCTCTCCCATTGATAAATTTTTAACCAACTTTCTTTCTATTGAGGCCATTCTTGGGGCATAGAAAATCTCATTTTGCTGATCACTCTCATCAAAATAGATGGGAATTATATCTCTTACACGTGTATTAAGAGGCAGAAAAGTTTGTTGAGGCAGAAAAGCTATAAGCTTATCTCGTCTAACATTGATAGGATCGGTCGGCACATTATTTATTTCCAGATAGATACTTTCAGGAGTCTGTGTGCCAAACAAAATTTTCATTAGCGTGGATTTTCCACTTCCATTTCTTCCAAAAATGGCTGTAATCTCTCCTGAGTTACATGTTAATTCAGCACTATCGAGTATGCGATTATTTTTAAAAGAGTGATTGATAGTGTTTGCGAATAGGGTCATTCAGGCAGGAAGCTTAGAATATAGAAGTATAAGGCTAGTAAAGGAAGGGAGAGGAACAGGTTAAGAAGGTAAAGCTTAATTACTAAGCTGGATTTGGTATACCCCAGGTTGTAGTAAAAGTATAATTCTTCGCTTCTGAGAAAGCTATGAATGATAGTCCCCATACCAGGCCCTATTACCATCAAGCTTATGATTCCCCAGAATACACCACTTACCATGCTAATTATGATGCTGAATATACCGCTGTATAATATTGTGTCTTGGTAAAACTTGAACAGTGCTCTCACTATCCGGATTTAAACAGAAATTATGCCACTTCTTTTTCCATCCTTGAGGGAAGATATTTAAATCTTTTCTACAATAAAGATCATCCTCTCTGACTGCTCGGCTGTATAGGGCGACAGGTCATAATCGCCAAAAACATTCACCACTTTTAGTTCTGCTTTCTTAAAGAATTCAAGAAAATCAATCCTCTTTATGGCTTTTACCTTTTCTGTGAAATGATATTGCTCACCTTCATAGGTAAAATGAATGTCTTTTATGATGTAGCCTGCATCTGAAAGCTGCTTCTCTATATTGAATTCAATGCCATCCACCTTTTTAATCTCATGAGGTTTAAGGTCATTGATCACCTTATAAGTATTAAAGAAATCCAGAATTAATTTTCCTTTAGGCTTTAGAGCTCGTGCTACAGATTTGATTGCAACTTCGTGTTCGTGCGTGGTTTCAAAATATCCAAAGCTGGTGAAGAGGTTAAAGATGAAATCGAACTTTTGGTGCTCAAAAGGCAAGCGCATGTCATGAACCTCGAAATGAAGTTTGTCATTAGCAAATTGTCTCGCGTGTTTTATATTTTCATCAGACAGGTCAAGTCCTGTAACATCAAACCCTTGCTTATTAAGATAAATGGCATGTCGCCCTTTGCCACATGCCAGATCCATAAGTTGATGCTCCGTGGTTATCTTAAGGTGTGCGGTTAGGTTATCTATAAATTTCCGCGCTTCAGCATTATCACGGTTTTTATAGAGTATATGATAGTAAGGGGAATTGAACCACTCGCCAAACCATTCCTTTTTCATTATTCCGCCCTTTTAATGAAAGGTTTTATACCTTCAGTGCTATAGTCTCCATGGGTGCCATCAGGCTGACTAAAGATTAAGTATGCATCATACTGTGTATGCTGTTTTAGGAACTCGATGGTTCCGTCTTTACCCATTACCATAAAAGCGGTAGCAAGTGCATCCGCAGTTTGACAATCTTCAGCAAAAACAGAAGCACTGAGCAGATTATGCTGTATTGGATAACCTGTAGATGGTGATATAGTATGTCCATATTTCACGCCATCAATAATATGGTAATTGAAATAATTACCAGAAGTGGCCATAGCCCTGTTTTCAAGCGCTACCTGAGCATAAGCAAACTGACTTATCTCATCAGAGTCAGGATCCAAAATGCCAATGATCCAAGGCGAGTCACGCTCAAGATTTTTTCCAGAAACAACTACTTCACCACCAATTTCTACATAGTAGTTTTCAATTCCAATATTGCTTAAATAATTGGCGACTACATCCACACCATAACCTTTAGCAGAAGCACTAAAGCTAATTGTTGTACGACTATCATTTTTAACAACTGATTGCTGATCAAATTTGATTTTATCATAGCCAACAAATTGTCTTAGCGAGTCAACATAAGAACTGTCAGGCCCCACTTGTTCACCTGGACCAAAACCCCATGCATTTATCAGAGGGCCTATACTTGGATCAAAGGCTCCATTTGTTTGATCATATATAGTTCTTGCTGCTTCCAAAGCAGGTAGAAAATAAGGAAGCTCAAACCGAAAAGAATCTGTTTTGTTGAATTTACTAATTTCAGAATCAGGAATGTAGGTATTAAGGCTTTCATTAAACACTACTAAAAGAGAGTCGATTTGGGGTTTTAAATTCCTTTTACTCTCATCAAAATATTTGACGTTGTAGGTTATTGGTCCCATAGTTTTACCCTTAACCCAAATGACATCCTGCTTAACATTTTGTCTGTAATGCCAAACCAAAAACATGGCCGAAAACAAGCCCAGAGTATAAAGTATGTTTTTTAGTCGCAGGGTCATAATTATTAAATTTTGCCGCAAATTAATGAATTTGGAATGGCTTATGATTACTTTAGAGCAGGAAATCGACAATATATGCGCGAAGATTATCTGCAAGCTGATGATGAGAATTTAGGTCCTGTTGAAAAGGAATTTGAGCGGGCGCTACGGCCACTCAATTTTGGAGATTTTACAGGTCAGAAGAAAGTGGTGGAGAACGTGAAGGTTTTTGTGCAAGCGGCACAAAAGCGTGGTGAACCTCTTGATCATGTGCTATTACATGGCCCTCCTGGATTGGGAAAGACAACTTTGTCGCACATTATAGCGAATGAGCTACAAACCAGTATTAAGGTGACTTCAGGTCCAATTCTTGATAAACCGGGAGATTTGGCCGGTTTACTAACTAATCTTGAAGATAATGAAGTTTTATTCATTGATGAAATCCACAGGTTAAACCCAATTGTAGAAGAGTACCTTTATTCTGCAATGGAGGATTTCAAGATTGATATCATGCTTGATTCCGGGCCAAGTGCCAGGACAGTTCAGATTACATTGGCACCTTTTACTTTAATAGGTGCTACTACAAGATCAGGATTGTTGACCTCACCATTGAGAGCCAGATTTGGTATCAATGCCAGACTAGAATATTACGATGCGGAACTGTTGTCTACCATTGTAAATAGATCATGCAGCATTTTAAATACAACCATTGATAAAGACGCTGCTTATGAAATAGCACGCAGGAGTAGGGGCACACCACGTATAGCAAACAACCTACTTAGGAGAACCAGAGATTTTGCCGAGATAAAGGGGGATGGCACTATCACCATGGAAATTGCCCAAATGGCACTGACAGCACTGGATGTTGATCAGCATGGGTTAGACGAGATGGACAATAGAATTCTGTCAACTATCATCGAAAAATTTAAAGGTGGACCAGTAGGACTATCTACTATAGCTACGGCATGTGGCGAGGAAGCTGAGACTATTGAAGAAGTGTACGAACCCTATTTAATACAGGAAGGATACATAAAAAGAACTTCAAGAGGACGGGAAGCAACCGAGCTTGCATACAAACATTTAAAGATTGTGCCCCCGAGCAGAACAGGTGGGCTGTTCGAATAGGAACATTTTTTCAAAACATTTAATGTACTATTTTAATGGTTAAACACTAAATAAAAGTGCTTCTATTTGCTCTAAATCGCGATTATTGAGAGATAAGAAGGTGCTCACCCAAATTGGGTTAAATTACCTGATGTAAGAACTGAAAAAAAGTGATAAAAAAAATTAACATTTTGTAATATTTGTCGTCTAATAGGTACTAACTGGTCAAATAATCGAAACCATGAAAAAGAAAAATTTAAGATTCTGGACTATTTCGCTAGGAATTTTTGTGGTGTTCTTATTAACGGCTATGAGTTTTAATCATTCCTTTAATGCCAGGACAGACCACGAGACACACACTAAGATTTTAGGTAAGTACAAGTCAATGCCAGTAATAGCTACTCCACTTTATATTTTAGCCAAAGGCCTGAATATTGTCAATAAGTAATTAATATCTTGAGATTGCTTTTCCAGCCCTTATCTTTGGGCTGATGCCAGGCAAGTCTACAATTCAAAACAATACGAATTTAATAAAGCAGGAAGCCGAGAATCTCGGCTTTATGTTTTGTGGCATTTCCAAAGCTGAATTCTTATCAGAAGAAGCACCCAAACTAGAACAATGGCTTTCTAAAGGTATGCATGGCTCTATGCAGTACATGGAAAATCATTTTGACAAACGACTTGATCCAACCCTGCTTGTCCCTGGAGCGAAATCCGTAGTTTCTTTAGTTTATAACTATTACCCGAAAAAGGATCTGACTAATTCAGATAGCTACAAAGTGGCTAAATATGCCTATGGGAAAGATTATCATTATGTAGTTAAGGATAAATTAAGGTCTTTTTTAGAGGTAATTCATGATAAAATAGGGGAAGTTGATGGTCGGGCTTTTGTTGATTCAGCTCCTGTCATGGAGCGCCAATGGGCTGAACGTTCAGGGGTAGGATGGATAGGGAAAAATAGCCTGCTCTTGAATAAAAAAAGCGGTAGCTTTTTCTTTCTAGCCGAGCTCATTCTTGATCTCGAACTTACTCCTGACGGACCGGTAAAGGATTTTTGCGGCACTTGCACTGCCTGTATGGATGCCTGTCCGACAGATGCTATACCGGATCCGTATGTTGTGGATGCCAGTAAGTGCATTTCTTATTTTACCATTGAGTTGAAAGACCAAATTCCTAATGATGTAAAGGGCAAATTTGAAGACTGGATGTTTGGCTGTGATATCTGCCAGGATGTATGCCCTTGGAACAGATTTTCAAAACCACATAATGAGCCTGCCTTTGAACCTCATGAGCAATTGTCGGGTATGACCAAAAGTGATTGGGAGGAGATAACAAAAGATGTTTTTCGAGAGATCTTTAGAAAGTCGGCAGTTAAGAGAACTAAATTCGAAGGACTGAAAAGGAACATTAAATTTCTTAAGTAGTACCACTCAAAAAATATCAGTGTAATTTCTCGTGTGAAGGAAAGTTTTGGTTGTTTACCAAAACAAAATTGGCTATTATCGATTAATAGTCTAATTATCGCCTAATAAAAAAGAATGCGCAAACGCTCTTTTTCACTCTTTTTCGAACTCGTCATCATTTTTGCGTCCATTTCAAACTGGTGCTTTGCTCAGCGGGCGAATTATAGAACGCTGGACTTCTTTGATAATAATAATGGCCTTTCTCAGGGCACTGTCAATAGTATTGTTCAAGACAAATATGGTTATATATGGCTAGGTACTCAGGATGGACTTAACAAGTTTGATGGCTTAAACTTCACTGTTTACAAGAGCAATCCTGCTGCTCCAACGAGCATTAATGACAATTTCATCACCTCCATGGTAGAAGACTATAATGGAGATTTATGGATAGGAACAAGAAATGGAGGGCTTAACAGGTATGACATTAAAACCGGACTTTTCGAATCATTCAAAACACAATCAGATAACACAAAATCTATCAGTTACAACTGGGTGATCTCATTGCATATCACCGCTGATAGCACTTTGTGGGTGGGTACTCAAGGAGGAGGGTTAAACAGGTTTAATAGAACAGATCAGTCATTTGAAGCCTTTAAGCATGATGGTAGAGATGCCAGCACGCTTTCAAGCAATAATGTGCAATGCATTTTACAAAAAGATAAAAACACACTTTGGGTAGGTACTGATAGAGGTCTCAATGAATTTAATATTCAAACCGGTGTAATCAACAGGTATTTAAATGATGAGAACGATCCTGAATCAATTTCTAATAACGATATATTGTCTCTTTATCAGGATGATGACGGGACACTTTATGTAGGAACTAATGGTGGAGGTTTAAATGTAAAAAATGGAGATAGATTTACCTCGTATGTTAACGATCCTGACCAAGAAGGTACAATTACTAGTAATAATGTTATAAGTATGCTGCCGGGAGATCCGGATGAAATTTGGGTGGCAACTGATGGTGGAGGTCTTTCAAGTTTTAACATAGAAACCAAAAGGTTCACAGAATTTCAGGTCTCCTTCCCACGCCTAAATACATTATACATGGATAACAACAGTAATCTCTGGATAGGCGAAAGAGGTGGGTTAAATAAAATAGGGAAGCATAGCGGGATGTTTACAATTTACAAGTCTGATGTCAATGGAGACTTAATTGCCCCGCATGGCGATATACATGCCCTGTGTGAAGATAAAGATGGGTTTATTTGGACAGGCTCGTCAATTGATGGTCTGAAAAGATTGGATCCTAAAACGTTAGCAACGAAGACCTATGTTCATACATCTGATCCGAACTCACTCTGTCATACTGCCATTAATTTTTTATTTATCGACTCCAAAGACAGAATTTGGGTGGGTACTTTAGCGGGTCTGAGTAGGTATGTGAAAGAAACTGATTCATTTATCAATTTTTTGCCTGGAACAGGGCCTAAAAGTATCAGCTCTGGCAGAATTAATTTCATTTACGAAGACTCAAAACAGCGGATATGGATCTGTACTGACAATGGAATTAATATATATGATGAGGCTAATAATCAGTTCGATGTTATTAACAGGGATCCTTCAAATCCAAACTCTTTATTGACCAACAATATTTCTACTGTTGTTGAAGATTCGGATGGGATATATTGGATAGGCTATTCTTCCAGAGGTTTTGGAAGCTATGATGCCAAGACAAATAGTTTTAAAAATTATGAGCATCAGGATGATAACCCTAACTCTCCTGCAAATGACAGAATAGCCTATCTCTACGATGATGGAATGGGAAATTTGTGGTTGGCTACCTATGGAGGGGGTCTTGATAAGTTTGAAAAAAAGACGGAGAAATTCACTCATTATAATGAGAAGCAGGGGCTGGCCAACCCATCGTTGTATTATGTGATAAATGACGAGTTTGGCGATTTATGGATGAGTCATAATGATGGTATTTCTAGATTTAATGTTGAGTCAGAGACTTTTAGCAATTATTTGAAAGGAGTAGAATTCAACGGCCGTGCGCACTACAAATCACCAGATGGCAAGATACTTTTAGGAGGTTTCGATATCGTTACTTTTTATGCTAAAGATATTACTACTAATGAGGTCATACCCCCGGTTCATATCAATGAATTCAAGTTGTTTAATGAATTGGTGACTGCTAAAGATTCACTAAGAATTTTAAGTGAATTGCTTGAGCAGACAGATTCAATTACTCTCAATCATGATCAGAATTTCTTTTCTTTTGGCTTTGTTGCACTGAATTTTACTGATGCTATAAACAACCAGTATAAGTATATGCTGGAAAATTTTGATGAAAGATGGCGCCAGGGTGATGGTAATACGCAT
The DNA here is from genome assembly GCF_009711525.1 of Fulvivirga lutimaris. Taxonomy (GTDB): domain Bacteria; phylum Bacteroidota; class Bacteroidia; order Cytophagales; family Cyclobacteriaceae; genus Fulvivirga; species Fulvivirga lutimaris. The sequence goes on from NZ_SMLV01000415.1 coordinate 9,888, forward strand.
GCCTATTATACCAATGTACCTCCCGGCAATTACGTTTTTAAAGTTCAAGGTTCAAATAATGATGGGCTATGGAATGAAGAAGGGGATAAAATTTACATTAAAATTTTGGCTCCCTGGTGGGACAGTTGGTGGTTTAAAGTAATACTACTACTAGCCTTTTTAATGATTTTCGTCCTTATCTATAAACTTAGATTAAGCAATATCAAGCAGCAGAAACTGGCGCTGGAAAAACTTGTTAATCAGAGAACAGCAGAAGTCACGCAACAGCAAAGGGAGATTGTAGAACAAAAGGAAAGTATCTCTGACCAAAATGAGCAGCTAAAAGCACTAAATGAAGAGAAGAACGACCTCATGCAGATTGTATCTCATGATTTAAGAAGCCCACTCAACCAGATCAAAGGTTTGGCTTCAATCATTAAAATGATCAACCCCAATTTAAATACAGAAACTACCAATTCTATAGACCTTATTAATGATCTGGTTGATAGACAAAACACAATGATTGGTAAGATCCTCGACACCAATGCTATTGATGCCAAGAGAACTAATGTCAATATGAGCGCTCAGTACATCAATCCATTGCTGGAAAAGATTGTAAATACCCTTAAAGTAGTAGGAGCGGCAAAAAGTACTTCTATAGAATTAAACTTATCAGAAAGGGAACCTCAAGCCTGTGTTGATCCAAATTACCTAATTCAGGTATTGGAAAATATACTTTCAAATGCCATTAAATTTTCGCCTCCTAATTCAAAAGTCTATGTGTCTACCATTGTGGAAAAGGATAGGGTAAGAATAGGGGTTGAAGATGAAGGTCCTGGTATTTCTGAAAAAGAAATGAGGTTCTTGTTTGAACCATATAGCAAGTTATCTGCAAGGCCTACAGCCAATGAGCAAAGCAGCGGCTTGGGCCTCTCCATTGCCAAGAAATATGTAGAGGTAATGCAGGGCAAAATTTGGTGTGAAGGAGCCAAAGGAAAGGGCGCAAAATTCTTTGTAGAGTTTGATGCGGTTTAGTTGGTCTCCTTCTGTTAAATGGTCTTTTAGATAGTTGCTAAGTAAAACACTTCTGTAGTACTGGGTCATGCGTTTCTCCGAATTTTGAGTAGCACCAGTTTTTCAATTCTTCTATTTCTTTTCCAACTAGAGATTTTAAAGCCTTTTTAAGTTCTTTTTCGAATAACTTTAAATCGAAACTAACTTTGACTAGTATAGTTTTAAAGTAATCTAACATAACTGTTGGTTTTTAGGTGAAAAGATAAGTTTATCCTTTTTAACAACCTTTAGCATAGTATTCGTTAATGCTTTACTAAAGTTGACATAACTTTGTACGAGTTATAAAACTATAAAGATTCATCAATTTTATATGATGCTGAAAAACAGATACATTGGTTTTCTTTTAGTTCTTTTTTCACTGAGTTTTAATATCAAGACTTTTGGTCAGGAAATAGAATTGCAACTCGGCCCGCCAGAGATTGGTGAAAATCAGGCCTGGACAATAACTATTTCAATCTCTAATGAGAGGCTACAGAGCTATGATAATTTCCCTGATATTGAGGGTTTTCAAAAGCGAGGGACATCATCTTCTTCTAGCACTCAAATAATCAACGGTCAGGTTTCTTCTTCTCAAAGCATAACCATGACCTATGTGCCTTTAAAACAGGGCGATGTGCGGGTGAGACCATTTAGCATGACTGTCAATGGCAAAGTGGTAAGCTCGCAAGGTACTGTTGTAAAAGTAGGCCCACCTATTCAGAGGCAGCGGAGCAGAGATCCGTTTAGAAGTTTATTTGATCATAGTCCGGGAGATGATCCTTTTAGCAGAGGAGGAGAAACTGAGTTTGTAGATATTGATGAAGATGCTTTTCTAGCGCTAACCACTAGTAAAAATGAAATTTACGTGGGCGAAGGTGTGACAACGACATTATCATTCTTTGTAGCGGAAAGAAATAGAGCTCCACTTCAATTTCATGAGTTAGGTAAACAGCTATCAGATATCTTAAAAGTAGTACGCCCTGAAAACTGCTGGGAAGAGAATTTTAATATTGAGAACATCAATGGAGAATCAGTAACATTAAATAACAAGCGCTACACGCAATACAAAATTTATCAGGGCACCTTCTATCCTCTAAATGCTGAAGATATTGTATTTCCTAAAGTAGGTCTGGAGATGATTAAGTATAAGGTGGCCAAAAACCCATCTTTCTTTGGGCAGAATAGAAAGGAAGATTTTAAGACTTTTTATTCAAGGCCAAAAACTGTTAAGGTAAAGGAGCTACCACCACATCCTCTTAGAGATAGGGTAGCTGTAGGTGATTACCTATTAGATGAACGAATAAATACCAATGATCTAGAAACGGGTCAGAGTTTCTCTTATGAGTTTAATGTTTATGGTGAGGGTAACATATCGGCTGTTAATAAACCCATAGTTGCCAATGATGACAACTTTGATTTTTATGAACCCAATGTAACGCAAAATATAAACAGACGCTCTGGTAGGGTTACTGGCTCTAAGTCATTTAGCTATTATGGCATACCAAAAGAGCCGGGAGTCTACAAGCTTTCTGATTATTTCAATTGGGTATTCTTTAATCCTAAATCAGGTCAGTATGATACCTTGAAATCTGAGCAGGTTGTAAAGGTTATTGGAGAAAGCAAAAAGAATGAGTCCATCCAGTCTAATGATCTGGGCTCATTTTACGACCAGATTGAGTTTGTTGATAATTCACTAAGTAGCACTGATAGTTTTGAATGGGTTAAAATATTTGCCAACATTCTTATTTTAGGTATGTTAGCAACTTCAGTAGTTATCTTTTTGAAGAAAAATTAATCCAACCAGTACTTTGGGAAACTCATTCGGCAATATTTTTAGAATTACAACTTTTGGTGAATCTCATGGCAAGGCCATCGGTGTTATCATTGATGGATGCCCGGCAGGACTGGATATAGATGAAGACTTCATTCAGGAGGAGCTTGACAGGCGTAAACCTGGCCAGTCCAAAATAACTACTCAGCGCAAAGAAGATGATACTTTTGAAATACTTTCAGGAGTATTTGAAGGTAAGTCAACAGGCATGCCAATTACCATTGTAATTGCTAATAAGGACCAACGCAGTAAGGACTACTCTCATATAGCAGACCAGTTCAGACCTTCACATGCTGACTTTACTTACCAACAAAAATATGGCATCAGAGATTACAGAGGAGGTGGCAGAAGCTCAGCGCGTGAGACAGCGGCAAGAGTAGCAGCCGGAGCTGTTGCGAAAATGGTGCTTAAGCAGCATGATATCAAAATAGATGCTTATGTTTCACAGGTGGGAGACATAAAAGCACCTGACTATACATCACTGGATTTATCAAAAACCGAGTCTAATATTGTCCGTTGTCCTGACCAAAAAGCAGCGGATGAGATGATCGAACTTATTGATCAGGTTCGTAAAGACAGGGATACTATAGGAGGTGTTGTTACAGGCGTTTTACAGAATGTTCCAGTTGGATTAGGTGAGCCTGTTTTTGACAAACTACATGCCGCACTTGGTGGTGCTATGCTTGGTATAAATGCAGTTAAAGGATTTGAATATGGCAGTGGGTTTGAAGGTGTTAAGATGCTCGGATCAGCCCATAATGACGAATTTTATACCGAAGGTGATAGAATAAAAACAAAATCAAACCACTCTGGAGGAATTCAGGGAGGCATCTCCAACGGAGAAGATATTTATTTCAAAGTAGCCTTTAAACCTGTGGCTACTATTATGCAGGATCAGGATAGTGTTAACGAAAAAGGAGAGACAATTAAGGTAAGTGGCAAAGGCCGTCATGATCCATGTGTGGTCCCCAGGGCAGTGCCTATTGTGGAAGCTATGGCCGCTTTAGTTGTAGTTGACTTTTTTATGATGGCGCAAACGTCTAAATTGCGCTAATTTTTATCTTTTATGAAGAATTTACCTTTACATACGAAAATCATTATCGGTCTGGTAGCAGGTGTTATCTGGGCATTTTTGTCAAGTTATTTGGGATGGAATGAATTCACCATTAACTGGATAGATCCCTTCGGAACCATATTTATCAGACTTCTGAAATATATAGCAGTGCCTTTGGTATTATTCTCCATTATCAGTGGAGTATCAAGCTTAACGGATGTTTCAAAACTTGGGCGCCTTGGAGGAAAGACTTTGGGCATGTATTTAACAACAACCGTTATTGCCGTTGGCGTTGGACTTCTACTGGTTAATGTGGTTAAGCCAGGTACTTTCCTTGATGAAGAACAAAGAATTAAAAACAGAATTTCTTACGAGAAATGGGTACAGGATACGCCAGGTGTTCCTCAGCCAAAAGACGGAAGAAACTTCTTGAATGACCCTGAATTAAGATCCAAAGTAGAAGAGGTTATCAGTCAGAAAGAGCTTGATAAAATGGATGCCCAAAATGATATTGTTGAGAAGAGAAAGGCAGCCGCAGAGCAAACTAAAGAACAGGGGCCTCTTCAGTTCTTTGTAGACATTGTTCCTGAAAATATTATTCTGGCCATCTCTGATAATGGTTTGATGCTACAGGTGATCTTCTTTGCCATTTTCTTTGGTATTACCATTGTATTTATACCCGCGGAACAAGGAAAGCCAGTAATTGATTTTGTAAACAGCGTTAATGCTGTCTTTTTAAAGATGGTTGACATTGTGATGAAGGCAGCACCATTTTTTGTGTTTGCTCTTCTTGCAGGGGTTATTGCAAAAATGGCGGATACACCTGCTGAAGTATGGGAGATATTTAAAGGTCTCGGGTCATACTCCATCACTCTTTTTGTAGGGTTGATGTTTATGGTATTTGTTTTCTACCCACTGGTTATTACCCTATTTGTAAAGAAGCTTTCATATAAGGAGTTCTTTAAAAATATAAGTCCGGCCCAGTTTTTAGCTTTTTCTACTAGTTCAAGTGCTGCTACCTTGCCCGTGACCATGGAGTGTCTTGAGGACAACATGGGGGTTTCTAAGAATGTAAGCAGCTTTGTTTTACCAATTGGTGCTACAGTCAATATGGACGGTACAAGTTTATACCAGGCAGTAGCTGTTATCTTTATGGCTCAGCTTCATATGGTAGACCTAACACTTGGCCAGCAAATGACAATTGTATTAACGGCTACTTTAGCATCAATAGGAGCTGCAGCTACACCTAGCGCTGGCTTGGTTATGATGATCATTGTTCTTCAGTCAGTTGGACTGAATCCAGCATGGATTGCAATCATTTTTCCTGTTGACAGAATTCTGGATATGTGCAGAACAGTTGTCAATGTTACGGGTGATGCAACAGTAGCTACTCTTGTAGCTAAATCTGAAGGCGAATTGCCTAAATACAGCTAATATCCGAACTAAACGAAGAAGATTTTGTTCTTCTCTTAAATCATTAAATTATGCAAGCGACATCTTCATCAACTTCCAGAGTGGTTAATTTATATTTAGAGGCTAATCCTAATCCAAACTCAATGAAGTTTGTGGCCAATTTCATGCTTTTACCTGAAGGTATGAGTCATGATATACCTTCTATCAAAGAGGCGGATAATTCTCCTCTGGCTCAGCAGCTATTCTCCTTAGAGTATGTTGACAGGGTATTTTTCATGAGCAATTTCGTGACGGTTACTAAAAAGGACGGTATTGATTGGTTAGAAATACGTGAAGAGATCAAAAGCATTATCAAGACTTACCTGGAGTCAGGAAAATTAGTTATTGATGAAATCTCAGATCAGAATCAAATCGATGAGAATGATTCTGAAACCGTGAAGAAGATCAAAGGTATATTGGATGAATATATCCGCCCAGCAGTTGAGCAGGATGGAGGAGCCATTTCTTTCCATTCTTTTGAAGAAGGACAATTGAAGGTTTTACTTCAAGGGTCATGTAGTGGCTGCCCATCTTCAACAGTAACACTCAAGGCTGGCATTGAAAATCTGATGAAAAGAATGCTTCCTGAGGTTCAGTCTGTAGAGGCAGAAGGTATTTAATACCAACTCACTAAAATCATATCACTTGTAGGTAAGGTCTTACTATTTATTAATTGTAAATATTAAGGTTTGTCGTTATATTGGTTGCTTTTAAACCACCTACAATCAGGACAGAGATTTTAGATGCAGGAGACACAAACCATTTCAGAAGAATACATTAAGCCATTTCATGATAAAGTTAATGAGGAGGCAGATGGTATAGTTAAGTATTTCATCTACGGGTTCTTTTTTCTAGGTATTGCGCTTTCTGTCTTTCACGACACATACATTCTGGCCATAGTTATGGGTGGATTATCAGTAGGTGTTTATTATGCTGTTAAGACATTTGGTAATGGCTATTTGTGGACCAGACTGGTAGTTAGTGCATTAATGTGGAATTTTGCTTTTCAGTTCATTCTCCAGATGCATGGCAGCTATGAGATGCATTTCTTTTATTTTGTAGGCCTTACTGTACTTCTCTTTTATGAAGATTGGCGCGTATTACTTCCATTAATTGTTTATGCTGTATTTACATTTCTATATGTGTTTTATGGACAAAACGCAGATGCCGCCCTAAATGGCATGTTGGAAAATGCACCGAAATTGACCTATACTAATGTCCTGATGCATCTAAGTCTTCTTATTTTATATGGGGGTTTATGTATGCTGTGGGCTAATTTACAGAAGAAGCAAACAAGAGATTCAGGCATTGATCAGTTCAAGATGGAAGAGCAGTTGAAGCTCATGGATACAAATATCAATTTCGCTAATAGTATTAGTCAGGGAAATTTGAATGCAGAGTATTCAGCGGAGAAAGCGGATAGATTGGGAGAGTCTTTAATGAACATGCGGGAGAGTTTAATAGAAGCAGCGGATAGAGAATCAAAAGAGAAATTTGTTAATGTTGGACTCGCTGCCATTGGAGATATTTTAAGAAATAATTCTGATAATATTAAAGACTTGTGCAATGATGTTATTCAGAATTTGGTGAAATACATGCGTGCCAATCAGGGTGGAATATTCATTATTCAGAAAGATGACAACACTGACGAGTCTTACCTGGAACTAATGGCTTGCAGAGCTTATGAGCGTAAGAAATATATGGAGAGACGTGTGGAGATCGGCCAGGGTCTTATCGGTCAGGCAGCTATTGAGAAGAAAGCTATTTTCCTAACTGATGTTCCTGATTCTTATATAAATATAACTTCCGGTTTGGGGATCGCTAATCCCAACAGTCTTTTGATTGTACCATTAAAATCGAATGAAGAGATTGTAGGTGTTATTGAAATGGCGTCTTTTGATGTGTTTACTGACAATGATGTAGAGTTTCTAGAAAAAGTAGGGGAAAGTATTGCATCAACTATAATTTCTGCTCAAACCAATCAGCAAACCAAAGAGCTACTTGAACAATCTCGTCAAATGACTGAAGAGATGCAGTCTCAGGAAGAGGAGATGCGTCAGAATATGGAAGAGATGCAGGCCACTCAGGAAGAGATGGCCAGAACTCAATCGGAATTGGGAGATAAAGAAGCTAACCTTAAAGCATTAATTGATAATACTACCGATTCTATCATCACCATGGATAGAAACTATAAAATCTTGGTGATGAATCAGGTGGTAAAAAATAGGTACAAGGGTACTCAGTATGAGAATATGAAAGAGGGTTCTGATGCGCTTGACATGCTGGGCGATGTTCGTGATGAGTGGAAAGCATATTATGACAGAGCTTTAAATGGTGAAGCGCTAAATTTCACCTTGAAGAGCTCTGTTAAAGGAGAAGATACTTATAGAGATTATTATATTAACCCAATCAGAGATGAGAAGGGCTATATTCTGGGGGTTTCAGTATTCTCAAGAGATATAACTGATAAGAAGCATTTCGAGATTGAAATGAAAGAAAAGGGTGCTGTATTAGATGCGATGGTTAATCATACAGACAATACTTACTTTGCTATTGATACCAAGTTTAAAATCATTTTTGCTAATGACACACTTAAAGAAAGGTTTAAAGCAAATGGTATTGAACTAGATAATGGAAAAAATATTCTTGACGTTCTTTCTGGTGATGCGCTAAACACATGGAAAGATCGCTATACTAAGACTCTGGCTGGCGAAAGACTTACTTTCAAAGAAGACAGACCTGTTGGTGATAAGGTACTCAAAATTATTACCGAGTGTTTTCCAATAAATAATGAGGATGGTGAAATTATCGGGGCAGCCGTAATATCAAGAGATAAAACTGCAGAAGAAGATGCTAAAGAGCAGGTCGGAAAGCTTACCGCGGAAATCGAAAAACTAAAAGGCAAATAATTAAATGTCCTGAGAAATCAGGACATTTTTATTTCGTGACAATTAGAAACAAATCCAGCGCTTCATTACCGTCTTCCATAAGGATATAATCAGTGTGATGTATTTCATTCACTAAATCATCATTGCCAGACTTCAGCTTGTTTCTGTTAAGCCTGTTAAGCAAATCATAAGGAATTCGCAGCAAGGGAGCTGGTAGATTATATTGAAGGTTAAAGATGTCAAATCTTGTTATTTTCTCAACAGACTTTTTGTTCTTCTCATAGTACTCCATCACCTTTTCATTACCGCCCACACCCTTCATTTCCACATGGTCAAATACCTCAGAAGCCAGTTTCGTTAACTCATCGGCAGTATATTCCCTTATGTGCCAAGGGTTTCGTGTTAAGGTTTTTTTAATGTTCGGAGTAGTAAGCAAAGCCTTACCTCCTGGCTTTAATACACGCTTAATTTCTTCAAGGTATAACCTGTCATTTTTAATGTGTTCTATTACCTGAAAGCTGATAATGACATCATAGCTATTATCCTTTACTTTATTAAAAGGAGGGATGTTGTCATGTATAAATATTACTTCAGGAAATTTGGTGGCTAGTTCATCCAGAACTGGCTTGATTTTATCAATAGCTGTAAAATTTTCACATTTCCCTTTTAGAAGCTCAATGCCTCGTCCTTCACCACAACCAATCTCCAGCAGGTCTCCATTAATATATTCTTCTGCAAGATAATATGCTTTCAGTAATCTTTGATGAATAGGATTATCTGAGGCAATTTTGTCAGAAGCTATTTCGGTAGTATAAACGCTCATTACTTAAATTTTTGCAAAAGTAGGTCAAAAGAGAGGAAATTGCCCTACCCTTTTTTATTTTGACTGATATCAACGTAATTTATTCAACATTGAATTATAAAACCTTGAAAAAAATTGTCTTTGTGGGGTTGCTGCTGGTTTCTGCTTTTCGGGCTCTTAGTCAGGAGATGGATTATAGTCATTTGTATAACCCAAAAGCAGAATTGTCTTTAGACCACCAGCTAGTTCAGGAAGGTGATAAGCTGATCGTGCTTTTTGCTATGAAAATTCAAAACCAGAACTACCAATTGTATGACTATACATTTGAGCTCTATAATCTGGAAAACTACAGTTCTGAGTTTACTGCTCCACTCGTGAAAGACAGTTATGATAGCATCTATCTTGAAAGCAATGCATCAACGCATTATTTTAAATTTGTCTTAAATGACCTTCCTCCTTTGCCACTTTTAGTTTTAGAAATTAAAAACAAAAAAACGGGCTTTGGGCTTTCATTTGATCTGCCACTATATGATAAGCAGAATTTGTTTCTGAATAATGGGTCGGCACACAAATTTGTGAATAATTGGACTGCACCAACTCAGATTAGTTTCAATAGTGATAACATTTATTGTTACTATTATAATCAGAGTTTTCCTTTGGGCCTGCCTCCTATGGTTACCAAGGACGATTTTAAGAACAAGGAATTAAAGGTTGACTCATCTTTTTCTTCAAGTGGCACTGCAAAACTAAAGGGTCAGGGCTTGTATCTTTTTATGACTGACACTGCGGGCACAGAGGCTGTATCTTTGAGGGTTGTATATGAATATTTTCCTAAAATGACAACCATCGATCAACTGGTTGAGCCATTGAGATACATTACAAGCCGGGATGAGCAGGTAGTATTGGAAGGTATTGAAGGTGACAAGAGAAAGTTTGATAAATTCTGGTTAAACCTGACAGGCTCAGCCAGCCGAGCTAAAAGCATTATTAAAGTTTATTATAGCAGAGTGGAGGAAGCGAATGCCATGTTTACAACTTATAAAGAAGGGTGGAGAACTGATATGGGAATGATTTACTCGGTTATGGGTCCTCCAGATGAAGTTATTAAGTCATTCAATGAGGAAACTTGGGTATATTTGGCGAATCGAAATCTTCCGAAAAGGAAGTATTCTTTTATAAGAGCCGCTTCTGTTTTTTCTAAATCGCATTTTGTGCTGATAAGAGAAAAGAAACATGCAGAATCGTGGTTTGAAACAATTGACTTATTAAGAAAAGGAATATTTAGATAATGGCATTTAAGAAGGAGAGTACCGATGATGTTGTATTTGGCATAAGAGCCATTATTGAGACTATTCAGGCAGGTAAGGAAATTGACAGGCTGTTTATTCAAAAAGGGCTTAGCAACGACCTGATTAAGGAGCTGGTAAAAGTGGCTCGTGATTATAAGATCCCTTTTGCTAATGTTCCTATTGAGAAATTAAACCGAATTACAAGAAAGAACCACCAAGGCGCCATAGCCTTTATTTCTGCTATCAATTATGCATCACTAGATAACATTGTTAGTGAGACTTATCAAAATGGTAAAGAGCCATTGATATTGATGCTGGACAGGGTAACCGATGTTAGAAATTTTGGGGCCATTGCACGTACAGCAGAGTGCTGTGGAGTTGACGCTATTGTTATACCTAGCAGAGGAAGTGCGGCTATCAATGCTGATGCTATGAAAACTTCAGCTGGTGCACTCAATTACATTCCGGTCTGCAGAGAAGACAACCTTAAGATAACTATCCAGTACTTAAAGGACAGCGGTATGACCGTTGTGGCCTGTACAGAAAAGACTGATAAGATGATTCATGAATTGAATCTTAATCAACCGGCTGTAATTATAATGGGTTCTGAGGAGGATGGTATTTCTCCAGAGTATCTTAAACTGGCAGATGTAAGAGGCAAAATTCCTATGAGTGGTAAAATTGAGTCTCTTAATGTTTCTGTTTCAGCTGGTATCGCTATTTATGAAGCTGCGAGGCAAAGGAGCCTATAAAAACTCCTTGCCTTTCATTTCTTTTACGTCAGATACGAAGTCTCTAAATTTTTGCTCGTTATTGCGCTTACAGATAAGTATAACATTGTCACACTCTGTAACTAAGTAATCCTGAAGGCCCTGGACAACTATTAACTTATTATTAGAAGAGCTTATCAAGGTGTTCTTAGTATCGTAAACCAAAGCATTGGCTTGAACGGAGTTGCCATTATTATCTTTCTCAGCCAGTTCATAGATAGTATTCCAGGAACCCAAATCTGACCACCCAAAATCACCAAGTACAACATACACCGACTGCGAGTGCTCCATCACGCCATAATCAATAGAGATATTAGCGCTTTGTGCATATGCTGCATCAACTGCCTTTTGCTCATTGTCACTAAAAAATGAGTCGGAGGCTTCACTAAAAACTTCGGCCATTTCTGGTAATGAGTCCTCAAAAGCTGATATTATAGCCTTTACACCCCAAATAAAAATACCTGAGTTCCATACAAAGTCTCCACTTTCAATAAACTTTTCTGCTAATGCTTTTTCTGGTTTCTCTGTAAAGGTCTTTACCTTTTTTACACTATTACCTGTCTCCAGATATTGAATATAGCCATAGCCCACTTCTGGACTATGGGGCTTAAGTCCTATGGTTATTAATTTATCTTGATCGCTGGCAGCTTCTACAGATGTATTCCAGGATTTAATGAAAGCCTCATCTTTAAAGATCATATGATCAGATGGGGTAACTGTTATTATCGCATCTGGGTTTGATTTGTTAATCTTATAACATGCATAAGCAATACAAGGTGCGGTATTTCTTCTGAAAGGCTCAAGGAGTATCTGACAATCATCTAACTCTGGAAGCTGCTCATTTATTAGACCTTTATATTCTTGGTTAGACACCACATAGATATTTTTTTTATCTACATGCGGAGCAAACCTGTCATAGGTTGTTTGGATCAGCGTTCTGCCGGTTTTAAGAATATCCAAGAATTGTTTTGGTTTGGTATTGCGACTGTAAGGCCAAAATCTACTGCCAATACCACCGGCCATGATGACCACATAACTATTATTGTTCATTAGCTTTTTAATTGAGGTTAAATAATCCCCTCTTTCAATAAGTCATGAAGATGTACAAAACCAACGACTTTTCCATCGTCAAGGACAATAACTTGACTTATACTGTTTTGCTGCATGATGTTTAGTGCTTTTACAGCAAAATCTCCCTTATTAACATTTTTAGGCATACCGCTCATTATTTGAGCCGCTGTTACCTTATCTAGATCAAAACCTTTTTCTATAGCCCTTCTTAAGTCTCCATCTGTCACAATCCCGGTTAACTCATCCTTACCATTTACTACCGCTGCTGCCCCTAGTCTTTTGGAAGAGATTTCTAAGATTACCTCTTTAAAAGTAGTGTCCTCTTTAACAATCGGCACTTCATTTTGAGCATAGATATCATCTACTTTTAGATATAATTGTTTCCCTAAAGACCCTCCAGGGTGATACTTGGCAAAGTCTTCACTGGTGAAATTATTTAACTCCATTAAACAGATGGCCAATGCATCACCCATAGCCATATGAGCAGTCGTACTTGTTGTAGGTGCCAGGCTAATAGGGCATGCTTCTTCATCAATGGTGGCATTGAGTATATGATCTGCTTGTTTAGCTAGGTAAGAATCTACATTACTTACTAAAGCAACCAACTTTGAGCCAGTCCTTTTTAGCAATGGAACCAGCACCTTGATCTCTGGGGTATTACCACTTTTTGAGAGGCAAATTACTATGTCATCTTTTTGGATCATCCCTAAATCGCCATGTATGGCATCTGCTGCATGCATAAACAAAGCAGGGGTTCCCGTTGAGTTTAGGGTAGCCACAATTTTGTTGGCAACAATGGCACTTTTTCCTATCCCTGTGATGACCACACGTCCTTTAGAATTGTAAATATCAAGGACACATTTTTCAAAATCTTCATCTACCAGAGATGATAATTTACGGAGAGCGTCAGCTTCATTTAAAAGTACTTCCTTGGCGATTTTTTGAATATTTTTTGCTAACTTCAATGTCCTTTTAGATTGGTGATTCAGGCGGGGCAAAGATAATAAAACATAGAGAAATAGTACTTTATCAATTACAAAGATGCTGGCAGCAGAAACAGACATATTACGAGGTAAGCTCAAGGAAGTGTTTGGCTATAGTCAGTTCAGGGGAACGCAGGAAGCTATAATCCAAAACATACTTAACAAACACAATACATTTGTTATAATGCCCACCGGTGCGGGCAAATCCTTATGTTACCAATTGCCATCGTTGGTGGCAGATGGTTTAGCGGTGGTTATTTCACCTTTAATAGCGTTAATGAAGAATCAGGTCGACCAAATGAATGCATTCGGTATTAACGCTCAATTCCTAAACTCAACATTGTCAAAATCTGAGATTACACGAGTGAAAAAGGAATGTCTTAATGGTTCTATAAAGCTGCTTTATGTGGCTCCGGAATCATTAACTAAGCCTGAAAATGTAGATTTCCTTAAAAAAGTAGATATTGCTTTTGTCGCGGTGGATGAAGCACATTGTATCTCAGAATGGGGACATGACTTCAGACCTGAATACAGAAGAATAAAAGAAATAATAGCGCAAATAGGTAACCTTCCTATTATTGCTCTTACAGCAACAGCAACGCCTAAGGTTCAACTCGATATTCAGAAGAATCTGAATATGGAAGGGGCCAATCTTTTTAAGTCTTCATTTAATAGAACTAATCTGTTTTATGAAGTAAGGCAAAAAAGACATGCAAAAAAGCAGCTGATTCAGTTTCTAAAAGGTCACAAAGGTAAATGTGGTATTATATATTGCCTTAGCCGGAAGAAGGTAGAAGAGATTGCAGAAATGCTTAATGTTAATGGCTTCAATGCGGCACCTTATCACGCAGGACTTGAACCCGGCATTCGCGAGAAAAATCAGGATGGCTTTCTAAATGAAGATATCGATATTGTGGTGGCAACTATTGCCTTTGGCATGGGTATAGATAAGCCAGATGTACGGTTTGTTGTCCATTATGATGTTCCTAAATCTTTAGAAGGATATTATCAGGAAACGGGTAGAGCGGGTCGTGATGGGCTTGAAGGTCATTGCTTGATGTTCTATAGTCATAATGACATTAATAAACTTGAGAAATTCAATAAGGATAAGCCTGTGCAAGAGCGGGAGAACTCTAGAGTATTGCTGCAGGAGATGTCCTTTTATGCTGAATCTCCAGTGTGTCGAAGAAAGCAATTGCTTCATTACTTTGGTGAAGAGTATATGCAGGACAACTGTGGAGGTTGTGATAACTGCGTTAACCCAAAAGATAAATATGAGGGCAAAGACTATGTACATAAGGCCATAGATGCCGCTCTTCAAACTGGCGAAAGATTCGGTTTAAACCACTTGGTACATGTGCTGCGTGGTGTAAATAATCAATATACCAAGTCATACAGCCATGATAAGCTTCAGATATTTGGAAAAGGTGATAATGAAGATGAAGAATTCTGGAAAAGCGTAATTCGGCAGACTTTGATTTATGAATATCTTGAAAAGGATATTGAGAACATTGGGGTGCTTAAGGTGTCAGAAAGAGGAAGAGCGTTCCTTGACAATCCAGTATCAGTGATGTTGGCTAAAGATCATGAGTATACAACTGGTGAGGAAGAAGATGAAATAGTGGAAAGAGCTCCAATAAATGCTAAGGCATATGATGAGGAGCTGTTCACGTTATTAAAAGCTTTCCGCAAAAAGTTAGCACATCAACTTGATTTACCTCCTTATGTGTTGTTCCAGGATCCTTCATTAGAGGAAATGGCAACAACTTATCCAACAACAGAAGAAGAGCTGTCACAGATCAATGGTGTGGGTGTTGGTAAGGTGGCCAAGTTTGGTAAAGAGTTTATAGGCCTCATCAAAGAGTATGTTGAGGAAAATGATATTGTAACAGCTTCAAAAGTGGTTGTCAAATCTTCTGTGAATAAATCAAAGATGAAGATTTTTATCATTCAGCAGATTGATAGAAAAATAGATCTTGATGAAATTGCTGAATCAAAAGGGATAACATTCGAGGCGCTCTTAGATGAGATTGAAAACATCTGTTACTCGGGCACCAGGTTGAACCTGGATTATTACATTGATGAGATTCTTGATCCTGAGAAGCAGGATGATATTTTTGAATACTTTCTGAACGCAGAATCTGATAGTATTGATGAGGCGCTTGATGACGAGGACAATGAAGATTACTCAGAGGAGGAGCTGCGGTTAATGCGTATTAAATTCATGTCTGAATACGCCAATTAAATCATCACACATTTTAGAAGTATAACCATGAAGTTATAGTCATTTGTATAACTTTGTGCCTTTATAAAATAATATTCAAAGCATGAATATACTCGTCTTAGGAAGTGGCGGTCGTGAACATACACTGGCCTGGAAAATATCTCAAAGTTTTAATTGCACTCAAGTTTTTGTTGCTCCGGGTAATGCGGGCACAGACCTTATAGCTATAAATGTTGACATTAGCGTTAATGACTTTTCAGCTATTGGTGAGTTTGTTCTGGAAAATGAAATTGACCTAGTGGTTGTTGGCCCAGAGGACCCTTTGGTAAATGGCATCAGAGACTTTTTTGAAGCAAACGAGAAACTGAAGAGTATAAATTTAGTCGGCCCTGGTAAAGTGGGTGCTCAACTTGAGGGGAGTAAAGATTTCAGCAAAATCTTTATGCAAAAACATGGAGTACCTACCGCTGAGGCTCAAACTTTTAGTGCAGACACCATAGATCAGGGGTATACATATCTTGAAGGTTGCGATATGCCAATAGTGCTTAAGGCAGATGGACTAGCGGCGGGCAAGGGTGTGGTGATCGCTCAGAGTATAGAGGAGGCTAAGGACACATTGAAGTCTATGCTGCTGGATAAGCAGTTTGGGGATGCCAGTTCCAAAGTGCTAATTGAGCAATACCTGGATGGTATAGAACTATCCGTTTTTGTGCTGACTGACGGTAAAGATTATGTTGTCCTTCCTGAAGCAAAAGATTATAAAAGAATAGGTGAAGGAGATACCGGCCTAAATACTGGTGGTATGGGGGCTGTTTCGCCAGTTAAATTTGCCGACAAGGCCTTTATGGACAAGGTAGAGGAGAAAGTAATTAAACCAACTGTCGATGGACTGAAGGCTGATAATATAGATTACAAGGGATTCATTTTCATCGGATTGATGAACGTAGGTGGAGAGCCCTATGTAATCGAATACAATGTAAGAATGGGTGACCCTGAAACACAGGTTGTTATACCAAGAATCCAGAGTGATATTGTTGATATGCTATTGGCAGCTGCTGAGGGCACTTTAGGTGATTATAAACTAGAGATTGGTGAGTTTAATGTTGCTGGAGTAGTCTTGGTTTCTGGCGGGTATCCTGGCTCATATGAAAAGGGAAAATCGATTCAGGGACTTGCTGATGTTACGAATTCATTGGTTATCCATGCAGGAACAACGCAGGAAGATTATGAAGTGTTGACCAATGGAGGGCGTGTGCTAACCATCATTGGGCGAGGTGATGATATGGAAGCTGCAATATCTAATGCCTATAAAGACGTAAATTCTATTAAGTGGGATGGTATGTATTATAGAAAAGACATTGGAAAAGATATTTTAGCTCCCCGAATATTTTAGACTCTTGAATTATTTATCTTTATTGTAGATGAAAATTTACTAAGCGATGGGATGCGGAACGTGTAGTTCAGGTGGCAGTAAAGTCTCCGGTTGTAATAACAACGGTGGGTGTGCAACTGGTGGATGCAATAAGATGAATGTTTTTGACTGGCTCTCCAATATGGATGTGCCTGTTATAGATAAATTTGATGTTGTTGAAGTCCGTTTTAAAGGCGGCCACAAGGACTTTTTTAGAAATACAGAAAATCTGGAACTCACCACTGGTGATGCAATAGTGGTAGATGTGCCTAATGGACACCATTTGGGGCATGTGTCGCTACAAGGGGAGTTAGTGCGTCTTCAGATGCAGAAGAAAAAGGTAAAGAACAACGAGGACATTAAGAAAATTTACCGAATCGCTCACCAAAAAGATCAGGAAAAATACGAAGAGGTAAAGAAGCGTGAAATGCCAACGCTCTATCGTGCTCGTCAAATTATAGATGATTTAAAGCTTGAAATGAAACTGTCTGATGTTGAATATCAGGCTGACAATTCAAAAGCTACATTCTTCTACTCTGCTGAAGACAGAGTGGACTTTAGAGAATTAATAAAATTACTTGCCGGGGAATTCCGCATCCGAGTTGAAATGCGTCAGATAAGCTTAAGACAAGAAGCCGGAAGATTAGGAGGAATTGGTTCTTGCGGCAGAGAATTATGTTGCTCAACATGGTTATTTGATTTTAAAAGTGTGAGCACCAGTGCTGCACGTTATCAAAACCTTTCTTTGAATCCAAGCAAGCTTTCAGGTCAGTGTGGTAGATTGAAATGCTGTCTTAACTATGAGCTGGATACTTACATCGATGCCCTAGAAGACATTCCAAAGGTTGAGAAACCCTTACTTACAGAACAAGGTGTTGCTAAGCTTCAAAAGACAGATATTTTCAGAAAAATAATGTGGTTTGGCTATGATGACGAAAACACATGGTTCCCTATTGAAGCCAAGCGCGTTAAGGAAATTATCAAGCTCAACAAGGCTGGTAAAAAACCATCATCACTTCAAGAGGATAATGTACCTGTAAAAGAAGAAGTAACAATCAATAGTGATCTGGAGAGAATGGATAAGAAATACTCCACCAACACTAAAAAGAAGAAAAGAAGAAAAGGGAAAAAGAGATTTCCTAAAAACCGCAATCAAGACAGGAAGAATAAGCCATCATGAGATTAGTTTTAGCAGCAGTAATTTTCACTTTTCTTGCAAGTTGTGATGATTCTCGAGTGTATGAAGAGAATCTGGATGTAGCGAATAAAATTTGGATAGCAGATTCAGCAAAGATTTTTCAGTTTAACATAAAAGATGCTGACAAGAGGTATAACCTATATTTTAATCTTAGAAATACTGTAGCCTACCCCTACGAAAACATATATGTGACTTATACACTAAGAGACACATTGGATAACCAGCTTAAAAAGGAGTTGGTTAATTTCAATTTGTTCGATCCTAAAACCGGTGAGCCTTTTGGTTCAGGTTTGGGAGATGTATTTGATCACCAACTACCGATATTGAATAATTATAAATTTGATCATACCGGACCTTTTGTCTTTCATCTGCAGCAGTATATGCGGATGGATTCATTGCCTGAAATAATATCTGCAGGCTTGAGAGTAGAGCAGGCAATAAATGAGTAATCTGGTGATCTTTTACTTATGAAAATAATAATTGCAGGAGCGGGCGATGTAGGTTTTCATTTGGCTAAACTATTAGCCAATGAAGGTCATGATATTGTCTTGGTTGACAGGGATGGCTTGCGCCTAAAACAAGCTTCTTCTTCCTTGGATGTTAGCATTGTAAAAGGTAATTCTACTTCATACAAAGTTCTTGAGGAGGCAGATATTAAAAATTCAGACTTACTAATAGCCGTAACCTCATCAGAAGAGGCAAACCTCACAACCTCAATGATAGGTAAGCACTTAGGCGCCAAACAGACCATTGCAAGAATTCAAAATGTTGAGTACCTGCTCAATAAAGAAAAGCTTGATCTTAAAGATTTAGGAATTGACGAGATTATTTCACCGGAGTCTCTAGCTGCTAAGGAGATAAAAAGGCTTCTTAAGGAAGTTGCTATCACTGATACTTTCGATTTTGATGAAGGAAAACTTTCACTTCTTGGTGTAATCATCGATGAAACTAGTAAGTTAAAAGGCAAGTCATTAATGGAAATGGCGCACCTAAACCCTTCACAAAATTTCCTGACCGTAGCCATTCTTAGAAACAATCAGACTATTATTCCTCATGGTGATAATGTCTTTCAAGAGGGTGATCATGCCTATTTTATCTCTCAGCCGGACGGTATTGATGAAGTTTTGGCATTATCAGGCAAGGTGAAGCAGGAGATTAAGAATGTAATGATTCTTGGTGGTAGTAAGGTTGGTTTTCATGCCGCTAAGAGCCTAAGTAGAAAATTTAATGTTAAGCTGATCGAAAGTGACAAAGACAAGTGCTTTGAATTAGCTGACCAGCTTAAAAATGTAATGGTCATCAATGGGGATGGCCGTGATGTTGAATTACTGGAAGAAGAGGGTATTGATGATATGGATGCTTTTATTGCCGTTACAGGTAATTCGGAGACCAATATCATCTCATGTCTTGTAGCAAAAAATCATAGTGTTAAAAAGACCATCTCATTGGTTGAAAATATTGACTATATCCATTTGTCGCAGAATATTGGTGTTGATACTATGATCAACAAAAAGTTGATTGCGGCTAACTTTATATTCAGGTATGTACGTCAGGGGGAGATTATCTCATTGACTAGTATCCATGGTGTGGATGCTGAGATATTGGAATTCATTGTAAAAGCAGGTTCAAAAATTACTCAGGCAGAGATTAAATACTTAGAATTCCCCAAAGGGGCAATTATCGGTGGTGTAGTGAGAAATGGTGTTGGTTATACCACCATGGGTAATTTCCAATTCAGACCTAAAGACAGAGCTGTCGTGTTATGCCGTCTGGAGTGCATAAAAACAGTGGAGGAGTTTTTCAAGTAAACTAAATTTGATACTTTCGAAGATTATCAAAGCACTGGATGAGATTTAACTTCAAACAAATTGCCAGTTTTTCGGGTTTACTTCTCATTATCAATGGCATTTTCATGTTCTTGTGTTTGCCATTCTCCATATATTATGATGAACCAATCTACCCCTTAGGCCTATCAGGTCTTATTACGCTTTTAACAGGTGCCACAATTTGGTTCATTAATAGAAAAAACGAGAATAAAGAACTAAAGAAAAAGGATGGTTATCTGGTCGTGATTGTTGGCTGGTTAACTATGTCAATGTTCGGTACAATGCCTTTTTTACTATCTGGTGAGATTTCAAATTTTACAGATGCATTTTTTGAAACCATTTCAGGATTCACAACTACAGGGGCATCCATTCTAACAGATATAGAGAGTGTTTCGAAAGGCATTTTATTTTGGCGCAGTCTTACCCAGTGGATTGGTGGAATGGGAATTATAGTTTTGGCAGTGGCCATATTACCAATCTTGGGAATTGGAGGTATGCAGCTCTTTATTGCTGAAGCTCCCGGCCTATCACCAGATAAAATGAAGCCTAGAATTAAAGAGGTGGCCAAGCGACTTTGGTTCATTTATATTGGTTTGACCATGCTCGAAATGGTATTATTGATGTTTGGAGGTATGAATTTTTATGATGCCATTAACCACGCTTTAACTACAATGGCTACTGGAGGCTTCTCTACTAAAAATGACAGCGTGGCTCACTTTGATTCTGCATATATTCAATATGTTATAACCTTCTTCATGTTTTTAGCGGGGACCAATTTCACTATTACTTATTATGGGCTAAAAGGAAAGTTTGCCAAAGCCTGGTCAAATGAGGAGTTTAGGAATTATGTTATCCTTATTATTCTACTTTCGGTATGTATATCATTTTTTGTCTTCTCTTCAAAATGGGAAGGTTTCGAAAAATCATTTAGAGATTCAATGTTTCAGGTTGTATCCATCATTACAACCACGGGCTTTGTATCAGCAGATTATACCGCATGGGCACCATTTTTAACTATTATCTTCTTTCTACTCATGTTTGTTGGGGCTTCAGCTGGCTCTACTGCTGGTGGAGTAAAGATTATAAGACATACGCTCTTGTTTAAGAATAGCTTTCTTGAAATGAAGCGTCAGCTTCACCCTTCAGCAGTCATACCAGTACGACTCAATAGTCAGGCGGTAAGTAGAGATATTACTTATAATGTGCTGGCCTTTGTTATGATTTATTTACTCATTTATGGTGTGGGTGTGTTTTTGATATCATTCACAGGTGTTGATTTTGATACTGCTTTAGGTGCCGTGGCTACTTGCCTGGGTAATATTGGCCCTGGATTAGGAAGTGTAGGACCAGTAAATAATTTTGCACACATCACACCATTTGGTAAGTGGTTATTAGCTTTTCTGATGCTACTAGGTAGACTAGAACTTTTTACTGTATTGATGCTTTTTAATCCTAATTTCTGGAAGAAATACTAGAGATGAAACATCTTATAATTACAACTCAGGTTGCTGCTGTTATTTATTTACTCCTAGATCTTTTTGAGGTGGTGAATTATCCTGTGTTAAGAGTAGCGGCTTATAGTGTTATTATCTTAGCACTTGTTTATACACTTGTAATAGCTTCTCGGAAGAATCAAGCCTAGAATACTACAATTCGGGCATTTGCTATCGGCTAATTTCACTTCAAATTTTAACCCACAAGTATTTCTTTCAAAGCTTCATAATCATTTGCAATGGGAATACTCACCTTGGTCTTGTCTAAATAGGCGGCTAGCCTCTCCGGAATTTCAACTTCCCCAATTACCTCATTAACGGTATCGAGGAACTTAGCCGGATGGGCAGTTTCCAGAAACACTCCAATGCAATCATGATTTTTCATATAACTCTTCAATCCAAGATAACCAACGGCACCATGAGGATCTAAAATGTAGCCTTTCTCATCAAACACTTTTTTCATAGCGGTTTTAGTCTCACCATCAAGAAAACTATAGCCAGTGATGTCTTTGGTGATGCCGTCCCACGATTGTTGATACAGTTCCGTCATGCGGCCGAAGTTGCTCGGGTTGCCCACGTCCATGGCATTAGAGATGGTTTGAACAGAAGGCCTTGGTTTGAATTTGTTCTCATTCAGGTATTGCGGGACAATATCATTGGCATTTGAAGAGGCCACAAAACCTTTAATACCAAGACCCATAGCTTTGGCTAATAAACCTGCTGTCAAATTTCCATAGTTACCACTAGGTACAGAAAAAACAATTTTCTGATCTGTTGGTAATTGCTTCATTGCCCAGAAATAGTAAAATGATTGTGGGATAAGCCTGGCGATATTAATAGAATTAGCAGAGGTTAATTTTATCGATTCGTTTAATTCCTTATCCAGAAAGGCAGTTTTCACCAACGCCTGGCAATCATCAAAAGTGCCATCAACTTCTAATGCAGTAATATTTTGCCCTAGAGTAGTAAGCTGTTGCTCTTGCAAATGACTCACTTTACCTTTTGGGTAAAGAATAACTACGTCAACATTGGGCACACCTAAAAAACCATTGGCCACTGCACTTCCGGTATCACCAGAAGTGGCCACTAAAACGGTAACTTTTTCATCAGAAAACTGACTTAAGCAGCGCGCAAGGAAACGGGCACCTACATCTTTAAAAGCACAAGTAGGGCCATGAAAAAGCTCCAAACTATAAACATTGTCTTCTACCCTTACTACAGGGATGTCAAAATTTAAGGTCTCTGTAACAATCTCTTCCAGGTCGTTTTTTGAAATATCATCACCAACAAATGGATAGGCTACTTCTAGTCCAATCTCATGAATACTCTTATCATTAAGATTAGCGAAAAACTGCTCTGAGAGTTGTGGAATGTACTCAGGCATAAAAAGACCATTGTCCTCAGGTAATCCCTTTATCACCGCTTCTTTGAATGAAACAGACTCTACAGATCTTTTGGTACTATAAAATTTCATACGATGGTTCTAATGTTTTACATCCTTTCGGATTGATTTGAGAAATGTGGATATCATGATTGATGTCCAATTGATTATAAATGCCTTTAAAGGCAGCTCCTATTTTATCGGCAACTGATTTGTTTTCACAAAGGGCAAAAACTGATGGCCCTGAACCTGATATGCTACAGCCCAAAGCACCATTATTTTTGGCAGCTTCTTTCAGAGTTTCAAAACCTGGGATTAGCATCGACCGAATGGGTTCAACAATCAAATCTTCCAATGATCTGCTAATAAGATCAAAGTCACTACTTGCCAGACCCGATACAAAGCCTGCCAGGTTTCCCCACTGTGCCACCGCCAGCTCCAGGGAAATTTCCTTTTTCAACATTTTCTTTGAGTCGGAAGTTTTCACCTCGATATGTGGGTGCACGGCTGTTACATAAAGTGATGTTGGGTATGAGAGCTTGATCACATCCAATGGATTATAACTACGCACTAATGTAAAACCACCAAGCAATGAAGGAGCAACATTATCTGCATGGGCTTTGCCAGAAGAAGCGGTTTCTCCGGCCATAGCAAAAGGCACCAATTCCAATTTGGTCAATGGCTGGCCAAGTAATTCATTCACACCATACACAGCGCCTGCCGCACTTGAGGCACTTGACCCCAGTCCACTACCAGCTTTTACATTTTTATGGATATTTATGGTCACACCTTTTTTAGACTTCAAATGATTTAGCAAGGCTCTTGCAGCCACGCCCGCTACATTGATCTCAGGATCAGTTGGTAAATCAGGATCAGACATAGAAATCTTAATGACACCAGAGTCATTCAGTGTTAATTCCATATAGTCGCCAATATTGTCGAGGGCTAGTCCTAATACATCATAGCCAGGGCCAACATTGGCCACTGTAGCTGGTGCAAATATTTTTATAGACTTATCCATTAGCGATTCTCATTATATCGGCAAATATTCCCATGGCGGTAACTTCTGCACCAGCACCAGCACCTTTGATCACTAAAGGCTGCTCTGGGTAGCGTTTGGTAGTAAAGAGCACAATATTGTCTTTACCCTCCAGATTGTAGAATGGATGATCCTGGCTTACGAACTTAAGACCTCCTTCAGCTTTTCCTTTGTTGAAAGAAGCCACGTATTTTATCTTTTTATTGTCATCAGAGGCCTTTTTATATAGCTGCTGGAACTCCGCCTCATGAGCTTCAAGAGAAGCTAAAAATTTATCAACAGAAGGTGCGTCCATACATTCTTTAGGTATAAAAGGCACTCCTTTAATATCACTTAATTCCATTTCTAAACCAGATTCTCGTATCAAGATGAGAATTTTTCGCATTACATCCACACCGCTTAGGTCTATTCTAGGATCAGGTTCAGTGAAGCCCTGTTTCATAGCTTCTTTTACTACATCTACAAAGCGACTTTTATCATTGAAATTGTTGAAAATAAAATTCAAACTACCTGAAAGTACAGCTTCAATTTTATAAATCTCATCACCACTTTTGATCAAATCGTTTAGGGTGTTGATAACAGGTAGACCTGCCCCTACATTAGTCTCAAATAAGAACTTGGTTCTATAGCGGAGTGCTGTTTGCTTAAGCTCCTTATACTTATCAATACTCTGGGTACATGCTATTTTGTTTGGAGTTACTACCGCAATGCTTTCTTCCAAAAGCTGGTTGTAAATTGTAGCGACATCTTCATTAGCTGTATTGTCTATGAAAATGCTATTTCTCAGGTTCAGGTCTATGGCCTGTTGAATGAAGCCTTTCAGGGTCATTTTTTCTCCACTTTCAAGAAGCGAGTCTTTCCAGTTTTTAAGACTAATACCATCTTCATCAAATAGCATCTTTTTAGAGTTGGCTAGAGCCACGATCTTAACATCTATATGATGATGCTTCAATAAATATGATTTTTGCTTATTAATTTGCTCCACCAAAGTGCCGCCTACATTGCCAATACCAATCATAAAAAGGTTGATGCGCTTTCGATCTGATAAGAAGAAGCTTTCATGTAAACTGTTGAGTGCCTTTCTTACTTCATTGTTTTGAATGACTACAGAAATATTCTTCTCAGAAGAACCCTGAGCGATGGCTTTTATATTAATGCCATTCTGACTCAATGTGCTGAACATGTTCCCACTTACACCCACTTGTTCTTTCATTTTGGATCCTACAAGGGCAACAATCGACAGGTTTTTCTCTATTTCTAAAGCATCAATCTTATGACGAGATAGTTCAAATTCGAATTCTTCTTCAACAGCTTCTTTGGCTATTTCACAATCATGTTCATCAATTCCTACACAAATGGAGTGTTCAGATGATGCCTGTGTAATCAATATGATATTTACTTTGGCACTGGACAATGCCTTGAAAAGACGGTGTGAAAAGTTAGGAATACCAACCATACCACTGCCTGATAGGTTAACTAAAGCGATATTTTGGATGCATGAAAGCCCTTTAATAATGTTGCCATTCCCGTTGCCTTTATTAGAAATTACAGTGCCGTAATCATCAGGTTTAAAAGTGTTCTTGATATGAATAGGTATATTGGCCTCCAGTACAGGTTGAATGGTTGGTGGATAGATCACCTTGGCTCCGAAATGGGAGAGCTCCATCGCCTCTTCATAACTTATTTCTTTAATGGCATAAGCTCTACTTACCAATCGAGGATCGGCTGTCATCATGCCACTGACATCTGTCCAGATTTCTAGTTCTTTACTTTTTAAAATAGAGGCCAAAATGGCCGCGGTATAGTCAGATCCACCTCTGCCAAGCGTTGTTGTTTCATCATTTTTATTAGAGGCCACAAAACCTGGACATACCCAGCAGTTAGACTGATCTTTAAAATAGGTCTTAACCTCTTCAGAAGTCGTCTGAAAGTCTACATTGGCTCGGCCATAATTGCTGTCTGTCTTAATAAACTGTTTGGCATCTGCCCAGCTGCTCTTGAGCCCTGAGTCATTGAAATAATCATTGATAATCAATGAAGATAATGTTTCACCGAAACTCAAGATTCTGTCCTGAGTTTTGAGGCTTAATTCTCTGATAAGGTAAACACCTCTAAAAATATCTTCCAAATCGTTTAATAGCATTTTTACCTTGCTTAGGGTTTTGCCCTGTCCTTTTACAGAAATAAGCTCCTGCACTGTTTTTATGTGCCTTGACTCTATCTGGTTAAGTTGCTTTAGGTATTGATCATCTCCTGAGGCGGCAAGTTCACTACATTCAATTAATAGATTGGTAATGCCGCCAAACGCAGAAACCACGGCAACTAAAGGTTGCTGTTTATTGACAATGATGTTTTTAACTAATGATATATTTTTTGCTGAGGCTACAGATGTACCTCCAAATTTCACAACAAGCATGGTTGAGATTTTTAAAGAATAAAATTTTATTTAGAAAAGTCGGCTAGTGCCTATGGCGATATGTAAATATTAACCCCGCGAAGGGGTTGTGATTGTTGTAATAATAGCAGCTATCACTACTGTTGTTGCAGTAGAAATAGTAGTGATGATATGGTTTGAAATGTTATTCACCAATGTGCTTTATTACGCTTGGAGAGATGAAACTAGTTTTTTATTTCTTCTTGTCAAAATATCAGTTGCTGTTGTAATGTCTCATTTTCAAGCTTTGGGCATAAAAGTTCTGTCAAAATAGGCCGCTATTCTATTTTAAATCGTATGCGAAGATTTTTTGCCGAATGGTAAGATTTATTCTTTTTGAGAGCCTTACCAATACGGCTTTCTAAGATTCCGGCCTGTCTGCCGACAAAGGCAGGCTCAAGGCCGGAATGACAACAATACCTAGGATAATGTCATTGCGGACCTGATTCGCAATCTTTAACTTCAAGGTGTGAGAGACCACCAATACTTCGTCTACATCCTATCCAATTTCACCAACACTACTGTCTATATTGGTGTGACTAATGACCTTGAAACTCGAGTGCGTCAACACAAAGACAAGTTGGTAAAAGGGTTTACTCAAAAGTATAATGTCGATAAGCTTGTCTACTTTGAAGAACATAATGATATCAGCAGGGCAATTGCAAGGGAAAAACAATTGAAGAATTGGCAGCGAGCTTGGAAAGATGAGTTAATTGAAGAGGATAATCCAAATTGGATCGATCTGAGCCAAGGGTGGTATGATTGATGATTTGCCTGAACGCTGTAAGATTCCGGCTCAAGGCCGGAATGACAACAATACTCAGGATAATGTCATTGCGGACCTGATCCGCAATCTTTAACTTCTGAAGTTGACATACTACCAATGCTTCATCAATATGGTGTTCAATTTCACCAATGCAATGGATAATTTTGGTGTGACGAATAGAACAAGAAGATTCCTGCTTAAGGCCGGAATGACAAATACTCAAGACGAACTCTTTAGGTTCATTCACCAGACAAATTTTATATTTATGGTATATTCGTTTTTTAAACATACGATTTCATGAAAAACCTTCTTTTACTATCATTTTTATTATTGATTGGTCTCATTGCTAATGCACAGACTAATTCTTTCACCATTTCATTCGATAATGCAGTACACCATGAAGCTGAAATAAAAGCGACCTTTCCAGATTTAAAGGAGTCAACTTTTTCAGTAAGAATGAGCAGGACATCCCCAGGAAGGTACGCCATCCATGAGTTTGCTAAGAATGTATATAATGTTGTAGCTACTGATAGTAAAGGCAAGGAGTTGAAAATTGTTAGACCTAATCCATATCAATGGGATATTACAGGCCATGATGGCACTGTCAGTATCAGCTATACTTTGTATGCTGATCATGGTGATGGCACCTACTCACAAATTGATGAAACACACGCACACTTAAATATCCCGGCCACTTTCATGTTTGCGCCTTCACAAGCTGATCGTGCTGTGCAGGTTACTTTTAATGTAAGAGAGGACTTGAAATGGAAGGTAGCTACGCAGTTGAAACCAGTATCTGGCAATACCTTCTCAGCACCAAATCTTCAATATTTCATGGACAGTCCAACAGAGGTCAGCAATTGGGATATTCGTCAATTTGAAGTTGAATCAAGTGGAAAAAAGTATAATGTAAGGTTTGTACTTCACCATAATGGCACATCTGCTGACTTGGATACTTATTTTGAGAAAGTAAAGAAAGTCGTTCTCGCGGAGAAAGATGTTTATGGCGAGTTGGCGGATTATGACTTTGGCACATACACTTTCCTTGCCTGCTACTTACCCAATGTTTCTGGAGATGGCATGGAGCATAGAAACTCAACCATTTTAACAGATAGAGAAGGTCTTGCTGAAGGTGGTATGGAAGGTAATATTGGTACCGTTTCGCATGAATTTTTTCATTCATGGAATGTAGAAAGAATAAGGCCTCAGACATTAGAGCCTTTTGACTTCACTGAAGCTAACATGAGTGGCGAACTGTGGTTTGCTGAAGGGTTTACCAGCTATTATACAGGCCTTATCTTATGCAGAGCAGGGGTGATTACTCCTCAGCAATATGTGGAAGGACTTGATGGTACTTTTAATTATGTGTGGAATTCACCAGCCAGACAGTTTTTCAATCCTATTGAGATGAGCTACCAGGCGCCATTTGTTGATGCGGCCACGGCTGTTGATCCTGTGAATAGAGAAAATACGTTTATCTCTTATTACTCCTATGGCAGCATTTTAGGCTTGTCGTTGGATTTATCACTAAGACAAAACAAGCTAAATCTAGATGATTATATGAAACTGGTTTGGCAAACTTATGGTAAAAATGAAGAGCCATACACTGTCAAAGACTTACATGAAACGTTGAAGAAATATGCGGGAAATGAATTTGGAGATATGTTTTTTAACAAATACATCTACAGCAGCGAAATGCCTGATTACAAAACCTTGCTGGCTTCTGTGGGTGTTGATCTGATACAGAATACAGCTATGCCCTATTTTGGGGCTTCGGTATATGCTAATAATGATGGATCTGTTACTATTAGAAGAAATACCTCCATTGGTAGCCCAGCATATAAAGCAGGACTTGATAGAGGACATGTGATCACAGCTATAAATGATGTGGTACTAACTACAGAGAAGACGTTGGATAATTTTGTGGCAGAACACAAAGTTGGGGATAAGTTGAAGGTTACTTATATCGCTTTTGGTGAGACAAGAACTACAGAAGTTGAATTAGCAGCAAGTCCAACTTATACTACTCAATTAGCAGAAAAAAATGGTGCTAAAGTAGATAAGAAGATTTTAGAGAAAAGAAAAGCCTGGTTGAAGGTAGAGTAATTCAATTAGCTAAAATCAGTAATAACCTCAATGCCTGATGTTTTTGACTGATGCATAACTGGTAATTTATCAATAACCTCGCTTAAGGATATAGTGTTGGCTACCAGTTTTTCAGGGTGTAGTTTTCCTGCTTTCATCATGTCCAGCATTTCCGTATACCGGTGTGCCTGCATACCATGACTGCCCAATATTTCCAACTCTTTACCGATGATCAGGTCTATTGGAATTTTGGAATTAGTATGCGCTGCATTCATAATACCGATTTGTACATGCCGGCCTCTTTTGCGCAGACAGCTTACTGAATTAAAAAGTACCTCTGGATGGCCCAATGCATCTATGGAAAGATGAGCCCCACCTTTCGTGAGCTCATTAATTTCACCAACCACATTGGGGGAATCAACTGAATTAATAGCAGCCACGGCACCTAGAGACTTTGCCAGACTGAGCTTTTCATTATTGATATCAATGGCTATAACCTGAGCACCAAAAGCAACGGCAATCATAATGGCGGATAAACCAACACCACCGCAGCCATGCACAACTACCCATTCTTCAGGCTTGACCCTGCCTTGATCAACTACTCCTCTAAATGAAGTGGCAAATCTACATCCCAGACTTGCTGCTGTAACAAATTCAACTTCTTTTGGAAGCTTTACCAGGTTGATATCTGCATAGTGAATGGAAACATATTGAGCAAAGGAGCCCCAATGTGTAAAGCCTGGCTGGAATTGGTTATCACAAATCTGTTGATTGCCAGTAGCACATTCAGGGCAGTGGCCACAGCCAGATACAAAAGGAACGGTTACGCGATCTCCTGCTTTAAAATTTTTGATAGCATTGCCGGTTTCAACCACTATACCAGCTAATTCATGACCGGGCACATGAGGTAATTTGATATCCTTATCGTGACCCATCCAGCCATGCCAGTCGCTGAGGCATAACCCTGAAGATTGCAGCTGAATAACCACACCATCTTTTTCTGGTGCTGGATCAGGTACATTTTGCAGCGTAAGCGCTCCCTGAAATTCTTCGTAAACAATGGCTTTCATACAATGATATTTGAAAGCCAGAAGTTAAGATTTCTTTTTGAATTTAGATGTTGCTGCTTTCTATAAATGTCTTTCCCTAACAGACTGTGATTAAGGCTTCGTACATATATACTGTTTGAGAAAATCATCCATCTACTTGCGCCCATTATCCATTTTCTACGGCTAGCGGTCAATATAATTTTGCGTCATAATCAAATTAAAAAAGATATGACACGATTAACAGCATTAAACAGGGACCAGGCTTCGAGCAGATCAAAAGAGCTTTTTGACGGTATTCAGGCCAAGCTTGGTACAGTTCCAAACATGATGCGAACTATGGGTAATTCTTCAGCAGTACTTGAAGGATACCTTAACCTAAGCGAATCACTAAGCAAAGGTGGTTTAGGCTCAAAAATGGGTGAGCTAATAGCCATGACTGTGGCTGAAGCGAATGCCTGCGACTACTGCTTGTCAGCACATGCCTATATAGGTACAAAGCTGGCAGGAATTGAAGCTGAAGAACTCAATGCTTCCCGAGATGCTCAGCATAACGACCCCAAGGTTGAGGCAGGGCTTTATTTTGCTAAAACCCTGGTAGAAAAACAAGGAAAGCCATCTTTTGAGGAAGTAATGGCAGTATTGGGCGCTGGCTACACTGAGGGAGAAGTGGGAGAAATTATTGCGCATGTAGCACTCAATATTTTGACTAACTACTTCAATAACACGGCAAATACGGAAATAGATTTCCCCAAGGTGAGAGCTAATGGCAATGCCGTATTGTAATTCAATTTTCACAAACATTTAAAATCTTATAAAATGAAAAATCTAATATTAATAATAGGGCTGATAGTTGCTGGTTTTATATCAGCAACAGCACAAATACCTCCTGTGGATGAAAATGGACTGGCCATAGGCGGCTATGATGTTGTCTCCTATTTCGATGACGAAGCACAAAAAGGGAGCGCAAAATTTACAGTTAAGCTAAATGGAGCAACCTATAGGTTTGTATCAGCCAAGCATAGGGATGCTTTTAAAAAAAAGCCCGGCAAATACTTGCCTCAGTTTGATGGATATTGTGCCTGGGGTGTAGCGGCAAAGGATACGAAGTTTCCTATTAACCCGGAAACGTTCGACATTATTGATGGAAAATTGTACTTGTTTTTCAACGGACCATTTGATGGTCAAAACTTCAATACCGTTTTATTGTGGACTGAAGAAACTACTAAGTTGAAAGAGCAGGCGCATTCAAAA
>NZ_SMLV01000343.1 GCF_009711525.1 Fulvivirga lutimaris
GGCTCAGAAAGCCGATAGTGTAACCATTAAAAATTTTGGTACTGGTGACTATAAAGCTGCCTCTATCAACTATAGCGGTGTAATGGATTCTCAAGGATACTTATACTTTGCCAATGAAAATGGTATCTTGAAATATGATGGTAGTGAGTGGGAGATTATTCCAATAGTCAATTTTTCTGCTACATACAGTGTTCATATTGGACCTGATGGAAGGTTTTATGTTGGTGGGTACAATGAGTTCGGCTATTTAGAAAAGGACTCCTTGAACAACTATAAATATATTTCCTTAAGAGAGGTAGTGCCGGAAGAAATGGACTATGGCACATTTTGGCAAATTGAAACTATTGACAATCAAGTGTACTTTTCTTCATACAAAGGGTTAATACGGTATGATGGTGAATCAGGAACCGTTATTGATATTAAAAATGCAGGTATTCTTACAGTTGAAGGAAATTTACTAGCTAGCAAGTTTGATGGAGGTATTTATAATATAGAAGGTGACTCTGCTGTTCTTCTCAATGATCAATACACATGGAAAGATGACAATGTCTATCTGGCACTTCCTAAAATTGGTAATGACTCAACATTTTTAATGTTCACTTCTCAAAATGGCATTTATGAGTATTTCCCTAAGTCAAATAAAATAATTCCTTTTGCAGAATCAACCCACAAATCCTGGAAAAAGAGTGGTATTTATGATGTCCAAATATTCAGAGACAGTCTTTATGCAATTACTACATGGTACAATGGCCTTAAGTTAATGAATCCCAAAGGTGAAGTAGTCAAGACGATAGACAAATCCAAGGGACTCCAAACCAGTGAACTACGCGATTTTATCATTGACAAAAGAGGCAATATATGGATTGGTAGTATTCTAGGTGTCAGCTATCTTCAATGGCCAACAGCATACCCCGAAAAAGGCTACGAACCTTCGACATCTATTACTGAGGTTTCTTCAAATTATGACATCGATAATGCCTTAAGATCATTAGAGTTTCATTTTGCTACCCCTGGCTATGACAAGTCAGATTTGCAGTACGCCTACTACCTTAGGGGTTATGATCAAACCTTCAGTGAATGGAAAAGTGATATTAAAAAGGAATATACTAACCTTGATGGTGGTGAATATAGCTTTGAAGTTAAAGCTCTGCTTCCTGATGGAACTGAAACTTCCGTTGCCAGCCATGCCTTCACAATTCCTACTCCATGGTATAAAAACAATTACTACTATGCCATAGGTATTGTGTTATTGGCATTAATAATTGTAGGTTTCTACAGGTACAGAACCGCCAGATTGAAACATCTCAACCGAAGATTGGAGACTATTATTCATAACAGAACGAAAGAGCTGATATTGCAGCGAGAGCAACTTAAAGAGGCTAACGAAGAATTGATTGTTGCTAATACTGAACTTGACAATTTTGTATACAGATCATCACATGATTTAGTGGCTCCTCTGAAATCACTAAAAGGTTTAATTAACCTAGCACAACTGGAAAACCCTGATGAAAATCAGAAACAGTATCTGAACATGATGAATACAAGTGTTGCTAAACTTGAGGACTTTATAAAAAGCATTATGGAGTATTCTACTAATGCTAAAAGAGAGGTGGCTTCTGAAGATGTTGCTTTTGATACTGTTATTTCAAGTATCTGTGATGATTTGAAATATTATGAAAATGCCCATAGAGTTGAGCTTTTAAAAGAGTACCCTACCGATCTGGTAATTAAATCAGATGAGAAAAGGTTAAAAATTGTGCTTAGCAACTTAATCACTAACTGCGTAAAATATCATAACTACGAACAGCCAGAACCTATTATTAAAGTAATAGTACATCAAGATTCTGAAAAAGGAACCACCAAAATTGAAGTAGCCGACAATGGCATGGGTATTGATCAGGAACACCTCGATAAGATATTTGACATGTTTTTTAGAGCATCAAATGATAAGGCTGAAGGTTCAGGGCTTGGTTTGTACATTGTAAAAGATACAGTCGGCAAACTTGGTGGACATATTGAAGTAAGCTCACATCTAGGAGAAGGCACGACTTTTACCCTTACCTTATACGATTCTATCAATACGCTAACAATGGTTTAGGAAGCCGCTATTTATCCTCCCGGTCTTTATTTGGCTTATAATTACCTGATGAAATATCATCAAGTACACAGGCAATATCATTGTAAAGCACCACTCCCCGATCGTCAAGAGATGACTCCTCGGCCTTTTTCTTAAGGTAATTAAACGTCTTCTTAAGCACCTTTACCAGCTCATCGTCATCCTCATTTTTTGAGCTTCTTATGGCTTTGTTTAACTCTTCTTTCAAGTCATTGAAGTGAGCTTTAAGCAGAAGATCAGACATGGACTTCTTCATAGTTGAAAAAATTATGGTTTATAACTTTTTAGGTGTTTTTGAAATTTAAAACCCTAAGAAGTTGCCATCAACGGCCGACAATATAGTATTTAAATGAATAAATACATACTTAAAGACCTATTTTCAACGATTTTAGAACTGTGGTGCGGATTTCCTTCTACGTTCTGTAAGTGCTTTTACTACCCTTTTTAGTGCATCAAAATACAAGGTTATGAAGAGGAATAAACACATAGCCCAGATAACACTAATGTTAAAGTACAGCGTATCAAAATGCATTCCCATGAAGTGCTTTACTGGAACATAAAAGTTAGACCTGAAGTCAAAGAAATTGGCTGGTTTATGATCCGTAAAGTATATTGGATCAATCTTCCTAACCAAGTGATTATCAATATTAATCACCCTGAATTCCGTAGTATTATTCCGTAATGCTGATATAATTGCTTCATTCTGATAAACTAACCTT
Source organism: Fulvivirga lutimaris (assembly GCF_009711525.1). Classification (GTDB taxonomy): domain Bacteria; phylum Bacteroidota; class Bacteroidia; order Cytophagales; family Cyclobacteriaceae; genus Fulvivirga; species Fulvivirga lutimaris. The sequence goes on from NZ_SMLV01000343.1 coordinate 2,836, forward strand.
AAAGAATCAAGTGCCGCTTTACCTTCTGGCGTGCTCGTCAGTTCATTTGTTAAAGCTTCCATTTCCTTTTCGGCTTTCACAAACCTATTAACATAAAACTTTTTTAAGGCACCTATAAACCTATCCGTTTCTTTAAAAGTCGCAGAATCGAACCTCTCAATAATAAGTCTGTCAAAACGATTAAACTTATCCTCTCCTACAATCTCAATCTCATTGCTAAGTTCATTTCTCAAAAGAGATAAAGAATTTCGCATTTCATCTGCCATTTTCGGATTGAGTTTAAAGCGCAGATTATTAAAAACAAAAGACAGCTCAGACTCAAGACGCGGCAGGTAATAGAGCTTCTTATACTCTGCATCAGCCATTCTTTTATCCAAATCGTAAAACTGTTTTTCATAAGGATTATCCTTATACTGTGTAACTAATGCAGCTTCAAAAGCCCATCTAGAAGCCATAACCTCTCCTACTGCTGGCACGCCATCCATTGTAGTCACCATTGGGTTAAACTTATCAAAGTTGATAACCACACCACTCAGCAAGAGTTGCGGAATCAACAATATGGGTATAAGTATGTAGATGGTTACCGCTGAATTAAAAGTGGCCGAAATATTAAGCCCTAACATGTTAGAGAAACATGAACAGCTAAACAGGATGAGCCAAAAGCTAATACCCATATCATGAAGGCCCAGCACTGTATTACCTACCAACACGAATGAGGCTGTTTGAATAGCTGATATGCCAAACAGAATTATAATCTTTGACAGCAGGTAACTGCCCTTGCTTAGATTCAAGAAACTTTCTCTTTTCCGAATTTTTCTATCTCTAAATATTTCCTCTGCACTCACTGTTAGACCCATAAACAGCGCAACAATTATACTCATGAAGAAATACACAGGTATGTTATCATTCTGGAAGAATGTGTATACCGGATTATCAACTTCAATAGTGGCATAATATCTTACCAAAAAGGTCATAAAAAGTGCTAACAAGGGCGCTTGCAGCAGATTGATAAACATATACTGCTTATCAGAGATCTTAGATAACACATCTCTTTTGATAAAGACTTTGAGCTGCTTTAAGAAGTTTGGTATTTTCTGCGTTACCCTTATCGTCTCTTTAGTATGATTAATTTTTTGACCTTTGTTAAACTTCCTATAATACTGATACCACTGATTTGGAGAAACTTTTCTTGTTTTGGTTAGTCGCCCAAACTCATTAACAATTTTAGTTTCTATGATGCTAAATATTTGCTCAGGGTTGATGTTTCCACATTCTGGACATGAGCTTTGGTTTTTATTAGCTGCATCAACAATCTCCTTGAAGTAAGTGATGGCCTCAACAGGATTTCCATAATAGATTTGATATCCCCCAACATCCAAAATCAGTAAATCATCAAACATTTTGAATATGTCGGATGAAGGCTGGTGAATAACTACAAAGATCATTTTACCTCTCAAAGACAATTCTTTGAGCAAATCCATGATGTTCTCCGAGTCTTGCGATGACAGACCAGAGGTAGGTTCATCTACAAAGAGTATACTGGGTTCTCTTAACAACTCCAGACCTATATTTACTCTCTTTCTTTGTCCACCACTAATTGTTTTATCTAATGGAGAGCCTACTTTTAGATGTTGAATTTCGCTTAGCCCAAGATTGAGCAAAACCTTTTCAACAAGTTCTTCAGTCTCTTCTTTTGTATATTGGCTAAAGCAAAGTCGAGCGGCATAATAAAGATTATCAAATACACTTAATTCCTCCATAAGAAGGTCATCCTGAGGAATATATCCTATCACACCTTCTACCAGTTCCGGACTATCGTGAATGTTAATATTATTAACAATAACTCTACCACCTGATGGCTTTTCTATACCATTGATTACACTTAGCAATGTAGATTTACCTGAACCACTGGCCCCCATTATTCCAATGAGTTTTCCACCATTAACAGAGAAGTCAACGTTCTGTATTCCAGCCTTTCCAGACTTAAAATGATAGAAAAGGTGTTCCGCTGAAAAAGTGATATTCGTACGACTTCTGGAGGTAAGAAATCTGGAGACTACATCACTATAATAAACGGTCTCAATTTTATCACCTCTAATGGTACTACCAGTAGGAAATATATCAATCTTACGACTTTTAAGGGCGATTCCATTAACGTATAATGTACTGATTCCCAAATACTTAATAAAATAGGTCTCAATCTCAGCGAGTCTGAAAATTGCAATGAGTCCGGTAAGATTTTTTGCCTGTATTCTTGGCCCCTTTGTCTTAACTTCCCCAGAACCTTCATCAATGATAAGTATATCTTTAGACGATAACTCATCAAAGTCCTCACCCATTACAAACATCTTAAGAGAGGAGATGTCTTTCCTAGAAATTTTAAGGGCTTCCCCAATATAAAAGATCAGATTATCCTGACGCTCAGATATCATATGATCGGCATAAACCAACTCTATAATCTTTACAATCAGAACTATCTTTTGCTGAGCAGTAAGTGCAAGGTTAACCTTTTTAACAATGGCCATTATTCGTGACCAGTCCTCCACAAATTGTAAAGTCTCATCATCAACATTAAGCTCATCCTTCTTCTCTTCTACCTTATATTCGGTACAATGGTTGTCAAACAACTTGAGGTAATAGCCTGAAGATTCCTGATTTAGATGAACAGCAAGAAACTCTTTAATGTTGGCTCGTTCATCTTCAGTAACACGTTCTCTGGCTACAATAGCAAATAGCTGAATAATAGCTTTCAGTAACTCTTCACTCATCTCTTTTCAAACTGTTTTACAAAGACCACTTTAAATAATAAAAGGTTACTGAACCAAACAACGAATTTCAATAAAAATAGAAGTAAAATTAATTTATAACAACCTGGTCCTTAGACTCACCCTGAATTTCAGCAATTCTCATCAGTAAATCAGTCGATTGCAATAACTTATTCTTAAGATCCTTTGGGTAGTCGTGATGTTTATATAAAAACTGACGCACAATATCACTAGCTCCTTCGCTCTGATGTCCCCAAAAAGTAGCGTCAAGCCATCTTTTTGGGAAAAAGATATCCCCAGTAATCTTTATCTCTTCTAAGAGTTCCATGCCTGGGTCGATATACTTTACAGCAGACTTTTGTCTTAATGGATGATGAAGGTTGCGCACTGCAGTTAACACCCAGTCCTCATTTTCTCTATTTTTCGGTTCTTTTAGTGATTCAAAAAAGCTATCTCGAACTTTTTCATCACTATTAATTGAAGGCGCTACCCATTTCAGTTTTTTTATTCTATCTATGTTAGTCATTCTGGATAATTGATGGTCTATAAAGGTCTGGGCACTATCAGGAATTCTCAAAGACAGCTCGTAGGTTATATTGATAAAATCATCTTCGGACAAATCAATTTCGCTTTCAGAATTACCTTTCCAAAGATTATAAAGCAGCTCCGTGCCCGCGGAGGTCGTGACCACAGAATAGTATGCTTTAAAAAAACTGTTTTTAAGATTGTCATTATCAGCATTCACCGTCATATTGAAAAGAACCCCTTCAATTTTTGCGGCATATTCTGTTCTTTGATCTTCAGTAAGAAGGTTCCAGAAAATTACTTTCAGCCTGTTATTTAGATATTCAATAATCAATGGCTCTTTTTCTCTAGAAAGCGCTTTTAAAAGTGCCTCCAAATATTTTGTTGGTGGTAATTGTGATCTCAGTATCAATTCAAACATATTTATCCATAGTGACCCACGCAATACTGAAGATTCTATGTTATTTATCTCACTCAAATAATGATCTATACTGGCAGGTCCCATCCAAAAATAACCATATCCAATACCTGAATAATTTGTGAATAGGTATTCAGGATTAAAAAGTGTATCACCTTTAATAGTTGTTACTTTTTGTTCAATGTTAAATGGGATTTGTGTTAATGTATCTCCCTTACCTAACCCAAGGACTAATGCTTGAGGATAATAATCGATACCTTTTGGATTTTGACTGTAAATAATGAGACTCCTTAATTTATCATTTTTTATATCTAAATCATATCTAGTTTCTGACATATGAGAAGATTTGACCCATCTATTATTCCAATCATTTAGGTCTTTATTAGTATTCTGGCCCATAATGGCAATCAAATCATCCCAACTTGCATTATCAAATTGATAATTCGATAAATACTGTCTAATTCCTTTTTGAAAAGCCTCTTCTCCAATATTTCTCTCCAGCATTTGCATGACAATTGGTGCCTTCTGGTAGATAATACTACCATAAAGTGAGCCTGCATTTTTAAGGTTATTTAAATCCTGAGCAATTGGGTGTGTACCGTCTGTTCTGTCAACTTCATAGGCCGATGGGTAATGAGCCATCAAAAATTGCAGCTCATGATTAATCTTATTGAACTTTGGTCTAACTATTTTAGCAGCCATAAAATTGGCAAACACCTCTTTCAGCCATACATCATTAAACCAAGGCATTGTCACCAAGTCACCAAACCACATGTGAGCAGTTTCATGAGCAATAAGCCTACCTCTCCCGATCTGTTGATTTATAGTACTGGTTTTGCCTAAAAGCAATGAAGAAGCTTTATAAAATATGGAACCAGGATGCTCCATTCCTCCATACTGGAAAGAAGGAAGTAGTACGAAGTCAAATTTCTCAAATGGGTATTTTATTCCTGTATATTCTTCCAGCCAGTTCAATGATTCAGCGTGCCATTGAAAGATCGCTTCAACGTTATCAGCAAGTTTTAGAGAATCAGATTCTCTATGAAACATGGTCATTACCCGGCCTTCAACCTCCTTCTCAATCTTATCAAATTTACCAGCGGCAAAAGCAAACAGGTAACTGCTTATGTTTTGAGTAGCATTAAATTCATACTGTTTATTCCCATTGCCAATTTCTACGTTTTGCTGAGGGGCATTAGTGACAGCTTCCCAATTTTCAGGAATTGTAAGGCTCAGCTTATAGCTCGCTTTAATATCAGGCTGATCAAATAAAGGAAAGCATGTGGACGCCCTTTCCGGCACAAATAGGGTATATAAATACTCCTCGTGTCTGTTCAATGATTGCTCTCCTGCTACAAACTCAATGCTGACATTATTAGATTGCTTTAAATCATTAGCTGAAATAACGATGTGCTCCTTATCGATTTGTGCTTCTACCACATTTCCATTAGCACTCACATTTTTTATTAGATCAGTTGGCGCATTGAAATCAAGTATTAGGTCAACCACATCTGCCTTATAATCAAACTTGAGCTCTAGATTAGCACTAATCTGCTGACTTTGATCTTCAGGAATATTAAAGTCTAGATTGTAGATAACATTTTGAACATTAGCCTTTCTAAACTCTGCTAACTCTTTGGAAATGCCTGGATCCAATAGATGATTGGGCTGCTCTTGACAGCTAAATATCAAACCGCTAATAAGCAGTAACATATAAAACAGATATGATTTCTTGATCATACCCTAAACTTATAAAATCTAATTTAAAAACTTCTTACCGTTGACATACCTCCATCAACTCCAATAACTTGCCCTGTTACCCATGAAGATTTATTAGAGATTAAGAACTCAACAACGGAAGCAATATCTTGTGGTTGGCCTACCCTTTTCATGGGGTGCCTTTCTCCTGACTTCTCTATCTTTTCTTCAGATGAAAGCAGCTTAGAGGCCAAAGGTGTATTAGTGACAGATGGGGCAACGGCATTGACTCTAACTGTCGGTGCTAACTCAGCTGCCAATGATCTTACCAATCCTTCAATAGCCCCTTTTGAAGCAGCGACAGAAGAGTGAAATGGCATGCCCTGACTAACAGCTACTGTACTGAAAAGAACTATACTTCCATTTGATGACTTTTTGAGTTTGGGTAGGTTAGCCTGAATTGATTTAACCGCTCCAAGTACATTTAAATTAAAATCATTAAGAAAGTCTTTTTCACTTAATCTGTTAAAAGGTCGCAAGTTGATGCTTCCTGGGCAATAAACCAGACTATCCAGCACTTCTCCTTCATACTCAAAGACATCGGAGATTACATCTGATTCAACTTGATTTACAGCTTGGTTAAAATCCTCAGACTTTGTTCTTGAAACTGAAGTTATATTATTGTTGCTGCTAAGATTTTGAGCAAGTTGAAACCCAATTCCTTTACTTCCTCCTACTATTAAGATATTTGCCATACCTGAATAACCAATTAGAAATGCCTTTGTTATAATTTCCAAAAGCGAAATATGCATATTGTCTGGATTATTAACCGCTCGTTCTCACGACAGTGTCATTTCCAATAACATTTATTATTATTGAGTAATCAAAACCAAATATTGTATAATGAGAACAAAATCAACCCTAATTATTGTGCTAGCCATTTTTGCATTTGGATTCACCAATGCTCAAAGTGCTGATGAAATAGTAAAAAATTACTTTGAAAACACAGGTGGCTATGATGCCTGGGGCAAATTAGAGGGCCTCAAAATGACTGCCAAGGTAAACCAAGGCGGAATGGAAATACCTCTTGAAATTGTAGTATTAAAAGATGGTAAGCAATACACCAAAATTTCTCTTCAGGGAAATGAATTCATGCAAGGAGTTTTTGATGGAGAAGTAATGTGGAGTACTAATTTTCAAACTCAGACTGCAGAAAAAGTTGATGCAGAAACAACTGCAAACCAAAAGCTAGAAGCTAATGATTTTCCTAGCGGTCTTTATAATTACAAGGACAAAGGTTACAAACTTGAGTTAATGGGAGAAGAAACTATAGAAGGAACTGAGACTTTTAAATTGAAGCTGACAAAAGAGCCTATTACGGTTGATGGAAATGAGCAAGATGATGTGACCTTCTATTACTTCGATAAAGAGAATTTTGTTCTTTTGGCAGAGGAAGAAGAAATTCCTGCTGGACCAGCTAAAGGAATGATGGGTCAGGTAACTTTCAGTGATTATGATGAAGTTAACGGACTGTACTTTCCTTTTTCAATGTCTCAAGGTGTTAAAGGTGGTCAATCCCAGGCTATCAAGTTCGATACAATTGAAGCTAATCCTACTGTAGATGCTACAGTGTTTGCTTTTCCAGATGGAGAATAATTAAAACATTTAAATGGCTGCCCAATTGAGCAGCCATTTTTGTTTAAGATCAATTCAGTCAAAATCAACAAAACAACATGAAAAAAATATTAATAGCTCTTTTCCTGGGAGCATCGCTGTCTGCGTATGCCCAAGAAGAAATAGTCTTGAATGGCAAAGAACTCTTTGGAGATCTAAAAGCAAGACAAATAGGCCCTGCATTAATGAGCGGCCGAATTACTGACCTTGAAGCTCATCCTACGAATAACAGAATTATATATGCCGGAACTGCCGGTGGTGGTGTATGGAAATCTAATGATGGTGGCGCCACTTTCAATCCAATTTTTGATGAACATGCGCAGTCCATTGGTGTTGTGACTGTTGACCCTAATGAACCTGACAAGGTGATATGGGTAGGCACTGGTGAAACCTGGACACGAAACAGTACTTCTGTTGGTGATGGTCTTTACAAATCAGTAGATGGTGGTACCAACTGGAAAAAAATAGCTTTTTCAAACTCTGAAAGAATCAGTAGCATAGAGATTAACCCTAACAACTCCAACGAAATATATGTTGGCGTACTCGGTCAGTTGTATAGTGATAGTGAGGAGCGTGGTGTATATAAAACTACTGATGGTGGCACAACGTGGAACAAAATTCTGTATTCAGATGCCAAAACCGGTTGTAGTGATTTAATAATGGATCCTAATGACCCTAACGTACTATATGCTGCTATGTGGGAGTTCAGAAGAACGGGATGGTCATTCAGCTCTGGCGGTAACAACAGTGCTTTATACAAGTCAACAGACGCTGGTAAGACCTGGAACAAAATTCATAATGGTTTGCCAAAAGGTCAGTTAGGTAGGTTTGCCATTGCATTAGCGCCTTCCAACAGTAACATTCTATATTCTGTTGTTGAGTCAGAGAAGAATGAAGATAAAGGTCTATATAGATCTGATGACGCAGGAAAAAGTTGGACTTATCTTAATGGCGATTTCGGTCTTGTCGTGCGTCCATTCTACTTTTCCAGAATTGTGGTTGATCCAAGAGATCCTGACGTGGTAGTTAAAGCCGGCTTATTTGGATCACTCAGCCGAGACGGTGGAAAGACATTCAAAAGTCTTGGCCAGATGCATTCAGACATTCATGATATCTTATTTGACATTAAAGATTCTGACAGAATGTATTCTGCCACAGATGGAGGGGTTTATCGATCATGGAATGGCGGTACTACTTTCGAAATAGTTTCTAATATTCCTGTATCACAATTTTATCATATCAGTATTGATAATGAAGAGCCATATAATATCTATGGTGGACTGCAGGATAATGGTTCATGGTACGGCCCTTCTGCTTCACCAGGAGGAATTGAGGGTAGAGACTGGAATGTACTAGGTTTTGGTGATGGCTTTAGAGTACTAAAACATCCAACCAAAGATTTTGTGTATTCTGAAATGCAAGGCGCTGAAAACGTATGGCGCTATGACATGGTAAAAAAGAGAACAAAAACCGTTCAACCTTTACCTGTTAAAGGAGATCCTAAACTTAGGTTTAATTGGAATGCTCCTATGGCTATTAGCAAGCACCAGCCGGACAGATTTTATATGGGTAGCCAGTTTCTTCACAAATCAGAAGATATGGGTGATACATGGGTTAAAATCTCTCCAGATCTAACCACCAATGACCCTAAAAAGCAGGATCAATCAAATTCTGGCGGTTTGTCAGTAGACAACTCAGGAGCAGAAAATCATACTACAATCTTCACTATAGCAGAGTCACCTTTAGATGAAAAAGTAATATGGGTAGGAACTGATGATGGCAATGTGCAGATCACTAAAGATGGCGGTAAAAATTGGACAAATACAGTTAAAAATATCCCAGGTCTACCTGCTAACACCTGGTGCTACCATATAGAAGCCAGTGTTCATAATAAAGGAACAGCTTATGCAGTTTTTGAAGGTCATACAACAGGCGATATGAAGACCTACGCTTACAAGACATCTGACTATGGCACAACATGGAAATCAATTGTAACAGATGACATTTATGGCTTTGCAAGAAATATTCAGGAAGATTATGTGCAGCCAGACTTACTTTATTTAGGTACGGAGTTTGGCCTTTATATTACCGTAGATGGAGGTAAGAATTGGAACAAGTTCACCAACAACATGCCAGCTACTGCCGTGCATTACATTGAACTAAGTGAAAAAACCAACGACCTGATCTTAGGAACTCATGGCCGTGGTGTTATAATTATAGATGACATCAGTCCATTAAGACAAATCAGCCAGGATGTTCTACAGCAGGATGTTCACTTTTTTGATAGTAAACCAACAGTAATTAGTGAAGAGAGTAATTTCGGTGGCACCAGTACTGAATTAGAGTTTGTTGGCCCAAATCCGAATAGAGATGCTAAGATCATTTATTATCTAAAAAAGCGTCACACCTTTGGCAAAATGGCTATTGATATTTTAGATGAGAATGGCACAAAACTGATTGAGCTGACTCCTGGTAAATCTAAAGGCATCAATGTAGTAACCTGGAACTACCTTATCAAACAGCCAAAAATGGCGAAAGGAAAAACATTAAGCTTTGGAGGCTTTACTTCACCACGAGTGACAGCTGGTAAATACAAAGTAGTAATGCGTAAAGGTAAAGATACTTACAACACCGAATTGGAGTTGATTAATGACCCTAATTCGTTGCTTACAGATCAGGACAGAGTTGCACTTCATGAAACGACTATGAAGCTTTATAATATGTCTGAACAGTTGGCCTACCTGGTCTACAAAATAGATGAAACCATAGCCAAATCAGAACAGGTAATAAGTGTAAATGCTAATGGTAAGAAAGTAGCAGAACCTATCGCTAAAGAATTAAATACGCTTAAAGAGAAGCTGGTTATTACTACTGGTGATAATTATGTTGGCACGGCAGAACCTCAGCTTAGAGAAAAACTATCTAATCTTTATAGCAAGATAGCGTCTGGCTTTGAGCCTCCCACCTCTTCTGAAATGGAAAATATGACCTTATTAGAAGAACAGTTTAAGGACGCGCTAACTAGCTTTGAAAAAGTGCAGAGTAAAATGAATAAGATGAACAAGTTTATTGATGAAGCACAAATAGAACCAATCATTTTCAAATCTTATGAAGAGTTTCTAGAAGACTAAAGAATGATTCATCTACTTAAAAGCGATGAGAGATCATCGCTTTTTTTGTTTTTGTCTACTGCATGACAATAAGGTTTGGAATAAACGACATAGCTTTGAGCATGAAAAAAATGATTCTTACTCTTTTAGTTCCGGTATTTATAAGTTGTCAACCAACTTCAAAGGAAGAAAATACAGCAACAACTCTTGAATCTACAGAAAGCCCTCAAATTGAATACCCTGAACTACTCCAAAAAGCTTTGGATGCTCATGGCGGTCTGGAAAAGTGGAACAGTTATAACAGCCTACAATACCAACTTAGTAGCACCCTCGGAGAAGAGAAAACAGAAACTCAATTAATCGATTTGAAATCCAGGAAAGTCCTGATTAAAGGTGATAGCTTTAAATTGGGAATGGATGGTGAGCAGGTTTGGGTATCTCCCAATAAAGAAGCTTTTGGCACTATGTCGGCCAGATTTTATCATAATCTGATATTCTACTTCTTTTCCATCCCATACGTACTTGCGGACCCGGGAATACAATATAAAGATTTAGGAACCGTAACACTAGACAGCACCTCTTATCGTGCGTTAAAAGTGTCTTACAATGAAGGTGTTGGTGATGCTGACGATGATTTCTATATAGCGCATTTTAACCCTGAAACATTTAGAATGGAAATGCTTCTTTACACCGTTACTTATTTTTCAGGTGAAAAGCATGAAAACTATAATGCACTTAAATATGACTGGCAACAAGTAAACGGACTATGGCTTCCTTCTGGCTTTACCGGCTATAAGTACACTGATGGAGTTATTGGTGATGTACGCTACCAATCAGAATTTACAAACGTTATTCTTTCAGAAGAAAAACCTGATCAGTCATTATTTGACATGCCAGCAAATTCTGAGATTGATAGCCTCAAAACTGACTAGAAGCGTACTGCTCCTTTTCAGTGCTGTATCCAAAACTTGGATTATAAGTAAGTAAAAGTTTTGTTGCGCGCTATTAATATTAGAATTAAATTGAAAATCGATCTTTTCAATTTTTGTTCTTCAATAGTAATAGCAGATGAATAAAGCCAGACTTTCCTTTAGCCAAATTATCAACATGAATGTTGGTTTCTTCGGAATCCAATATAGTTTTGGTCTACAACAAAGTGCGGTAAATCCAATTTATGACATGTTGGGTGCCCAGCCACACGAGATTCCAATACTCAATTTGGCAGGTCCTATGACAGGGCTTTTAATTCAACCCATCATAGGTGCATTAAGCGATAGAACCTGGAGCCCAAGGTTTGGAAGAAGAAAACCGTATTTTTTTATTGGAGCTGTTTTTTGCAGTATATGCCTCTTCCTCTATCCATTCAGTAGCAGCTTATGGATGGCTGCAGGTCTTCTTTGGGTATTGGATGCTGCAAACAACACTGCTATGGAACCTTACAGGGCATTAATAGCGGACACTTTACCTGAAGATCAATACGCTAAAGGCTTCTTAACACAGAGTTTTTTCACTGGACTAGGAATTACACTGGCCAATGTATCTCTATTTATCTTTCAAAAGTATATTACGGGTTCAGCTGGTTCGTTACCAATTTGGGTATATGCATCTTTCTTCTTAGGCACAGTATGTTCAATTACATCTGTAGGCTGGAGTATCTACAAAACACCAGAAATACCTCCTACAGAAGAAGAATTAATGGTGCTAACAGAGAAAAATAAAGGACAGCCTAATATGTTTATTCAATTTGTCCTATCACTTTTTACATCACTTTTTATTTACAGCTTAATGACGCTCTTGCTATTACCATCAATCTTTTACAAAGGACTCATCAAAAAAACTATCGCAGCTATTGAAAACAACCCCTCCTGGAGAGTTCTATTCGGACAAAACCTTGAAATAATTAACTCAATTATTGAAATGCCACCTGTAATGTGGAAGTTATCTGTTGTCTATTTATTTCAATGGTATGCCTTATTCGTCTATTGGCAAAATGCCGCTAAAAGCATAGCTCAATCCGTTTGGAATACTTCCCCTGCACAAAACATGAAGCTTTTTGAAGAAGCTGTAGGATGGACTGGCCTGGTCAACGGATGGTATAATATTGTTACTTTTTTAACTGCCTTTGCGCTTGTTGGTGTAGCTAAAAAATTCGGACCAAGAAAAGTACATTTTATATGCCTTATTATGGCAGGCGTTGGTTTATTAATATTTCCATTCATTCAAAATAAATATCTCTTATTTGCTCCAATGACAGGGTTTGGAATAGCATGGGCTAGTATGATGGGTATCCCCTATTTATTGGTAGTAAATGAAATTCCTAAGGAACGCTATGGTGTTTATATGGGAGTAATAAATATGATGATTGTTGTGCCCATGATATTACAAACACTGAGCTTTGGTTATGTATCAAAATATTTACTGGGAAATGATCCGGGATTAGCCATCCTTTTTGCTGGAGCACTATTATTGTTAGCTGCAATGGCGGTATTGAGAATCAAGGAAACACACAATATTGACACATCAAATGCTCCAATGCAAGGTGGTCATTAGCAAGATCAAATATTGCTTAAATTAGAGAAAGGTATAAGTCTTAATATCCTAAAATTCAAAAAACACAATATCAATATGGCAATCAGTGTCAATCAACAGGAACTGGTAGAAGGTATATTAGAAAATAATAAAATCAAATTAAGCGCAATAGACAAGGTTTTTTTAGAGCGTCTTAATTCCTCAATATCTAATATAAAATCTTACCATGATAAGATTTATGGAAATCATCCTCACAAAGAGGAGTTATTCAATGCGCTTATTGAAAAGTTAGTTCTTGCTAATCAGCAAAGAGGTGCCGATTTAAAAAAGAGAGACATAGCCAAAGAGGGAGATGAACCCTGGTTTCTTAGCAATCAGCTTGTAGGAATGAGTCTCTACGTTGATAGGTTTGCAGGCAGCTTAAATCAAATGCCCACTAGGTTAAATTACTTAGAGAATCTGGGCGTTAATTTCCTTCATCTAATGCCAATCTTTGACAGTCCAGAAAATGAAAGTGACGGTGGGTATGCAGTATCCAATTTCAGAAAAGTAAACCCTAAATTCGGTTCACTTAATGACCTCACGAAACTAAGGAAGGACATGCATAAAAGAGGGATGTACTTGATGATTGACATTGTACTAAATCACACCTCTTACAAGCATGAGTGGGCTAAAAAAGCCAAGTCTGGTGATAAGGAATATCAGGATTACTATTACATGTATAATAATAGAAAAACACCTGACTTATTTGAACAGAACATGCCAGAAGTGTTTCCTGAAGGTGCTCCAGGCAACTTTACGTGGGTAGAGAGTTGTAAAAAATGGGTGATGTCGGTCTTTTACAATTATCAATGGGATCTTAACTATTCAAATCCAGTAGTTTTTAACGAAATGCTTGACAACATCCTATTTTATGCAAATTTGGGTGTAGATGTATTAAGAATTGACGCTCCCGCTTTTATTTGGAAAAAGATTGGTACTACATGCCAAAATCTTCCTGAAGTTCATTTAATTCTACAATTAATTAAGACATGTGTTGCTGTTGTGGCTCCAGGTATGGCACTACTTGGAGAAGCCATTGTTGCCCCAAAGGAAATAATGAAATATTTTGGAGAAGGTAAATTTGAAACCAAAGAGTGTGACTTTGCCTATAATGCTACCCAAATGGCGCTGCAATGGGATATGCTCGCAACAGGAGAAACGAATATTATGCTTCAGGCTCAGGAAGAACTATTGAAGAAGCCGTATGGAACATCCTGGATTTCATACGCCAGATGTCATGATGACATTGGATTGGGTTATGATGATGCCATGATTCAAGCTGTTGGAAAAAACCCAACTCTCCATAGAAATTATATCATTGACTATTATTTAGGAGAATTC
>NZ_SMLV01000162.1 GCF_009711525.1 Fulvivirga lutimaris
GATACTATTAGGTATTTAAACTATTTTACGTTCCGTATTTGCAATTAATAAAAAGCTAACTATCTTTGCAGCCCATTAAAAGTCAAAAGTGAATTAATGCCTTTTAATAAGGTTAAATTATAACAAAGATGAAGAGAACATTTCAACCATCGCAAAGAAAAAGAAAAAACAAGCACGGCTTCAAAGAAAGAATGTCTACACCAAGTGGTAGAGCTGTGATAGCGAGAAGAAGAGCTAAAGGAAGAAAGAAGCTTACTGTTTCTGACGAGAAGACGCATAAATAAAATTATTGGCCTTTTGTAAAAGGTTAATATCTTCATCTCGGCAAGCTTTTTATTAAATTGCCGGCTATGGATTTTAGTTTTAAAAAAACCGAAAGGTTAAATAAAAAGATATGGATTAAGGAACTCTTCGAAAAGGGTTCCTCTTTTTATTTGTATCCTTTTAAGGTGCTTTTACTTCCCCATCCTGATAATTCTGAAACGAATCAAATATTAGTTTCTGTCTCAAAGCGCAATTTTAAAAAGGCTGTTGATAGAAATAAAATTAAAAGAAGAATCCGTGAGTCATATCGCTTAAAACGGAATTCGTATTCTTCAAGCAATAAATACCTGATTGCCTACCTTTATACTTCGAAAGAAATAATGCCATTTAATGAAATTCAAGAATCAATGACCAAGATCTTGGATAAGATTAAAGGACTTGACACTAACACAAAATGAAATCCTCAATTAGAAATATACTGATCGGAGCTCTTGCAATGGTGATTGTTGCTTTCGCATCTCCTTCTGACAGGTATTTTTCAATTGCAAAGAACCTCGACATTTTTGCCAGCCTATTTAGAGAAGTAAACTCTTATTATGTAGACGATACTGATCCTGAGCAGCTTACCAAGATTGCGATCGAAGCAATGCTAGAAAGCCTGGATCCTTATACTAACTATATCCCAGAAGAAGATGCAGAGGCTTTTATGACTTCAACTACCGGTGAATATGCTGGCATAGGAGCTCAAATATCTATAATAGAAAATGAGGCCTATATTTCTATGCTTTATAAAGGATTTGCGGCAGAGAAAGCAGGACTGCATGTCGGAGATAAAATAGTTAAAGCCAATGGCAGCGAAACCATTAACAAATCTGTCTCAGAAATAAGCACAATTCTAAAAGGAAGAGCTAGGTCAAAAGCAAATATTCAAATAATAAGACCCGGAGTAAAAGACACGCTAAGTTTTGATGTTGTTAGGGAAAAAATCACTGTAAATAATGTCCCTTATTATGGTTTGATTGGAGGAACAAAAATTGGTTATATCCTTTTAGATGATTTTACAACTGATGCGGGCAAAGAGGTAGGTTCGGCTGTAAAGTCTTTAAAATCAGATGGCGCAAAGGCGGTCATACTTGATTTGAGAAATAATTTAGGAGGACTATTAAGTGAAGCTGTAAATGTTTCTAATGTTTTTATTCCAAAAAATAGAGTAGTTGTTTCAACAAGAGGCAGGGTTGAAGAATGGAACAGAACATATAAAACACTTGATGGTGCTACTGAGGATCAAATTCCTTTAGCCGTATTGGTGAATGGCGAAAGTGCTTCGGCTGCAGAAATTGTAGCGGGTGTAATTCAGGATTATGACAGAGGTGTGTTAATCGGAACCCAAACATTTGGTAAAGGGCTTGTGCAGACTTCGCGGCCGCTTACATATAATAATAGAGTGAAGATTACTACTGCAAGATATTACATACCCAGCGGTAGGTGTATTCAGGAACTTGAATATGGCGATCATGCTGATGATACTGTTACGAGAGAGGCCAAGATTTTTAAAACCAAGGCTGGGCGGGAAGTATATGATAAAGGTGGATTGATGCCTGACATACTTGTTGAAGAGCCAAATGCCAAAAGTATTACAGTTGAACTATTTGTTGAGGGCTTACTCTTCAAATATGCTAATTATTTTCACTCCCAATATCCAAATACCACTTTCGAAGTCAGTCAATTCAGCAATTTTAAAAGTTGGTTGAATAACAATAACTTTAAATATCACTCTCCATTTAATCAAAGTATCGATTCGCTTTATGAAATGGCAAAGAAGGAAAAGCAAGACCAGAGGGTTTTGGATAATATTTTAAAATTGAAGAAACCACTAAATGAAACCGATGCTGAGTTGGAAAGAGCTAAAAGTGAAATTGTAAGACTCATTAGGCAAGAATTAGGGGCAAGAAAGGAACTGCAAGCCGGAGAGATTAAAAGCACGTTGAATGAAGATGAGGCAATTCTTATTGCACTCAAAATGTTCCAAAATCAAAATTATTATAAAAAACTTTTATCCAGCAACTAATGTCCTTAATCCTTAGCATAGAAACTTCAACCCCTGTATGTTCTTTGGCTATTCATAATAATGGACAATTGTTAGCTAAAGAGTTAATTCAGAAAGAGCAATCTCATTCTTCAACTCTTAACCCGGCTATCGATCACCTGCTTTCAATATGTGACCTATCATTAGCGAATATTAGTGCAATAGCCGTTTCTAAAGGACCGGGGTCATATACAGGACTTAGAATTGGAACTTCTACAGCCAAGGGTCTATGTTATGCCTTAAATATCCCGCTCATTGCAGTTAATACGTTAGAGGCTATGGCTCATAACGTTGCTCGATTTAATCTAAACAGCGCTATGTTGTGCCCTATGCTTGACGCCAGGCGGATGGAAGTGTATGCAATGCTTTTAGATGCCAGCTTCAAAGTTGTTGAAGAAACTAGGCCAGTAATATTAGACCACGAATCTTATAGCCAATACCTAAATGCATCGCCAGTACTTTTTTTTGGAAATGGTGCGGAAAAAGTGAAAAAAGTAACTGACAATCCAAATGCGACAGTTCTTGATGGGGTTATTCCTGATGCTCAATATATAGGTGAACTGGCTTTTGAAAAGTTCAGGAAAAAGGAATTTGAAGATGTTGCTTACTTCGAGCCTTTTTATTTGAAAGAGTTCATGGCAACCAAACCAAAATCCATGTTATGATGTTCATTGTTCTAGAGAAATAACTATGGAAGATCAAATTATAAATAGAGTAGCTAACAGTCCATTAAAGACTTTTGATTTAGAAGATTATTATCACTCAGGGGCAAGGCAGGTTTTGGACATAGCCCCATGGCTGTTCAATGGCATCATTTTGAAAGAAAAAGACTTTCGATTCTTTGTTAAGGAGCACAACTGGGCAGATTATGAAGGTAAGAATGTAGCTATTGTTTGTTCGGTGGATGCTATCATTCCAAACTGGGCTTATATGCTTGTAGCAATAAACCTAGAGCCTTATGCTAATATGCTCGTATATGGAGACCTATCTGATTTAGAGAATGCCCTTTTTATGCAAGCCTTGACAAAAGTTAATTTATTAGACTTTCAAGATGCTAAAATTGTAGTTAAGGGTTGTGGAAGTCATCCTGTACCAGGATTTGCTTATGTTGAAATCACAAGATTATTACGCCCAGTTGCCTCTAGTATTATGTTTGGAGAGCCTTGTAGTACGGTCCCACTTTACAAGCGAAGAAATAAATAAATTTTTTTATGTTGAAGG
>NZ_SMLV01000425.1 GCF_009711525.1 Fulvivirga lutimaris
GGATAGGATATGTTAAGAACTTCTTTTTCGATCGCTCTTGTAAGTATTTTCGCACTATTAACTCCCAAGTTTTCATTTGCTTCGGAAGGTGTTGAGAAACATGATGAATCTGCGCAAGTAGATACTCCTGAGGAGATTAACGAGTACATTCAACATCACTTGAAAGACTCGCACGATTTCACCCTATTTTCTTATGGCAGTGAGCCTAGAAAACATTTTGGATTTCCACTACCAGTTATTTTTATAGATGAAGGAATACACATGTTCATGTCATCTAAATTTCATCACGGAGAAACTGTAGCTGAATCCAATGGAAAGCACTATGCCTTATACCACGGTAAAATCTACAGAACGAACGAAGCTGGTGATATTGATCTGGATGAGGCAGGACATGCTACAAATGTCAAGCCTCTGGATATATCCATTACAAAAAATGTTGTCGGTATGTTATTGGCCGGCTTGTTGTTGATTTTAGGATTTAGATCACTTGCTAATAGCTATAAAAAAGGACCTTTACCAACAGGTGTAGGAAGAGTATTGGAGCCATTGGTTATTTATGTGAGAGACGAAATTGCCAAACCAAACATTGGAGAAAAGAGGTATAAAGATTTTTCTGGATTCCTTTTAACAGTATTCTTTTACATCTGGCTATTAAACTTAATGGGAATGACCCCTCTTGGGTTTAACGTTACAGGTAATATAGCAATAACAGTTTGCTTGGCATTGTTTACCTTTTTCATAGTACAATTTAGCGGTAATAAGAGCTACTGGGTGCATATTTTCTGGATGCCTGGCGTGCCCATTATTATGAAAATAATATTAATGCCAGTAGAGGTGCTAGGTATGTTGACCAAGCCATTCTCACTATTAATACGTCTTTTTGCTAATATGACTGCAGGTCACTTTGTTGTGATGAGTTTGATAGCATTAACCATAACTTTGAAAGCGCAATTTGGCGTAGTGGCATCAACAAGTATGTCATTTGTATTAGCATTTTTCATTAGCATGATTGAATTGCTTGTAGCTTTTCTTCAGGCATATATTTTCACGATGTTATCAGCGCTGTTTATTGGAATGGCTGTAGCTGATGATCATCATTAATTTTAGAACTTTTGTTTAATTAATATAAATCAAATTTTATGTACAATTTAATTGGAGCAGGTTTAATCGTTATCGGAGCAGGTCTTGGATTAGGCCAAATCGGTGGTAAGGCTATGGAAGGTATTTCTAGACAGCCAGAAGCAACAGGTAAGATTCAAACTGCGATGATCATTATTGCGGCACTATTAGAAGGACTAGCCTTCGCTGCGTTGATCTTAGGTAAATAATCCTGTGAGAAGTTATTCAAGGCGCTAGGCCTTGAATAACTTCTCTTATTAAACAAAAAACTAAACAAATGGAGCAATTAATAAACGACTTCTCACCGGGCTTGTTCATCATGCAAACGGTGATTTTCTTAATCCTACTTTTCATTTTAGTAAAAGTAGCCTGGAAGCCAATTTTGAATTCAATTAGAGTAAGAGAAGACTCTATTAAAGATGCTTTAGAAGCAGCTGAGAAAGCCAAGGAAGAAATGGCGAAGCTTCAGTCTGACAACCAAAAGTTATTAGAAGAAGCTAGAAAGGAAAGAGATGTTATCCTTAAGGAAGCCAGAGAAGTTGCAGCAGGTCTACAGGAAGAGGCTAAAACTGAGGCTAACAAACAAGCTGAGAAGATGATTGCAGATGCCAAGATGGCCATCAATACTGAAAAGCAAGCTGCAATGGCTGAGGTTAAAACTCAGGTAGCTACACTTTCACTTCAGATTACTGAGAAGCTTCTTAGAAAATCATTGGAGTCAGATAAAGCTCAAAAAGATTTAATCAACGAGTTTGTTAAAGATATAAAACTCAACTAAGCAATGTCAGAATTAAGAGTAGCATCGAGATATGCCAAGTCATTATTAGAACTAGCTGCTGAGCAAGGTGTACTGGAAGAAGTACATGCTGACATGGTGAGTTTTCATAAAGTATGTACTGATAGTCGTGATTTTTATTTAATGCTTAAAAATCCAATTATCAAGCATGATAAAAAGCTGGCTATACTTAATGCCGTATTCAAAGGCAAAGTACATAAGCTTACTTTGGCTATATTCGATATCATAACAAGAAAGAATAGAGAGGCTATATTAGATGCAATATCTAAAGAGTTTCATCTTCAGTATAACATTCATAAGGGTATTGAGGTTGCTAAGGTAGTTTCTGCAGTTCCTCTTGATAAGGCTATTAAGGCTAAAATTGAAGCAATTGTTTCTGAGATATCATCTTTTGATAAGGTAGAGCTGCAGGAGAAAGTAGATAAAGACCTTATAGGTGGTTATATACTTACTGTAGGAGACAGGCAAATCGATGATTCAATAAAAAGTAAGCTTAAAGCGCTTGAGCTTGAGTTTACTCACAATCCATACATAAAAGAATTTTAATTTAAGACAATATAAAAATGGCAGACGTAAGACCAGATGAAGTTTCAGCAATACTAAGAGAGCAACTCTCAGGTGCTAAAACTGAAGCCGAACTAGAAGAAATTGGAACCGTACTTGAGGTTGGTGATGGAGTAGCAAGGATCTATGGACTATCAAAAGCACAGTCAGGTGAGCTTTTGGAGTTTGAGAACGGTTTGAAAGCTCTTGTACTGAACCTTGAAGAAGACAACGTAGGTGCTGTACTTTTAGGTGAGTCAAAAGGAATTAAAGAAGGTGATACTGTAAAGAGAACTGGAACAATTGCTTCAGTCAATGTAGGTGAAGGTATGGTTGGCCGTGTGGTTGATACCTTAGGTAACCCAATTGATGGAAAAGGACCAATCGAAGGTGAAACTTTCGAAATGCCATTGGAAAGAAAAGCTCCTGGTGTAATCTATCGTCAGCCTGTAAATGAGCCACTTCAAACTGGTATCAAGGCAATTGACTCAATGATTCCAATCGGAAGAGGACAAAGAGAATTGATCATTGGTGATAGACAAACTGGTAAAACAGCTGTGGCTATCGATACTATTATCAACCAAAAAGAATTTTATGATAGAGGTGAGCCTGTATTCTGTATCTATGTAGCTGTTGCTCAAAAAGCATCTACTGTAGCTAACGTTGTTGCTTCTTTAGAGAAAGCTGGAGCTATGGCTTATACAGTGGTGGTTGCTGCTTCTGCTTCTGATCCTGCTCCTATGCAGTTCTTTGCTCCATTTACTGGTGCCGCTGTTGGAGAGTTCTTCAGAGATACAGGAAGACCAGCTTTGGTAATCTATGATGATTTATCAAAACAAGCAGTAGCTTACCGTGAGGTATCTCTTCTATTAAGAAGACCTCCGGGACGTGAGGCATACCCTGGTGATGTATTCTATCTTCACTCAAGATTATTAGAAAGAGCGGCCAAAATAACTACCAGTCAGGAAATTGCTGAGCAAATGAATGACTTACCTGAATCTTTGAAAGGTAAAGTTAAAGGTGGTGGATCATTAACAGCTCTTCCAATTATTGAAACACAAGCTGGTGACGTTTCTGCATATATCCCGACCAACGTAATTTCTATTACTGACGGACAGATATTCTTGGAAACTAACCTTTTCAACTCTGGTATCAGACCTGCAATTAATGTTGGTATTTCTGTATCACGTGTGGGAGGTTCTGCTCAGATCAAGTCAATGAAAAAGGTAGCTGGTACATTGAAATTGGATCAGGCTCAATTCCGCGAATTGGAAGCTTTTGCTAAGTTTGGTTCTGACCTTGATGCTGCTACTAAATTGACTATTGAAAGAGGTAGAAGAAACCTTGAAATATTGAAGCAAGCGCAGTTCTCTCCAGTACCTGTAGAAGAGCAAGTAGCTATTATCTACGTTTCTACTAAAGGTATGATGGATAATGTGCCAGTTGAGAAAGTAAAAGAATTTGAAAGAAACTTCCTTGATACTTTAAGATCTAAGCACAGAGATGCATTGGATTTATTGAAAGCAGGAAAGCTTGAAGATAGCGTTACAGATGTTTTGGCAGCTGTAGCAAAAGAACATTCGAATCATTATTAAGATTTTAGTGTAAAATCACTATTTAAATAGCGCTAAATGGCAAGTTTAAAAGAAGTAAAAAGTAGAATACAATCAGTAACATCAACACAGCAGATAACCAAAGCTATGAAGATGGTAGCTGCTGCTAAGCTGAGAAGAGCACAGGACAACATCACTCAGATGAGACCTTATGCTGCTAAACTGGCTGGCTTACTTCAAAACCTATCTGCACAGAATGAAGGTGAAAACTCTAGTGAGTACACTGAAGTAAGAAATGTAGAGAAGGTATTAATAATGGTTGTTACTTCTGATAAAGGACTTTGTGGAGCTTTTAACAGTAACGTGTTTAAGGCTACTAATAAGCACATTCAGGATAATTATAAGAAACAATCAGAAAGTGGTAATGTAGATATTATGCCTATGGGTAAAAAGGCTCTAGACTATTTCACAAAGAGAGACTATAATGTAATCTCTGATTTCTGGAATATGTTTATGCCCGTGTCTTTTGAAGCAAGCGAAGCTGCCGCTGAATTTGCTATGAAGGCTTTCTCTAAGGGTCAATATGATAAAGTAGTACTTATCTATAATGAGTTCAAAAATGTGGCAACACAAATAATGAACGTAGAGCAGTTTTTACCTGTATTGCCACCAGATTCAAGTAATGAATTTTCAACAGATTATATCTTCCAGCCTAACAGAGAAGAAATAGTTACTGAACTGATACCAAAATCGTTAAAGATTCAGGTGTTCAAAGCTATTTTGGACTCTAATGCTGCAGAGCATGGAGCAAGGATGACAGCTATGGATCAGGCAACTGATAATGCTGGTGAGCTGTTGAAAGAGTTGAAATTAACCTATAACAGAACGCGTCAGGCGGCAATTACAAAAGAGATTTTGGAGATTGTTGGTGGAGCGGAAGCTTTAGGATAATTACTGATATATTATTTGGAAAAGCCCATCTGCTATTTAGCAGATGGGCTTTTTTTATTGCCACAAACTTTTATTTACTTATCTGACTCTTCTGGCATCAATACAATCTTAATGTACTCATCTGCAGGTAAATACTTTTTAGCTGCTTCCTGAAGATCTTTTGATGTGAGAGCTTCGATTTGCTTTTCATACTCATAATAACCTGATAGATCATAGTCATTAAAATAGTAGCCATACAGTGAGTTCAACCAATATTGGTTTTCCTTAAGGTTGTCTTTTCTTTCTTTTCTTTGGGTCTCTTTTAGCTTATTGATATCTTCTTCAGAAACACCTTCCTTTTTGATTTTTTCAATCTCATCAAAGGTGGCCTTTACTAAGTCATCAACGTTCTCAGGGCCGCAAGGGAATTGAATTCTGAAAGTATAATTTTCATAAGGGTACTTGCTAATACTTCCTGAAGCACCTACTCCATATACTCCACCTTTTTCTTCTCTCAAGATTTCAATGAGTTTAATACTCAGTAATTCACCAAGGGTTCTTATGTTATAACTGTCTTCTTTTGTGTATTTTGTTTTGTCAGTAAATACAATGTTAACAGAGCTTTTTTGATCTGTTCCTTTATTGACTACTTTCTCAACCTTTCCTGATGGAGGTCTGATACCTAAGTCTTTCCAGGTTTCTTCTCTTGATGTAGAAGGTAAACCTCCAAGGTAAGATTCTAATAATGGACTGATCTCAGATATGTTGAAATTACCTACAAACAAGAATGTGAAATCGCTGGCATCAGCAAACCTGTCCTGATAAATTTCAAATGATCTTTCGAAATTAATGGCATCAAGATCTTCCGGAGTTGGGAACCCACCACCTCTTGGATGATCTTGGGTAAGGATTCTACTTACCTGATCAGAAAAATAAAACTGAGGGTTGGACATTAAATTACCCAAAAGCATTTTGTTCTTTGATTTGAAAGACTCAAAAGACTTCTCATCTTTTCTTGGGTTGGTGAAATACAAATACACCATCTGTAACATTGTCTCCAAATCTTTAGGAGCGGCATTACCACTGATACCTTCAGTAAGGTTGCTAATGAAAGGGTTTACTCTAACTGTTTTTCCTGACATCATTTTTTGTAAGTCGGTTACTGTAAATTCACCAACTCCACTTTCATTGATAATTTGAGAAGCAAAACTCGCGTTTTTATCATCAGCATCAGGGTAGATTGACTGTCCACCCGGGCTATATGCTCTCATTAAGATCTCATCATTTTTAAAATCAGTAGGCTTTAAAACCACTTTAACACCGTTAGATAGAGTAAGCTCTGTAGCTCCAACGGTTTCTAATTCTTTGCGTGAAGCAATTTTTCCAGCTGTTGGCTTCTCTTCTAAAAGTTCAGCTCCAACAGTACCATCATCGTATGGAGTAATCTTTGCTAATTGCGCTTTGAAAAGAATTTTCTTAACCTCTTCTTCAGTCGGCATTACAACACCTTCTTTTTCTGGACCGGTAATCACTACCACTCTGTTAGAGTTACTGATCCATTTTTTAGCCAATGCATTTACCTCTTCAACTGTTATTGTTGGTAATACCTTTTTATAAAAATCATATTCAAAGGCAATTCCAGGAATAGGCTCATTGCTCAGGAAGTTTCTGATATACTCAGAGGCGTAGTTTTGCGACTCTGTCTTATCTGCCTCCTTATATGCTTTCTCCATACGGTTTAGCATATCGGCTTTATATCTGTCTAACTCTCCTTCTGTAAAACCGAATTTCTTTACTCGCTCATTTTCAGTTACTAGGGCGTTTAACCCATTTTCAACTCCATTTTCACCTACTACAGCGAAAGAAGAGTAGTTACTTTTGGTACGAACCATGCTGCCATAGCTTGTGCTAGCAAAAAAGAATGGAGGTTCTGGTGACTGCTTTAGCTCATCTAGCCTTTTAGTGATCATTCCAGAATAGAGATTATAAACTATGTCTCGTCTGTACTGATCTAAGGTTTTAGTCTCTTCGTTATCCTGCTTATAAATTAATTGAATTTGAGTAAAAGAAGCCTCGGGATCTGTAACTACACTAACTGCAGTATTGTCCTGATCAGGCACGTCATAAAATGTTCTTTCACGAGGGTTCTTAGGGTTTTTGATCTTGCTAAATTGAGCCTTGATTTTTTTCTCCATAGCAGCAGGATCGATGTCACCTACTACAACCAATGACATCAGGTCAGGTCTGTACCAGTCTTTATAGAACTTTCTAATGGTCTCATAATCGAATGATTCCAATACTTCTTTTTTACCAATAGGCAATCTATTGGCATATCTTGAATCTTTGAACATTACTGGGAACCACTCATCGCGCATACGCTGATTGGCGCCTTGTCCTAATCGCCACTCTTCAATAACCACACCTCTCTCCTTATCTATTTCTTCATCAGATAAAGTGATATTATGGGCCCAGTCTTCTAATACTAATAGTCCTTTGTTAAGGGTTTCTTCATTGTCTGAAGGTATTGGAAGAATATAAACTGTTTCGTCAAAAGAAGTGTAGGCATTTAGATCAGCTCCGAATTTTACACCTACTGATTGTAGGTAATCTACCAATTCATTTTTTTCAAAATTCTTAGTGCCGTTAAAAGCCATGTGCTCCAAAAAGTGAGCAAGACCAAGTTGATTTTCATCTTCAACGGTAGACCCTACATTAACCACCAATCGTAATTCCACCTTATCTTCTGGCTTTTCATTTTTACGGATGTAGTAAGTCATCCCGTTGTCAAGTTTTCCAACAACAACATTTGGGTCTGTTGGAAGGGGGCTATTAAGACTCCCCTTGATTTCTTTTTCTTGTGCATTGACGAGTCCTGTCAGCACAAACAGGAAAATTGCCAAAACACTTAAACATCTTTTCATCATATTGGTTTTAGGTTAGTTTTTATAAGAATAATATTATTCCTGTTAGTGTAAATGTATTCTATTAGCACCAATAAAAGAAGGGCTAAACATGATTAAATGTTTAGCCCTTCTTTTAAAATCTTAAAGAAATTTAATTTTGATAATTGCTTCTAAGAAAGCACCTCTTCCTGAGTTGTTTCTTGCTCCTGCTTTAGTTCCTCCTCAGATTTTACACCTTGAAGCTGTTCTTTAGGAATAAAGAATTTCTTCTGGAATATTAAAATGATGACTACACCAATAAATATGGATGAATCAGCAATGTTGAACACTGGACTGAAGAATAGGAAGTAATCGCCACCTACAAACGGCATCCATTCTGGATAATGGCCGTCAAACAGCGGGAAGAACAACATATCAATTACCTGACCATGAAACCAAGGTGTAGGAGAACCTGCCGGTGCGTTATCTAGTAGTACCCCATATAAAGTACTGTCAATGACATTGCCTACCGCACCACCTAATATAAGTCCCATGCACCATAAAAGGCCAGTATGAGCTTTTTTGATATATAGGTAATAGATATAATAACCAATGCCGAACATTGCTCCAAGACGGAATAAAGTCAATAATAACTTACCATACTCATGGCTCGATTTCAAACCAAAGGCCATTCCAGGGTTGAGTAAGTAATGAAGTTTGAACCAGTCGCCCAGTACATCAATTTCACCACCGGCTCCCATCATCATGTTGTTGTGCACAAGCAGCTTAGAGGTTTGGTCAATAGCGATGACAACCAAAGCCACCAAAAAATACCTCAACAACGTCATATTCAGCTTCATAATCTTAGGCCTCAATTTTTATTTTTAACTTATGCTCGTCCATTTCAAGCAAACTTCCATCAACTATACTGTCAGAAATGTTCAACGATAAAGCCTGAGTTTCTGTACATATATATTCCTTATTGCCTTCTAGTGCCGCATTCACAAGGTCAGTATTCTTTTCAATTATGATAATAATCTTATCCTGAACTTCAAGCCCCATGTCTTTACGCATGTTCTGTACACGGTTCACCAAATCTCTTGCAATACCTTCTTTCTTCAAATCCTCATCTATTGTGATATCCAAGGCCACAGTAAGCCTTCCTTCAGTTGCTACAGACCAACCTGGAATATCCTGATAGGTTACTTCAACATCTTCTAACGTCAACGTTACCTTTTGATCAGTTAGCGCTATTTCTAAGCTATTATCTGCCTCTAGTTTGCTGATATCATCAGCGTTTAGCTGATTGATCTTCGCAGCTATTTCCTTCATTTTAGGGCCATACTCCTGTCCTAGCTTTCTGAAGTTTGGCTTGACATTCTTTACCAGTATACCTGATTCATCATCAACAAATTCGATGGTTTTGATATTAACTTCAGATTTGATTAACTCCTCAACCGCAGTAACGTGAGATTTAAACTGTGCGTTTAGAACAGGCACCAAAATCTTAGATAAAGGCTGACGCACTTTGATCAAATGCTTCTTGCGCAGTGAGTGAACAAGAGAAGAAACATTCTGAGCCAATGCCATGCGAGTTTCTAAATCTTCGTTGATATAGCTTGCATCTGATACAGGATAGCTTGCCAAATGTACTGACTCAAATGATTCTAAATTGCTCACAGCGTTTAAATCCTGATATAGTCTGTCCATATAGAATGGAGCTATTGGAGATGAAAGCTTGGCAATAGTTACAAGACAGCTATACAGGGTCTGATAAGCTGAGCGTTTGTCATCATTGTATTCACCTCTCCAGAAACGCTTTCTGTTCAAACGAACATACCAGTTACTTAAATCATCTATAGTGAAGTCCTGAATAAAACGCGCTGCTTTTGTAGGCTCATAATCCTCATATGCCTGATCTACTTTTGCAATAAGGCTGTTAAGTTTACTAAGTATCCAGCGGTCACTTTCTGTTCTCGAGCTTAAATCTATTTCGCCTTCACTATAATCGAATTTGTCAAGGTTAGCGTAAAGCGCAAAGAATGAATATGTATTGTGGAGCGTACCAAAGAATTTTCTTGAAACTTCAGATACACCGTCAATATTAAATTTAAGATTATCCCAAGGGTTGGCATTTGAGATCATATACCAGCGCGTGGCATCAGGACCATGCTCGGCTAGTGTTTTAAATGGATCCACAGCATTACCCAATCGCTTGGACATTTTGTTTCCATTCTTATCTAAAACAAGTCCGTTAGCAATTACATTTTTAAATGCTACACTTTTATTTAGCATTACCGCAATGGCATGCAGTGTAAAGAACCAACCTCTTGTCTGATCGACACCTTCTGCAATGAAATCTGCAGGGTAATTAGCTTTAAAAATGTCTTCATTTTCAAAAGGATAGTGCCATTGAGCATACGGCATAGCCCCTGAGTCAAACCAAACATCTATAAGGTCGGGCTCTCGAAACATTTTCTTGCCAGACGGAGAGACTAAGACAACATCATCTACAAATGGTCTGTGTAGGTCAAAATCATCTGAAAGTTCAGCTTCCATAAATCCAGCTTCTACAGACTTAGCCACTTCAGCCTTTAGCTCTTCCATTGAGCCGATACATTTATGCTCAGCTTTATCTTCAGAAACCCAAATTGGCAATGGTGTTCCCCAGAATCTTGAACGTGACAAGTTCCAATCGACAAGATTCTCTAACCAGTTACCAAATCTTCCTGTACCGGTAGATTCAGGTTTCCAGTTGATCGTTTTGTTCAATGCTACCAAATCATCCTTGACGGCAGTGGTCTTGATGAACCATGAGTCAAGCGGATAGTATAAAATAGGTTTGTCCGTTCTCCAGCAATGTGGGTAGGAGTGTTCGTATTTTTCTACTTTAAAAGCTTTATTCTCTTCTTTTAACTTGATAGCCAATAGCACATCAAGAGACTTATCAGGTGCATCAGCCTCGCTGTAGTATTCATTTTTGACATACATACCAGCAAACTCGCCCATCTCTTTCACATATCGGCCTTGACGGTCAACTATAGGAGCATCTTTGCCCTCACTATCCTTAACCAATATCGCTCCTATGCCTGCTTGCTTAGCCACACGGTAATCATCAGCACCAAATGTTGGAGAGATATGAACTATGCCAGTACCATCTTCAGTGCTTACATAATCACCAGGGATTACTTTGAATGCAGGTCCATCTGGCTGGATATAAGGCAATAACTGTTCATATTCCTGACCAACTAAATCCTTACCCTTAATTTCTTCAACTACCTGATATGGGATTACCTTATCACCTGCTTTATAATCTTCAATTTTGGCCTCAGCATCTTTAGCATTCAGGTAAGAGTTGAGTCTGTCCTTTGCTAAAATCACAAATACCTTTTCAAAGGTGTAAGGGTTGAATGTTTCAACCTTCACATAGTCTATCTTTTCACCTACTGCCAAAGCAGTATTTGCAGCTAGCGTCCATGGAGTGGTTGTCCAGGCCAGGAAATACTCATTGTCAGTACCTTTCTTTTTAAACTGTGCTGTAACCGTGGTATCCTTTACATCTCTATAAGTGCCAGGCTGGTTCAGCTCGTGAGAGCTTAGGCCGGTACCTGCTGCTGGTGAGAAAGGTTGAATAGTATAGCCTTTATAAAGCAACCCCTTATCGTAAAGTTGCTTTAATATATTCCAAAGTGATTCAATGTAATCTTTTTCGAACGTAACATAAGGGTCGTCAAGATCAACCCAGTAACCCATCTTTTCAGTCAGGTCATCCCATTGATCTTTGAATTTCATTACGGTCTCACGGCACTTCTGATTGTATTCCTCAACAGATATTTTCTTGCCAATATCCTCTTTAGTAATACCTAATTCCTTTTCAACCTGAAGCTCAACTGGAAGCCCGTGTGTATCCCAGCCACCTTTTCTCTTTACCTGAAAGCCCTTAAGAGTCTTATAACGGCAGAAAATATCCTTTACTGCTCTGGCCATCACATGGTGAATACCAGGCGTGCCATTAGCAGAGGGAGGGCCCTCATAAAATGTGAATGTCGGCTGTCCTTCCCTAGTATCTATCGATTTTTTGAAGACCTCTTCTTTCTTCCAATAATCAAGTACTTCATTGGCTATTTCAGCATAGTTAAGCCCTTTATACTCTTTATACTTCACCGTATTACTCCTTTAAAGATTATGATTTAATTTCTTCTGATGTGTTTTCTTCATCTTTTGCCACCCTGATCAACTCAAGATCAATTTCTTCATCCTCATCTTCCTGATAGAAGCCATCATCGTATTGCTCGATAAGTGGATGAAGTGTTTTACTTCTTTTACCACTATCAAATGTCATCAAAAGTGAAGGCAATAAAATGAGGTTGGTAATCATAGCAATTAACAAAGTGATGGATGTCAAAATTCCTAACGCTACAGTTCCTCCAAAATCTGACCATACAAAAATGACAAAACCAGCAAAAAGGATGATGGAGGTGTACATCATGCTCGCCCCTGTTTCTTTTAAGCTTCTGCTCACGGCTAAAGGCACAAAGAATTTATGAGCGAATAATTCTTGTCTGTACTTTGCAAGAAAATGGATGGAGTCATCCACTGAAATTCCAAATACAATACTAAATATCAATGCAGTGCTCGGCTTAAGGTGGATACCTGCAAAGCCCATTATTCCTGCCGTAATAAGCAGCGGAATTACATTTGGTACTAATGAGATTATGATCATCCTTACATTGACAAATAACACTGCCATAATAATGGCGATAATGATAAAGGCCAGACAAAGGCTGAACCAAAGATTCTGAATTAAAAATTTGTTGCCTTTGATAAATAGTGGGGTGGTACCTGTAATACTTAATTTTAAGTCCGTATCACCAAACAAGGTATCAATTTTTGGTTGAACAACACCTTTGATCAGAGAGTCCATTTTATGGGAGCCTATATCTGCTACCTGCATAGACAAGCGCATTTTAGTTAAAGTAGAATCAACAAAGGAGCTAAAGAGCCCAGAGCTGTCTCCTTGATTTCGCATGTACCTGAGGATGTAATTTTTCTCTCTGTTGGTAGGTAAACTATATCGTGCAGGGTTATTATTATAAAATGCCTGCTTGGATGCTTTTACA
Source organism: Fulvivirga lutimaris (assembly GCF_009711525.1). GTDB lineage: Bacteria > Bacteroidota > Bacteroidia > Cytophagales > Cyclobacteriaceae > Fulvivirga > Fulvivirga lutimaris. The sequence continues at coordinate 12,944 of NZ_SMLV01000425.1, forward strand.
AAACTAACCACACTAACGGGCTTAGATATATCTCTTTGTTCTGCTAAAAAGGTTTCAAACTCATCAATCTTTTGAAGGTTTTTGAGATCAATAACGCCTCTGCGTTTTTGCGTGTCAACAACAATTTCTAATGGCATAATCCCACTAAAATGTTGTTCGAAGAATCGCAAGTCTTTTTTTATCTCACTACTTGAAGGCAGGTCATCAACCATATAAGATACTGCCTCAACCTTTGTCATTCCGTAAATGGAAATAGCAACCAATATACCAGTAACAGAATATATAGCTGCTCTGTGTCTATGCACCAGAATATCCATTTTACTGAGTATAAAGTCTATACCTTTAAAACGTAAATGTTTCAGCTGCTTGCCCCCTGGAGATGGCAGCCATGAGAAAACAGCTGGTATAAGAATTATACTTACCACGAAAGTGGCCATGATATTTAAACCAGCTACAATTCCGAATTCTCTAAGAATTGTAATGTCAGTGGAGGCGAGCACAAGGAAGCCTACAGCAGTTGTAAAGTTTGTGATTAAAGTAACAAGGCCTATTTTCCTCACCACTCTACTAATGGCCATTACTTTATTGCCATGCTTCTCAAATTCTTGATGATACTTATTGAGCAGGTAGACACTATTGGGTATGCCAATGACGACAATCACGGGAGGTATCAGTCCTGTAAGTATGGTTATTTTATAGCCAAAGAGCACCAGAGAGCCCATTACCCAAACCACAACAACAGCAATGATTGTCATTGGAAATACAACGGCATCCCAGGTTCTGAAGAATAAAAATAGAATCAGTCCTGTAACTGCTACAGAAAGGAAAAGGAAAATCTGCATTTCCTTTTTTACCTTGCCCGCTACGACTGAGCGTACAAAAGGTAATCCGGCATAGTGTAATTTTATACCAGTCTCTTTTTCAAAGGCCTCACCGTTGTCTATTATCTTTTGGGTTAGGTCAAGTCTTTTCGCGGAATTAAGCACTTCCCGTTTTATAGAAATCAATACCAGAGTGGCTCCATTGTTTTCATTGACAAGCTGCCCTGCATAAAATTTCTGATCAAAAGCCTCTGACATAAGACTGTCTAAAGTGGCTCGGTCATCAGGGATGCCATTAGCAAAAATGGGCTTTAAGATAAATTTGTTGTTGGCAGTGTCTTTTTCTAGTAGTTGAATCAATGGTAGCGATAGAACACTATTGACCCCATCAAGAGTGTCAAGCTCTTTACTTAATTTATAAAGTGATTTGAACTTATCAGTTTCGTAAACGCTGCTATCAAGAATTCCCAGTGCGACCAAGTTTCCATCTTCTCCAAATAAAGACTTGAATTTTTGCAACTCGATCATATCTGGATCATCTGCAGGTACAGTTTTTGCAAATTCAAAACTCATCTCAGCAAAGCGCGCATGATATCCCATGAAGGCCGTAATGGCCACCAATATAGCTACTAATAATAGCCGCTGTTTAATGATGATATGAGAAAGCTTAGTCCACATGCTAAAACAAAGGCACAAAGGTAATGATTTTAGCCAGAAACAGTAGTTAAAAATGGGATAGAAGGCATTGCAGCAAAAACTCCGAATTTGACCACCAGAAATTAGCTATTTGGTAACGAAATCCCTTTGATCTTTCTGAAAAGTGAGATGGCGTGTCTGTCGGTCATACCAGATACAAAATCGATGCAACTCATCAGCACAGAATAGGAGTTGCCCTTGTTCTGTTTGATATCTAAAATAGCTTCTGGAGGCATTAAACGTAAAAGCGATTGGTTTTTAATGGAAGCCTTATTGTTTTGAGATAAATCCATAGCGGCCTCAGTGAAAGCCTCCAACAACCCTGGAAGCACCTCGAATCCTGCGGCTTCGGTCTCCATAACCTGACGTGATCTGTAGATCTTTTCAATAGAGATTTTAATAACGTCATTTAAAACTCCTGCAGACGGTATGGCATCGGTTAGTGAGGTGTCAAATTCTCCGGAGATAATTTCTTTCTCTTTATCCAAAAACAAAGCGCAGCATTCATCAATCAGTTGACCAACAGAAAGTGCTCTTAGCGTGCCAATTCGCTCGTTAATAGTATCAATCTTATTGAGTTTTTCTAAGCTGAATCTTTCCTTCAAAATGTTGGCAAAGAGCTCAACTGTTTTTTCATAACTGACAAGCCCAAGTCTACAGCCATCTTCCAGATCAATAAGATGATAGCAAATGTCATCTGCAGCTTCTACCAAAAATGCCAATGGATGTCGTGACCAACTGTAGCCTTCAAACTGTATTAATCCGGTGCTTTCAGCAATAGATTTAAATGTGTCTTTTTCGCTTTGAAAGAAACCATATTTCTTTTGGCTTCTTCGATTAGGGTCTTTTGATTTGATGATCGATTGTCGCGGGTATTTGCTAAAAGCAGCAAGCGTAGCATAAGTCAGCTTCATGCCCTGGTACCGCTCTTTGTTAAATAACCTGAAACCCTGAGCATTTCCTTCGAACGTGGTAAGGTCAGCCCACTCGGACTCGTTGACTAATGATTGATATTGCGTACCATTTCCTTCTTTAAAGAAACCTGATATGGCATCTTCGCCAGAATGCCCAAAAGGAGGATTGCCTATGTCATGTGCTAAAGAAGCAGCAGCGACTATGGCACCAAAATCATGAATGGAAAAGCTTTTTGAAAGTGCTGAATGCCTTTCAAGAATCACCTCGCCAACGCGTTTTCCTAAAGTTCTGCCCACGCTGGACACCTCGAGACTATGGGTGAGCCGTGTATGCACGAAATCATGCTCTGGTAATGGGTGAACTTGTGTTTTATCTTGCAGCCGTCTGAAAGGATGGGAAAAAATTATTCTATCATAATCCTGCTCAAAAGCACTTCTGCTAGGCTCATGTGCTGTCTTTTTCTCTGGAGTACGCTGATTAGATAAAAGTTCTTCCCAATTCATGATAACTATTTTGGACTACTAAAATTATATAATTTCAAAGGATCCTGACGCAGCAAAATGGCAATAGTTTGATAAAGATCAGGAAGTTGTTCGCTCATTTGTGTCGGCTGCTCAAAGAAATATTCAAGTGCAACAGCAAAGAACTCATATTCATTGGTGCCTGCATAGGCTCTTAATAAATGCGGCTGACCACTATTTATTTTTGGCATTTCCCTGTCGGTGATAATACTCAGTGTTTGAAGAGCATCCTTGTTAAGAAAGTCAAACTCCTCATTTCTAATTCGGTTTTCGAAGTGTATGGCATGTGCCATTTCGTGAATACCTACATTAAATGAATCGGTCAGATCCCCATACCCTTCTACGAAGTGATTCCATGAGAGTAGTATTATTCCTGCTCTTGGGTTTACCTCGCCAAGATGATATTTTTTGGTGATGTGAGAATAATATGAATCAGGATAGATCAGTATTTTATCAAAGTTTGAAAGGTAAATCTCTGGCAATCCAAAAGTCAATTGTATCGCACTGGCAGAGATCAAAACTTTCATCTCTTCCGAAACTGGTAATGATGATCTGGAAATAAACCTTTTAGAATAAATAAAACGTTGCACCCGCCTTTCAAACTCTTTCTTTTTGGCCAAAGGCAGTACTTTATAATAAGCGCTGTATTTGTTAAGTATCAGCTTCCTGCTACTTTTTAATGGCTGTCTGACCTTAAGGCTGTACCTAATCTGATCGTAGATATAAACATATATGTCATTAAATATTGACCAGACTCCAAAAATTAAAAGTCCAAGAACTGTAAATAATAAAAGGTATCCCAACTAGATTTTTTTCAGCAAGCTGGTTACAGATACAAGGTCAGAAACTCTGGCATGAAGCTCTGAGATATTAATACGCTCCTGCTGAAGGTTGTCTCTATCTCTTATAGTTACTGTATTGTCTTCAAGCGTTTGATGGTCAACAGTAACGCAGTAAGGTGTACCAACCGCATCTTGTCTTCTATATCGCTTGCCAATGGCATCTTTTTCATCATAAGTGCAATTGAAATCAAGCTTAAGCTCATCTAATATTTCCCTTGCCTTTTCAGGAAGTCCATCTTTTTTCAACAATGGTAACACTGCCACTTTAGTTGGAGCAATAGCTGCAGGTATTTTCATAACTGTTCTTTCGCTGCCATCTGTCAAGGTCTCTTCTGTGAAGGCGGCCGTCAATACGGCAAGAAATAATCTATCAAGACCAATTGAAGTTTCAATGACATAAGGCACATAGCTCTTGTTTTCCTGTGGATCAAAGAACTGTAATTTTTTACCTGAATGTTCTTCATGAGCTTTTAGGTCAAAGTCAGTACGGCTATGGATACCTTCCAATTCTTTGAAGCCCATTGGGAAATTAAATTCAATGTCACAAGCCGCATTGGCATAATGAGCCAGGTTTAAATGGTCATGGAATCTATAGTTTTCTTCTCCCAAACCAAGCAGTTTATGCCAGCCGATTCTTGTGTTTTTCCAGTGCTCATACCATTGCATTTCGTCACCTGGTTTTACAAAAAATTGCATTTCCATTTGCTCAAATTCACGCATACGGAAAATGAACTGGCGCGCGATAATTTCATTTCTGAAAGCTTTGCCAATTTGCGCAATACCAAATGGTATTTTCATTCTTCCTGTTTTTTGTACATTAAGGAAGTTGACGAATATTCCCTGAGCAGTTTCAGGTCTTAAATATATTTTGCTAGCACCATCAGCTACAGAACCAAGTTCTGTAGAAAACATCAAATTAAATTGGCGTACATCTGTCCAGTTTTTTGATCCGGATACAGGATCTGCAATGCCTAAATCTTCAATTAAAGTTTTGAGGTCGGCTAGATTATCCGACTCAATGGCATTTTTCATGCGCTCATTGATACTGTCAATCTCAGATTGATAGCCCAGAACCCGACCATTGGTAGCCAGGTATTGTTCTTTATCAAAAGAATCACCAAAACGTTTAGCTGCCTTATCAACTTCTTTGTTGATTTTTCCTTCAATTTTGGCAATATGATCTTCTATTAAAACGTCAGCTCTATAACGTTTTTTAGAGTCCTTGTTGTCAACCATTGGGTCATTAAATGCATCAACATGACCTGAAGCTTTCCAGGTAGTTGGGTGCATAAAAATTGAAGCATCAAGGCCAACAATATTTTCGTTCATTTGAACCATGGCTTTCCACCAAAATGACTTGAGGTTATTTTTTAACTCTACACCATTTTGGCCATAATCATAAGCCGCAGCCAGTCCATCATAAATTTCACTAGAAGGAAAAATAAAGCCATACTCCTTCGCATGTGCAATTATTTTTTTTAACAAATTATCGTCTTGGTTCGCCATAGGGCGCAAAGATATAAAAATGATCTAATTGCTAGGCATTAGCCTCTTCCATAACTTTTTGATAAGGAAGTTCAAGTAAGAAGATAGTACCCTCTCCGTAGGTAGATTCAAGAGTGATCTTGCCTGATATTTTCTCGGTCATCTCTTTGGCAATGTACAATCCCAGACCTGAACCTTCTGATTTTTGTGTGGCTCTAAAGAACATATTAAAAATTTTGTCTTGCAGATCATCTTCAATACCAGTTCCATTATCTTCAATTTTAATCACTCCTGTTTGTTCTTTTAATTCCCAGGTTATTAAAATATGTGGATTGGTTTTGGCCATGTCATGGTATTTAATGGCATTGGCTACAAGGTTGTTGAGAACAATTTTTAGTCTTCCTCTGTCTGTCTCGACAGAGATATCCTCAGGAATTAGAATTTGAATGTCTATTGATTCTGAGTGTTCATAGAACTGTAGTCCTTCAACCACCTCTTCTATCAATGGCTTGAGGCAGACACTTTCTTTGTCAATGCCCAATCTTGTATTTCTTGAGTAATCGATGATGTCAGAGATAAACCCATTGAGGGTATGAATTCTTTTCTCCATCATGTTGTGGTATTCATTCAGCTCATCCGGAGCATCGGTCATTCGTGCCAATTGTATAAGTCCTATTATCGAGCTTAAAGGGGCCTTTAAGTCATGTGAAGTACTATAAACAAACCTGTCGAGTTCTTCATTGGTTTTTTCGAGTAGTGTATTTTGCTCTTCTATTTTTCTAAATGCCTTATTCTTGTCATTAATATCCAGAAGTGTGCCCACCATCCTAATGGGTTCACCTTTCTCATTCCACTGGGCCTGGCCAGATAGGAGTACCCATATATATGTGTTATCACCTTTTCTAATTCTAACCTCTTTATAGAAGTGCTCCCTGTTTTCAAGGTGCTCCTTTAGTTTTGCCTTTATCTTAGGAAGGTCAGAAGGGTGCATAACCTTATTCAATTTATCAGAGGTCATATCCTCATACTTTTCTGGAGGGTATCTCAAAAGGTCTATCAACAATGGACTAAGGAAAAGTTTGTCATTGATGGCATCCCAGTCCCAAATACCAGCACTTGAACCCTGAATGGCGAGTTCGAACCTGTCCTTATTTATCTTTAGCTCTTCAGATATTTTTTCGAGCTTAAGTTCGGCAGTGTGGTTAAGTCTTAGAATAAAAATGATTATGATGCATGCTGTTATAGCAGAAATCGTAGTGTTAAACATGAAGTTGAGCTGCACACCACCAGGAGGAATTACTGACTTCTGGACAAAATCAAATTCATACTTATATATAACCAGACATAGTATGAGCGAGAATATGGACATTGCTATGGCCTTATTCATTTGCTCAAAACCGAAAAGGGCAAATGAGCCAACAATTATTGGAATAAAAAACATAAATACGCCTGTCTCTTGAGCTTCCTTTTCTGCAGAGAATGACAAAATAAGATTGGCACTAAGAAGTAGCATAAAGGTGGCCACTTGATGCTTGCCAGCTCTATTAATAAAAAATGAGCCTAAAGAAAGCACGAATAATAGCTGATAAACTATAAATGAGCTTTCAGCACCTTGCCACAAATCAAAGAAAGTATAGAATACAGCTATAAAGGCACAGAATAGACTTAGTTGACCAGTTAGAATGGCGCGCTTAGCGGTGTCCGTCTTTTCTATATTAGAATGACTTCCGAGATACAGGTTTCGGAAAAATTGTGAGTTTTCTGATTGGTTCAACGCTTGTCTCTAACTTCTATGAGGGTAAATTTATAATTATTGCAGCTTATTTGCTAATAAACAGTGAGTTAAGGGTTCGGTAAGAGGCTGTTATTGGATCAGATCAACATGGCGGTTATCTTATCTGGGTAGTGGTTACTTTTTCTAGTATTGGCTTATAAGGAATATGGATGAAGAAAGTTGTACCCTCGCCTATGTTTGATTCAAATGACAACTGACCTGAAATTTTTTCGGTCATTTCTTTGGCAATGTAAAGACCAAGACCTGATCCTTCGGAGCTTTCAGTTGCTCTAAAAAACATGTTAAACACTTTATCTTGAAGACTGTCGTCTATGCCAGTACCATTGTCCACTATTTTTATCACCCCAAGTCCTTCTTTAAAATCCCACTGGATTTTAATAAAAGGATTTTCCTGACTTGTATTGTGATACTTAATGGCATTAGCAATAAGGTTGTTAAGAATGATTTTTAATCTTCCTCGGTCAGAGCTGATGAGCAGATCATCATCAAATTCAATTTTGATATCGATTCTTTGAGAATCTTCATAGTATTTTAAACCATCAATAACCTCAACAATGAGATCTTTCAAATTAATGGAAGAAGATTCAACTTCTAATCTCGTATTTCTTGAGTAATCAATAATTTCTGCAATAAACCCGTTGAGAGCACCAACTCTTTTTCTCATTCTGGAAAGAATGTCACCGAACTCTTTTGGATCATTTGACATTTCTGCCACGTTTATTAAGCCCAATATCGAACTTAAAGGAGCTTTAAGATCATGAGAAGTACTATAGACAAATCTGTCTAGTTCTTCATTAGTCTTTGCCAGTAATTCATTTTGTTCTTCAACCGTTTTAAAGGCCTTTCTTCGATCATCAATATCTAAAACAGTTCCAACCATTCTGATTGGCGTGCCTTTTTTATCCCATTGGGCTTGACCGGTGTCTAGCACCCAGATGTAGCTACCATCGGCCTTTTTTAATCTACATTCAATTCGGAAAGGTGTACTTTTGTCAAAATGTTCATTAAGCGCAGTTTCAAACCTTTCCTTATCATCAGGATGCAGAATTCTAAATAATCGTTCTGAGGTAACCCCGACTAATTTTTCATCTGTATAGTCAAGAATTTTAAGCAATAAAGGGCTAATGAAAAGGTGATCGCTCTGTACATCCCAATCCCAAATACCAACACTTGATCCTTGAATGGCCAGTTCAAAACGTTGACGGCTTTCAGTTAATTCTTTGGTTAGCTCAATTAACTGAGTCTGCGAGTTATACATTTTTTCTTCATATCTCTTATTAATCGACAGTATGTAGAAGACCATCGTTATCAAAGCGATAACACAGATAGAAAAATTAATGAAAAAACTTAATTCAATATAATCCTGAGTGAGCGGGAGCTTTTCAAACTGAACCAAATTCGTAAAATAGACTATATAAAAGGCGGTAATGCTCGCAATTACAATTATTAATGAACTAATCTTTTCGTTGGCCCCAAATAGTGTTAATGAACCAACAGCAACAACGAAAAAGTACATGAAAACACCTGTATCCTGAACTTCCCAGGAAGCAAGTATTGTTACCAGTGCTACGCCAGATAATAAGAGCACCATTTTCGAAGCGGTGTACTTTCCAAACCTTAATAGTACAAGACTTGCAATACTTCCGGTGATTAAAATAAAATAATACGGGATATATTGGTAGGCCTCATTGAGGTAATCAATTATGGGATAGATTGTGGATACAATGAGCCCTATATAAGCAATGCTCCTAGTGAGCTTGACTCTCTTTTCCAATGCCCAAACACCAAAGGTGTCTGTTGTCACAAGCTCTTTGCCACTATAATCTTTATTTTCTGACATTAAATTAAAACAAGTATGAATTTGTACTCATACCAATGGATGTACAAAGCTAATATTTATTGATTAATTCAAGGTTAGGCCTATTAATTAGAAGAGCTATCAAAAAGCAGTGTCATCTTATTTAGACTTTTGTTTGAGCCAACCATTGTAAGCCAATCCCCTTTCCTAAGCCTGGTGTAGCCATGGGAAATGATCATCTGACCTTTACGCCTGATAGATAGAATAATAACGTCTTGAGGTAACCTCATCTCTCTTAAAGGGAGTCCAAATAGGTTAGGGTTTAAGACCTGAAGGTCAATAGTGTCTTGTCCTTCTTGCATACCTAATAGCAACGAGGTGGCTTGTGGTGATCTCACAAAATGATCCATCAAACTCACCATTGCTGTTGAAGGGTCTACCACTAGTGCCCCTAGCTTATGAAATTTGTCGAAATTGTAATGGTTATTAAGCCTTACAATTATATCCTTGGTTCCAATATGCTCATAAATTCTTGTTGTGAGTTCGTAATTCTCATCATCAGTAAGCATTAAAACAACTGCCTCTGACAAGCCAGCCTCCAGCGTATTTAGCGAATCAAGGTCTATACTATCAATTTCTCTAATATCTATGTCTGGATATTCATCTTTATTTACATCCTTTCTTCTAGTAGCCAGTTTAACTTCCCATCCGTGTGCTTTTAGTTGTCTTGCCAAAGCCACAGATTGACTTTCAAATCCAAAAATGATGGCATCTCTTACTCCATCAAATACCGGAGTTTCAGCTTTTTGATGACTTTCACCAACCATGCTAAGCGCCCATTTGAAGAATGGCGGTCCAACGACCTGATTAATGACAATAACAGCAATAATCAGTGTGGAGAACTCAGCTCCCCATGACGGAAAATTATTAGCAACAATAGTAGCTAAACCTAAACCTACACCAGCTTGGGTGATGTAGGGCATCCAACCAATGCGATTGTAAAGAGGAGGATCTCCCGCTAGTGACCCACCAATAAATGACCCTATAATCATACTTACAAGCCTTATAAAAAAGAACAACAATGCTATTGGCCATACTTTGAGCAATAAGTCCAAAGACATGCTTGCACCTGCAAGAGTGAAAAAGCATACATAAATTATCGGGCCAACGTCCTCGAGCAGTTTGATAAACTCATGTCGGTATTTACTGTAATTGGTAACAATAAAACTTGCCAGAATACATATCAGAAGGGGCTCAATATGAAATTGTTTTCCAAAGTGAAGGTAAGTGTAGTCCTTTATAAAATAAGATAAGAGATAGATGCTAAACCCTAAACTTAGGATATACACAATCTTAGCATAGGTGTGAATTCTAAAAGAGAGTAGTAGAATTAAAACTCTTCCAAGTAAGTATCCAATGATAAAAGAGGCTGCTAATTCAGCTATTATTATTATTAAAAACCAAAAGTCAATTTGAGCCCCATTGACCAAGACATTGGCCAGTGACATGCAAATGGCAAATAATATGATTACCAAAAAGTCTTTTAGAACGGTAACACCCATTGCCGTTTGGGTAAATGGTCCTTTTGCACGGACTTCATTGATAATGGCTATAGCAGAAGCTGGAGAACGAGCCACAAAAATTGTAGCAGTTAAAATGGCGGCTGCAATTCGTGTTGACTTATCCATTTTCTGCATAAAATGAATGCTGTCAGCCAGCAGATACACTGCAAGTGCACTCATTATAAATGTTACTACAAGCTGACCAAAGGTCATCCATTTAATACTTTTCAGCCTGCCTCTTAGGTCTTTTAGGTATAATTCTGCTGCCGCGGCAAAGGCAATGAAGGCCAGAGATATATCATTAACAAATTGAAGATTGAGTTTAGATGCTGAGGGAATTAAATTCAAAAAGAATGGGCCAGAAACAACACCAATGATGAGCAACCCTGTGATTAAGGGTAATTTAACAGCCTGAAATTTTTTGGCGATTTGATTTGCTGCAATAGCAACAATTACGAAACCAAGAAAAAGAATAAAGACTTGTTGGATGTCGTTCATAGGCCTGATTCACTCTTAATAGAAACAGGAAAATACTTAAAGTTTATCTTATTTTTTAGCCTTTACTTAAGAGTTTTTGGTTTGTTCCAATATTGATCCATCTGATCAGAAGTTATATGTGTTAATTTCTTTCTATCTATAGCAGATTCTACTGCCAGATATTGGAATCTTTTTCTCATCTCATTATCTGTGATTTGCCATTTTCTGGATCGATATGCCGGGACCTTCCATGTGACTTAATAATATGATCTTGGTGTATTTCATCTCAGTTAGTTTAATTTCCCATAAGTCAATTTCCTCCAAAGCCACTCCATAGGTCCATAATTGTTGTACTTGAGCCATAGTTTGCTAAATGTCATTTGGAAAAGAATAATAATAATGGCTATTGGAAAGGTGTATGAAGGCCCCATTTTAGCACCAAGGGCAAAGCCAATACAATAAAATATGCTTATACAAATGACAGTATGCATAAGGTAGTTTGTTAATGCCATTTTACCCATTGGAGCAAACCATTGGAGCCATTTGTATCCATTAAAATACAGTAGCGTAAGTGCACCCATAATTGCAATTGCGAGCGATACACCTCCAATGATTTGGGTTAATGAGTCCCACAAACCGAGCATGTCTGGGAGGTGTATTCCATCATTATGAAAATATAGAAAAGCGAGATTGGCAGGTATTCCAATTACAAATCCATAAAGCGTAATGCTCTTTATTATTGGTTTGGTTGTCACATTATAGTTTGTGTAATTGTTCTTCCCGATGTAGTAACCGAGTAAAAAAAGTGCGAGAATTTTGAAAAACCGATTACTATTCAAAAGATCTGAGAGCCTGAATAGTAGCCCTGGCTGATTCCACCTCCAGAATTCTTGCCAACCGTGAGCAGGATCAAAAAGATAAGTTCTCCATCTATCATCTTCAGGGATTCCGTTCTTTGTATCGATGACCAAACCATTGTTTTCAAGCCATTGACCCGGCATGAAATCAAATATGGCAACGAGTGTATGAATACCAAGTGAAGTGAGAAGCAATAACCCCGAGGTTATGAGTAGCTTACGGTTACCGAAGTTTGCAAATAGTGGTAGTAAAAACCCCATAAGAGCATAGGCCAGAAGTATGTCACCAGCCCAAAGAAACTGAAGATGCAAATAACCAATGATGGCCAAGATCAATAGCCTCCGATAAAAGATCACTTTCCAGTTGTCTGTTTTACTCTTTAACCTCATCATGATAATGGAGAAACCAATGCCAAACAGAATGGAAAAAATGGTGTAGAATTTTCCGTCAAAGAAGATTCGGGCTGTGCTGATTAAAATCTGATCTGTTTGATAGGTACTAAAGGAACTTTTGGTGACATCTGATTGAAGGTCATAACCACTAAAATTGATGATGTTCATGATGAGAATCCCAAATAGAGCAAACCCGCGAAGTATATCAAGGATTTCAATACGGTCAGCCTGTGGTACCGGAGTGATGGTGTTGTTCTGATTGAGAGCCACAGTTATTCGGAGTTTTTAGTTTTAAAAGCCCGTGGCTTCATTTGTGTAAAACACTCCAAAACAAGAGTTTCTCCATCGAAATAGCGGAGGACATTCCTATCGTAACATGCCAGATTGCTCAGGTCACCAAGCGTATGTCCCATATAAGGGATAATGACTCGCTGGCTATTTGTAAGAGTGCTTGCAATTAATTCTCCGGTTTCTAATGAAAAAGTTGGATCAAATCCACCAGAAATAATCAATGTCGGTAGGTCTGATTTTACTGACTCATACATCGAACGGTCTACCGGATTTACTGGCCAGGTTTCGCAAGCCTCTTTTCTTGTTTTATAGATATAGTCGCCTAAAAATGAGGCGTGTTCTGAGGAATCAGCTGCCTGATGTGGAATCTCCTCAGCACAGATATTGGACAAGAACATGCCATCAGCATAGAAATAACTTGTGGTAGTATCGCTTAGGTTGAATGTTTCAAGCAAAGGGGTGTAGTTTTCAAGAAAGGCTTCGTGAATGATGAATGGAAGCTGTGAATAGGTGTAGTCATCATATAAATAAGAAGATATCTTGGCGGCAACAGGATACCATTTGATGTTTAAGGGCATTGTAGCCCCGTTGAAATCAACCGGAACAGTTACAGTATCTGTTTGAAGTCTTCTTTTTAAGACAATAAACTCATTCATAATTTCAGGGAAAGCTACTTTGCATAATGGGTCCTGTAAGCAGTAGCTGAACACTTTTTGAAGGGATTGCTCAGACCACTTACCTCTATTGGCAGTGTACCCAATATTTGGTGCATCCGGTGCATGTAATACTACTCGATTGACCTTATCAGCGTACCGATCCATATACATGAGTGACACTTTTCCGCCATAAGATGTCCCGAAAATATTGATCCTGTCATATCCCAGCCATCTACGAACCTCTTCCATATCTTCTGCGATATATTTTGTTGCATAAAAATTGAAATCCACCGAATCTTTATAGGTTTCAATACAGGACATCAATTCCTCTTTTGGATAAGGGTGTTGAAAGTGTTCCTGTGGGGAAGCCTTAGTTTGTATGTCAATACAATGGAGTGGCCCAGATCTTCCTGTTCCACGTACATCGATATAAACTATGTCATGATACTTGCGGAAAGTATCATCTTCTTCAGTATAAAAATAAGATTGATTTGAGGCAGCAACTCCAGGGCCTCCATCAACGATAAAAATTGGTTCTTTTAGGCTGTCCCTATTTAGTGCAGGTGTAACTGCTACAAATAGGGGAATTTTCCTACCTATAGATTTATCTCTATTTTCAAAAACTTCAAGTGTTCCGATTAAAATGGAGTCCTGAAATCCTTCTGGCTGGAAATAATTCAATTGATCAAAAATGACTGGCTCAGATTTTTCATTGCTACATGCCAGCATACCTACTATTAGAAGTGCGGAAATAAGAATATTAAGCTTTTTCATTTCATTAGGTTTTTGTTTGCAGGGGCAGCCAAACAAAAATCATCTTTGAGATTATGAGTGGTTCACCCAACATATCAACTCATATAATGGTATTACAAATCATCAGGATGAATACCAGCATCAATAGACAAAATCTCACACTTAGTAATAAGGCAATAGACTATTCCGATGCTATGAGTAATCTATTTGAACCAACTATAAACAATAACCTCCTTGCACATTGAAATTACACAAGTAGTCCCCAAAATCCTAGCCTGTTACTTAAGGCTTTTTGCCTTCTCCCAATACCTATCCATCTCATCTAAAGTCATCTCGCCCATTTTTTTACCATCCTTTTCAGATTCAGATTCGAGATAATTGAAACGCTTAATGAATTTTTTATTTGTCCTTTCTAAGGCTTCTTCAGGGTTGATATCTAAAAAGCGCGCATAATTAATTAGTGAAAACATAAGATCACCAAACTCAGCCTGAGCTTTGGTTTTATCAATTTCTGTTTCGTTTTCAATATTGAATTCTGCCTTGAACTCATTCATTTCTTCTTCTACTTTCTCCCAAACCTGCTCTTTCTTTTCCCAGTCAAACCCAACACCTCTGGCTTTCTCCTGTATCCGCATCGCCTTAACCATGGCTGGTAATGATTTAGGCACACCACCTAAAACTGATTTTTTGCTATTGCCTTTTTCCTTAAGCTTTATCTTCTCCCAATTCTCCTTAACAGCTTTCTCATCTTCAACTTCTACATCTCCATAAATGTGTGGGTGCCTATTGATTAGTTTTTCACAAATACTATTAAGTACATCGGCTATATCAAATTCATTTTTCTCTGAGGCTATACGAGCATAGAAAGTGTTATGTAGCATAAGGTCACCCAACTCTTTTTTTACTTCGTCCATATCATTTTCAATAATGGCATCAGTAAGCTCATAGGTTTCTTCAATTGTCAGGTGCCTCAAGCTTTCCATGGTCTGTTTCATATCCCAGGGGCAGTTCTCTCTAAGTTCATCCATGATGGTAAGCAGCCTGTCAAATGCTTCTAATTTGGCTTTGCGATTAAGATCTGGAGTTGTTTTAATTTTTTTCATGAATGTCCTTTTTCAGAAACTTTGATTCGATTGCTGTTATTTCCTTAGTGAATCAGTATTTTTGCTTAAAAATAAAGAAACATGACTACATTACTATTGGGAATCGGAATTGTGGCCTTATTCTTCATCCTGATGTCGGTGCGACTAATTTTTTTAAAGGATGGACAGTTTAAAGGTACGTGTGCTTCACAAAACCCCTATTTAAATAAAGAAGGCGCGCAATGCGGTTACTGTGGTAAGACCATGACAGGAGATGAATCTTGTGGAAATCCTGATAATGAAGTAGACAAAGTAATGGCTAAGTTTTCATAAGCTTAGCCCCTAAACACCAGGTAGGAAATATAGGCAATATATACCGCCACAAATAGCATTCCTTCCCACCTAACAATACGAGCACCTTTCCCAACTGCAACAGCAAATAATAGTAAGGCACTTGCTCCAACTATCATAACTATATCGGTATTGCTGGCTACATCAAAAGGCAGAGGTCTTATGACAGCAACTAACACCTAGTATCCATAAGAGATTGAATATGTTAGAACCAACTACATTACCCACGGCTATATCCGTGTTGCCTTTATAGGCAGCCATTGCAGAGGTAAAAAGTTCAGGAAGGGAGGTGCCAATTGCCACAACTGTTAATCCTATAAAAGTTTCACTAAGCCCAAATTGACTTGCAATAGTTGTGGCACCATTAACCACCCATTCACCTCCAAAATATAGTCCTATCAAGCCTAAAAAGATATATAAGATGGACTTATTCATAGAGTGTGTAGGTTCCGGCTTTTGAGCTGCGGCATCAATTTTCTCATTATCTGATTTAAAAACCACATATATATAGCCCATAAAGAGAACAAAAAACAGAAGTAGAATGGCACCATCAATTCTGCTCAATGTGAGTGATTTTACATCAGAAAGTAAGGCAGCGTTTGCCAAAAAACCAACCAAAAGTGTGGCCACTAGTGAGAATGGAATTTCAGAAAAATAGATATTCTTTGAAATAGGTAAAGGCCTAATTATAGCACTTATGCCTAAAATCAATAAGATGTTAGCAATGTTACTACCAAAGATGTTTCCAATGGCCAGACCGGGATTACCTCCAAAACTGGCTGTTACGTTCACCAGTAGTTCAGGTAGTGATGTTCCAAAAGAGACAATTGTTAACCCAATAATCATTTGAGATACATTGTATCTTGTTGCTATTGAAGATGCCCCATCGACCAATAAGTCTGCACCTTTTATTAGAAATATAAACCCTAGGATAAAGAGAAAATAGATCATAAAATACTGATTTGTAATTAGTTGTAATTGATAATGTTATAGCTATTTGTTCTTTTGATAAGAAAAGAATTATCAGTGAGACGCATAAATAAATTAAAGTCACAAATCCTGATTAAAATGAAAATGCTAACTTTGCATATTCATTTTAACCTAGTAAAAATTGACTTTAATAAAATCCATTTCAGGAATAAGAGGAACGATTGGAGGGCAGCCTGGTGAGGGATTAACTCCGTTAGATATTGTTAAATTCAGCGCGGCATTTGGAAGTTGGGCTGTAAAGCAAAGTGGCAAGAAAAAAATCATTATTGGCAGAGATGCGCGCATCTCCGGTGAGATGGTTAGTGGTTTGGTAGTGAATACATTAATAGGGTTGGGAATAGATGTTATTGACCTTGGTCTTTCAACTACACCAACTGTAGAAATGGCAGTTCCTGCTGAAGATGCCGCAGGTGGAATTATCTTAACAGCCAGCCACAATCCTATACAGTGGAATGCGCTGAAGCTTCTTAATAGTAAGGGTGAGTTTATTTCAGGAGATGATGGTGCGGAAGTACTAAAAATTGCAGAGTCAAATGACTATAAATTTGCTGAGGTACTGTCCTTAGGGAAGTTAAAAACGGATGATTCTTATATCGATAAGCATATTGATATCATCTTAAAATTACCTCTAGTTGATGTAGGGGTCGTTAAAGAGCGCAAGTTTAGTGTTGTTGTTGATGCTGTTAATTCAACTGGAGGAATTGCAGTACCGAGATTGCTTAAAGCAATGGGGGTTAAGGTTACAGAGCTTTATTGCGAGCCTACTGGGCATTTTCCTCATAACCCTGAACCACTACCAGAAAACCTAAATCATATTTCTTCAGAAATGGAGAAAGGGAAATTTGACTTGGGAATTGTAGTAGATCCAGATGTGGACAGATTGGCGCTAATTCAGGAAGATGGAACTCCTTTTGGTGAAGAATACACTCTTGTGGCTGTTGCTGACTATATTTTATCTAACAATAAAGGGAATACCGTTTCTAACATGTCTTCATCCATGGCATTAAGAGTAGTTACTGAAAAGCATGAGTGTACTTACACATCATCAGCTGTAGGTGAGGTAAATGTTGTAGAGGAAATGAAGAGAACCAATGCAGTAATTGGTGGTGAGGGAAATGGAGGTATTATTTATCCTGAATTACATTATGGTAGAGATGCTTTGGTGGGTATTGCTTTGTTCCTAACGCATTTGGCCAAGTTTGGAAAAAGCTGTTCACGACTTAGAGCGAGTTATCCAAATTTCCATATCTCTAAAAATAAAATTGAGCTTACTCCAGAGGTGGATGTAGACAAAATTTTGGTTGAAATTCAAAAGCAATATGCTTCAAAAAAGATCAGCACCATAGACGGTGTGAAAATTGAATTTGATCAGGAGTGGGTTCACCTAAGAAAGTCTAACACAGAGCCAATAATAAGAATATATTCAGAGTCAGAATCAGAGGCAACTGCCGAACATCTGGCAAAGAAAATAATCTCCGACATTAAAGAAATAATTACAGCTAAAGCATAAAATCATGAATGTTTATCTGGACAATGCAGCAACAACAGCTATAGATAGTGAAGTATTTGAGGCCATGAAGCCTTACTTACTTGAAAATTTTGGCAACCCATCGTCTACTCATTCTCATGGGCGAAAGGTGCGTTCAGCAATTGAATATGCCAGAAAAACTGTAGCAGAATTACTTCATGCTTCTCCGAGTGAAATTTTCTTCACTTCTGGAGGAACTGAGGCTGATAACACGCTCATCTGTTCGTCAATTGATACATATGATTTAAAACATGCTATAAGCTCTAAAATTGAGCACCATGCGGTGCTTCACACATTAGAGAACCTTGAAAAGCAAGGCAAAATTAAGCTCAGCTTTGTAAACCTGGATGATAACGGTAATGTTGACTTTGATCATCTGGAAGAGCTGTTAAAAACCAATAGCCGCTCGTTGGTGTCTCTTATGCATGCCAACAATGAAATTGGCAATCTTATAGACCTTGACAGATTGGGAGAGCTATGCGCAAGTTATGACGCAATAGTTCACTCTGATACTGTTCAGACCATGGGTCATTATAAACACGATTTATCAAAGCTGAAATTACATTGTATCACTGGAGCAGGACATAAATTTCATGGACCAAAAGGTGCTGGATTTATGTATATTGATAGGAATACGAAAATTGCTCCATTCATTCATGGTGGTGCTCAAGAGCGTAATATGCGTGGAGGTACAGAAAATGTTTACGGCATTATAGGTACAGCCAAGGCTTTGGAAATAGCCTACAGAGATATGGAAGAACATCAGGTTTATATCCAGGGGTTGAAAGACCGGATGATCTCCAAATTGAAGAATACTATTGAAGGTGTTGGATTTAATGGGGAATCAGAAAATAAGGACAAAAGCCTGTATACGGTATTAAATGTTTGTTTACCGCCATCTCCAGACAATGACATGCTTCTATTTACTTTGGACATAAATGGTATTTCTGCTTCTGGTGGAAGTGCTTGCTCAAGCGGAGCGTCTAAAGGATCCCATGTGCTTTCAGGCATTAATTCTGATCCAACTAGAGGTGCGGTAAGATTCTCATTCAGTAAGTACAACACTCCTGAAGAGATAGACTACGCTGCAGAAAAGGTAGCTGAGTTTTATAGTGAGTTGGCAGTGAAAAACTTATAAATAGAAGAGGATACCTAAAGTTATTGCTATACTTCTATTAGCATGTTTTTTATAGCCTTCAGGTTTGGTTTCAAGGTCATAAGTATCAGTAAGTCCATAATTGTAGCGAACATCCAGAATAAGATGATTTATAGAAAGTGGGTAAATTAGTCCAAGTCCTGCTATAGCACCTATCTCTTGCCTACTATCTTTAAACCCTTCATTATTATAGCTGCTGGTAAATACATAGTCTTCCTCAATAATTTTGGTTTCAGCTTCGATTCTTGACCTATATTTCCCTTTTGTCCAACGACCGGCATAAACTCCAAGGACTCCATAGTATTCTATTTTATTACCAAACCTGTATTGAAGCAGGACTGGTAACTGTAAATATGTGCTGGTTAATTGATCAAAAATGTCATCACCAAACTCTTCTTTATAACCTTTAGTAGTCATTAACAGCTCAGCTTGTAGATAGATTTGAGTTGTCAAAGGCACGTTTCCCATGGCTCCAAATTCTGTTCCTGATTTAAGAACTTGATAATCTGAGTCAAAGCTCTGCTGAGAAAGCGTCAACCCAGCTTTCGGGCCTATCCTTACCTGACTATGAGTTATGGCAGAAATGGATAAAATTAAAAGTGATGTAATTAATAGTCTCATGGACGTATAGGTTCTAGTACATACCTGAATTCTGTAGAGCCAACCTTGTCGCTTCTTTGGATAACTTGTAATTCCAGAAGGCGAAATTGTAATTCAACAATTAGATATTCCTCAATACCCAAATTACTGCTAAGTTCAATCTGCTGATCACCATTGACTAACTGCCATGTACCTTCATCCGTTTCATTATTTAGGTTAGTTCGGGTATAAGTTAAATCTTGATTTAATTTTATTCTATATGCTGATAAATCTGTATCCTGTTCAACTCCATTAATGTATACATTCGTCATTTTCCATTCTTTGCTTAAGAAAAATGATAGATCTGGTTTTTCTGAACTTCCGCATGAAAACAGACCTATAATTATGAAGAAATGAAGTATGTATTTTGACCTCAGCATGATTAATTCACAATTAGTTTTTGAATGTAGTTCGCCTCTTTAACCTTAACATGAATAAAGTATGATCCATGTTGGAGACCTGTAACTTCTATCATTGGCCGTTCAGGTGTTGTAGACCATACTTTTTTACCTGTTAGCGAATGGATATTTATCTTAATGTCACTCGAAAGCCAGCTTTCAGGAAATGAAATGAAAACATTTCCATAACTAGGATTTGGATAAACACTCAATTCTTTACTCAGCAAGTCCTCGGCCCCAGTTACTGTCAGGTTCACAAACTGGCATGAGGTGGTTTGATTACAATCATTGAATGTGGTTAAACACAACTCATAAACAGCGCCAAATAATACATCAATATCGTTGTAAGTATAAACGGGATTTAATTCTGTTGAAGTCTGTCCATTGCCAAAGTCCCATAGGTAATCTTTACCATTCTGCGATTGATTTTCTAAATATATAGTTACACTTTGCTCTGCTATCTCATAAAGTATGTTAAATTCCGCAGTAGGCAACTGACTAATCAGTACCTCAGTGCTTGCTTCATTGCTACAACCATTAATGTCAGTGACTTCAACACTGTAAATCCCTGCATCTGTTACATCTAAAGTTTGATTGTTTGATCCATCACTCCATAAATAGTTAGTAAATCCAGGGCCTGCATCTATCGTTAAGGTTTCACTTTCACACAATTCAAATTCTGTTGGCAAGCTAAACACTGGCTTGTCAAATATTTCGATTTCCGTAATCGTGGAGGCCTCACACCCATTTGATTTGATTGTTAATTCAACTCCATAGTTACCTGCATTACTATAGGAATAACTAACACTCCCCGGCACTTCACTATCGATAACCCCATCTCCATCAAAATCCCAACTATAAGTAGTATTTGCACCTGTGCCTGAAGAAAGGTCTGTGAATATAACATCGCTGTCAATGCATCCATTGTTTACACTGAAATTTGGAACAGGAGCATTGTTAAAAATTACTTCTTTAACCAATTCTTCAATACAACCAGAGCCATTATCAACTGTCAATCTTGCGAAATATGGGCCATCATCTAAGTAAGTGAACTCATCAGTATCTGTATTGCTATCAATTTTACCATCACTGTCAAAGTCCCACGAAACTATAGCCGAATCATTTAGGCCTGATGAAGTATTTGTAAATATCACAGGGTCTCCAACACAAGCTGACTCTAAGCTAAAGTCGAGCTGCGGTTTCTCTATGATTGTGATTGTCTGTACCGCAATATAACTGCACCCCTCTGAAGATGTGGCGATGAGCTCAACATTATATGATCCGTCTAATGGATATATAAAAGTTGGATTAAGCCTGTTACTATCTTCTAATCCATCTCCGTCAAAATCCCACGAATAAGTAGTTGCACTGGTAGTATTTACTGATCCATTTGTGAATGCTGTTGATGTTCCTGCACAAGATGTCGCAGCAGAAAAATCCGGAATTATAGCTTCTGGTATTGTAATATTCAAAATATGCTCGTCAGTACATTCTGTGCTGTTGCTGATTGACAAAATAGCAATATAGTTTCCAGCTGATAAGTAGTCATAACTCACGTTACCGGCTAGATTGCTATCTTCAATGCCGTCATTATTAAAATCCCAGCTATATATTGCTCCTGATGATAATCCTGTAGAGCTGTCAATAAAATCTATTACTGTGGTTTCACAGTTATTCTCAAATGTAAAAGAGGCTAATGGTTCACTTGCTATTTCTATTATAGCAGAATGAGTGAGTGTTTCACTCCCAGTTTCTATAGTCAGGGTAGCTGTATACATTCCTGATGTTGTGTAAACAAACTGTTCACTACCTGCAGTATTGCTGTCTTCGAGACCATCATCATCAAAGTCCCAACTATAGGTTGAGCCAGGTGGAATGTCAGTAGAGTTATCTAGAAAAAGGGTAGCTGCTCCAGCGCATCCTAGCTGAACAGAGAAACTAGCATTGGGCCCACCTCCTGTCGATACCGGATCTACCGTAACTGCTTTTGAATAGGTTGTTCTGCAGCCAAGTCCATCACTTACTTCAAGCGTTGTCAAATAGGAGCTCGCTGCAGGAAAGGTATTTTGGGTATTGCCGGCCGTATTATCATCTTCTATTCCATCAGTATCAAAATCCCAAGACCAGGTTGAAGCAGGGTCAACATTAAATTGATCTACAGTATAAGATGTAATGGAGCCAACCTCAACACGATCGGTGTTAAAGACAACAATAGGCTTTGGTTTTATAGTGATTTCAACTCCAACACTATCATAACAAATTTGACCTTGACTTATTGCTAAGGAAACCTCATATGTGCCAGGGTTGGTGAATGTATAGTTTGCATTGCCTATAATGTTGCTGTCTACAATTTCATCTCCGTTAAAATACCATCTGTACTCAGCATCTCCTTGGATATCAGTGCTTAAGTCTGTGAAGGTTATTTGTTCACCTGCACAGGCTAACGAAATATCAAAGTTGGCAGTAGGCTGAGCGCAATCGTCAATCACCTCAAACTCTCTGGTCTCTTTGAACCCCCAAAGCCCATTTTCATTTCGTGCTCTGAAGCTTATTTTGTTTGTTCCCACAGGAATGTCCAAGGCTGAAGGAATTAATAAGCTGGCAATATCAACATCAACATCATCAGGTTCAACATCTACTAATGCTCCATTACCATAGCCTGGGTCATCTCCATAAAAATATTCTAAATCAGTTATTTTCAGTGGAGTGCTACTCATATTACCACCGGGATTCACGTATACCACTCTAGTCTCGGCAAACCCCCAATTGCCTAATGCGTCTTGTGCTCTGATACCAATGACATGATAACCTGAAGTTAAACCATTTGGTAATAGCTGTTGAACATCTATTAATTGACCTGTCGTAATGGTTATAGCTGTTCCATTTCCTTGGCCTGGATCAACGTCAAAATAATATTCAAGTGCCACCATATCTTCTGGCGTTGGGTTTGGATTTAATGGGTTCTGTACATAGAAAACTCTAGTTTCATAAAATCCCCATTTGTCACTCGCATTTTTTACTCGGTATGAAACTGTATGAAAGCCATTTGACAAAGCACTAACATCAAGAACTTCATTTAAATCCACAGTGGTGTTGGGTGAAATAGGTGATAAAACCCCGTTGCCAACCCCAGGGTCCAAATCTACGAAATACTCTATATCAGTTAGGTTAACAGGCAAGGGTGGAGTTGTATCTTCATTGCTCTTGATGAAAAAATTACGTGCTTCATATACCCCCCAGTTTCCCGATGCATTTTGAGCTCTTATTACTAATAAATGAATCCCTTCTGATAACCCCATCATTGAGGTTGGTATCGTAATATTTATATCAATTGACTGACCTTGAGATATTGGTATGTCAGTAGCTAATCCAACACCGGGATCATCATCAATGTAGTACTCCATAGCTATGATGTCATCTTGCGCTAGCAAGACACCATATGACATAAGTGTCGTAAGCAATATTGTTATGATTCTAAGCAAATATCTTTAGTTTGACTTTGCTTTAATCCTTACATCCAAATCGTCTCCAGGGTTGATTACTGTACTTGTATTTAAGATTTGAATAGTAGGTAGTGGCGTTGTATCTAGCACAAAGTTAGAGTCTGTAAAAGGGTAGGGTCCTCCTGAAATTCCGATATCAGTACCATCACTGCCTGCATTCAGCGCAGGCGAACCTCCTTGAAGTGTAAAATCATAAGCTGGATCCCAAGTATTTAACAATTGAACATTGCCAAATAAAGGGGAGGAACTTTCTATATTTCCATCACCAGAATTTGAAACCCCACCACCAGAAGGGGGCAGCTGATCATTCCCGGTTTCATAACTTAAGTTATTAGTGAATATATTTCTCTGAAAATTAGTTGAATTACTATTGCCTGAGGCATTTTCACTTGGAGTTCGTCCATAAAAGATATTATTGGCTACAATAACGTCTGTAAGCTTATTAAATGAATCTGAAGACCCTTTACTGCCTACAAATACATTGTTTTGAATAATAACATTATCTCCTTCACTGGATTTTTCAATTATACCATAAATGATATTGTTGGAAAGAACTGCAGTGGATAATGCAGAGGTAAAGAAATTGATTCCTTCCATATAATTATTTCTAAATATAAGATTAGCTACAGCATTGGCGAAAACACTTTGACCATCAATATAATTGTCATAGATTTCTGCGTTGGCTATAACTGGTGCTGTAGAACCAGAAGACCAATAAATTCTATCAAAATCGCAGTTATAAACTTTTATACCATCCAATGTATAATCGAGACCACTTCTTTTAAGTGGAAATAACTCTTGAAAACGGATACCAGTTATTGTTGAATTGGAAGCATTTGATGTATTATCCACATTATTTCTAAGGGTAATATCTACCATAACAGATTCATGAGGAAAGTCCTTATCCAGATTAAAGCCAATGCCTACGAGATGTAATTCCTTCTCAATAATGACACTACCATAGGCATTTGGACTTGGCTGTATATAAATAAAGTCCCCTGCACTGGCAGCATCAACGGCCTCTTGAATGGTGGAAAAAATGTTTGACCCTGTGGGAGCATTAAAGTTGTTGTCAGCTATGAAAACGTCCTGTCCCAGTGATGGAAGTACGACACAAATCATTAGCAATGAGAAGATTAAATTTTTCATTCCTTAACTTTTTTAGTGGTACATCATATTGATGCACAAAGAAAGTAAGAAATTATTAGGCCTTAATGAAGAAAATCGGAGCCAATGTTCAGTAAATCAGTGAATTGATAAGTAAAATACAACGATATTCCGCTGTAATCTAATTAATAACCAAATCCTTTAGACATTTGATCCAGAGCGGATGCTCGTTCAGACTCTCAACAAGCTGAACCTTTTCACCACCATGCTCTTCAAATATTTCTTGATACTCATCACCAATCTCAATAATGGTTTCGAGGCAGTCTGCTGTAAATGCAGGAGAAAAGACCAATAGTTTTTTAGCTCCCTTTTTTCCCCATTCTTCAACTACCTTATCAGAAAAAGGAGTAAGCCATTTCTTGTCCAACCGTGACTGGAAACAGACTGTGTATCTATCTTCTGGCAGGTTCAGCTTTTCGGCAATCAATCTTGTTGTGGCGTAGCAGGTTGCTTTATAGCAATATTTATTTTCTTCAGTTAGCTCATGTTCACAATCTCTATCACTGCATAATCCATCCTGATATACCTTGTCAACATGTCTGTCCGGTAGCCCGTGGTAGGAGAAAAGCACATGATCATAATCATCAATATTATACTTTGAAGCTCTATCCAAAATAGCATCAATAAAATCAGGGTTGTCAAAATACTGACCTACAAACCTAATCTCAGGTATCACCCACCATTTCTTAACCACATCCATCACTAACTCATAAGCCGATCCAGTACTTGCAGAAGCATATTGAGGAAACATAGGCAGCACTACTATTTTGTTGTAGTTCTTTAATCTCATCTGCTCCAAAACATCTACAATGTTTGGATTCTTATAGCGCATGGCTAAGTGGACATCATAATCATCACCTAACTCCTTATCTAATAGTTGAGCGACATTGTTGCTAATTGTTAGTAAAGGAGAGCCTTCTTCTGTCCACACTTCTTTATAAACTTTGGCAGATTTGGGTGCTCTAAAAGGAACAATAATCAAGTTAACGAGCAGTAATCTTGCTATCGCAGGAATGTCTATTACCCTTGGATCATTTAAAAATTGAGATAAGTATGATCTAACATGAGATACACTTGGACTGTCTGGTGTGCCAAGGTTTATCAATAAAACCCCTGTTTTTGATTTATTCATAGTCTAGAAATAATATATAGCCACAGAATAGGCTGCAAATCTTAGAAATCTTGTTGAAGCAAAAAGTAAAAACTTTGGAAAAGGGAAGTTTGTGGCTCCCACCAGCATACAAATTGCCGAAAAAGGAACTGGTGTAATAGCGCCTATTATTATTAAGAAACCAGCATATCGGTTTAAAATATTTTTGTACTTACGGATGTATTTATCAAAAAGAGGTTTGAATAGTGCAACGGACCTTAAGTTGGAGCCTATGTAGTAACCCAACACTCCTGCTGCAAATGAGATTATAGTTAATAGCGCAACATTAGCCGCATAGGTTTCGAAGATACCATGCTTTACTGACCAGATCATAAACAGCTCGGGTGGTATGATACCGAAAATCACTTCTGAAGCCGTGAATACAGCATATACCAAAAATGGCCATTGAGCAATGTGCTCTAGAAAAAGGTCAAAGTGGGTGTACTTTTGAACGTAATAATACCCAACAATTATCAATGCCAAACCGAAAATCCCTCGCGCGAGGTTTTTAATTAATATTCTCGATCTGATATTAAAAAGACTCATTCTATTATTGTATTGGGCAACGTTTAAACTCCTGATTCTCATCAAAAAGTTTCCGGTAAGTGATATGTGTTTTAACAATGTCTCCACCCACTTGTTCTACCACTCTAATCATTTTAGGATTAAAATCTCCGATCCAGTTCATTTCCAAGTCGTCATAGCGCTGGTAGTCCTTCTGCACCATTTGGGCAGTAGCCAAAACGAGTGCACCTTCTACACCTTTTCCCTGATGCTCAGGAACTATTCCAAATACTAAACCAAGCATTTTTTTGCAGGTCTTTCTCCATTTATGATAAACAAATTTTAGCTTACCTATGAGGTCAAGTTTACCATTTACATGTTTAAAAATCTGGTTAACCTCAGGAAGGTTTATGTAGAAAGCAATAGGTTCATCATTATAATAGCCATACCAGACAATCTTTTCATCTATAATCGGCTTCATTTGCTTCATGATGGCCTTCGCCTGTAATGACGACATTTGTGATACTCCCTTATGTCGTGCCCAGGCCTTATTATATACAATTCGAAAATCTTCAGTGTATTTATCGAGCTTGTTTAATTCTAAATGACGGAAAGAGTAGCCGCTATCTTTCTGAGAGAGAATCTTTTCTCCTTTTTCCATCAACTTGCTTGAGAAGGGGTCTCTTACCTTACGTCCGAATGTAAACTGTTTGAAGTAATCTTTGAAACCATAGGCTTCGAAAAGCTCCTGATAGAAGGGAGGATTATAGTTACAGTTGTAGTTCGGTTCTATTTCAAATCCGTCAACTAAAAGACCCCACCATTTATCACGCTCACCAAAATTAATAGGGCCGTCCATGGCCTCCATATCATTTTTTATGAGCCACTCTTTACAAGTATCAAATAACAAAAAGGCCGCTATTTTATCATTTATACATTCAAAAAAGCCCATTCCACCAGTAGGCTGGTCGTTATCTTTAGATACGGTTTTTTTATTAATGAAAGCTGCAACCCGACCAACAATCTGTCCGTTATCGTCCTCCAGAATCCAACGGATACACTCACCATTCCTAAAAGTCTTGTTTTTTTTAGAATCAAATACAGCGTCAATATCCTTGTCAAGAGGTCTTATCCATTTAGGATTATTCTTGTAAAGACGAACCGGTAATTTAATAAACTCTTGAGCCTGAGCTTTATTATTTACTTCAATAACTCTCATAGGTGCAAGTATAAGAGTTCTAGGCCTTAATTGCCGCCTTATCCTTTGTATTAGGTAAAATAATGGTGAAGGTTGTTCCTTTATCAAGGGCACTTTGAATGTTCACATTACCGCCTAGTTTTTCGATGGCATTTTTAACGATGTACAAGCCAATGCCTGAACCTTCAGCCGAGGTAGTAGCCCTGAAGAACATATCAAAGATTTTTGGAAGTGCACTTTCATCAATACCAATACCATTGTCTTCTATTTTGATCACCGCCCTTTCGGCATCAATATTAATATCGATCTTAATAAAAGAGTTAGAAATTTCGGTATTCAAATACTTGATCGCATTTGAGATTAGATTTCTGAAAATCTCATTCACTCTCCATTCATCACTATAAAATTCATGGTCAGAAACGGTGATGAATTTATCGATGTTGCTGGCACCTCTCAAATAGCCAAGGCCTTCGAAGCAGTTTTCAATCACTTTTTTGAAGTCAATTTTATTGACAGCGATATCCATTTTCAGGTTTTTCGAATGGCTCAACACATCATTGATAAAGCTGTCAAGTTGCTTAACCCTGTCTTCTATAATGGAAATGTATTGCCTTATATCGTCCTCATTTTGATCATGGCTAGCTAGGTGAACCAGGCCTAAAATAGATGAGAGTGGTGCTCTAAGGTCATGAGAAACCTTATATACAAAGTTGTCTAGCTCATTATTTCTGATCTGCAATTCATGCTCGACATTCACACGGTCCGTAATGTCTACATAGATACCATAAATACCTATGGTCTTATTATTAAAAGATACAGGTACGCCATATATGATTACAGGAATGAGTGAACCATCTTTATGCTGGCGCTTTGATTCCAGTACTCCGACCGTTCCTTTGGCGGTTATAATATTTATATCAATGGCCTCTTTATTCTTGTCTTCCGGTACAATGATGTTGTTAAGCTGGTTCCCAATGATATCTTCCTCACCAAAGCCAAACATTTTTTGAAAACCACTATTCATTTGAACCACCTTATGTTCGTCATCAAGCAGAACAATTCCCATAGGCGCATTATCAAACAACTGGGAGAACAGCTGCTCATTTTGCTCGATAATATTTTGTGTGATTTTAGAATCGTTAATATCTAGAATCGTTCCTGCAGACTTTTTGACTTCTCCTTTTTTATTGCGTTCGGTAACTTTTCCTTTATCCAACACCCAGAACCATTCTCCACATTTCTTCTTAATACGATATTCCGATTCAAAAACTTTAGATTTTCCGGCTATATGATCGTCCATTTTGGCACGAACACTGTCAACATCGTCAGGATGGATCATGCTTTTCCAGCCCTTAAATGCTTCGTCAAACTCTTCTTTAGTATAACCCAGTTTGGCAGCCCATGATTTATTGAGAAATGTCCTTCCAGATTTAGCCTTCCATTCCCACAAACCAAGTTCGGCACCTTCCAGCGCAAGTGTTAATCTTTCCTGAGTTAGTTTATACTGATGTTCGACCTCTTTTTTGTCTGTGATATCAAGCAGTAGGCCGTAGCGTACAATGGTGCCATCTTTGAGTTTTGCTGGGCTACTTTTACCCTCAATCCACTTTTCTTCTCCATCAACTATAATACGGCCTTGCCATTCCCAATTTTTGGCTTCAAACTCACTGCTTTGAGTTGAATTTCTGAAAGTTGCTAAATCATCAGGGTGGATGCACATCTCCAGCTTGTTGGCATCTTCCATCACCTCTTCTGGTGAGAAGCCAAACATTTCCTGACACCCTTGGCTTATATATCTGAACTTATGAGGATTATCACCTATTTCTTCATATTCATAAATCACACCGGGAAGTCCCATGGTGAGCATCTGAAACTTCAAGTGTGTTTCAGATAAAATCTCATCAGCCTGCCGCTGAAAAGTAATGTCAGTCAACATTAAGATCACTTCCTCAAGATCCTCATTGGCATTTTTAACGGGGAAAATATGTCCTTTAATAAATTTCTTTTCGTTGATCCCTAATGACTTTATTGAAGGTGTATCATATGGATTGTAAGCTATGATAGGAATGTCGCAAGGTTGACCAGAAAATCCTTTTTGTATAAAAGGCATTATACCTAAATCCACCAGCTGATCGTCTTCCAGTATATTGTAATTAGTGATTGCTTTAATGGCCATGCCACTATTTGCTCCCCACAAATCCCCATAGGCCTTATTGAAGTATCTGGGTCTGCCATCCTTATGATAGATTGCTGTAGCTATTGGAGACTCCTCTATGAGATGCTTCATTTTGCTATGAGTGGCAAACTTCTGAGATACTTTTCTTAAGATGACCATACAGCCAAGTCCTTCACCAAAGGGTAAGTTAAACGGGGACAAGCTTGCCTGACAGATGTTATTACTTCCATCTGTAGCAAAATGAAAGTTATTTTTCAGTACAATACCGCTGTTGTTGAGCGCTTGCTTTAGTCCGTCTAAAAAGAATTTTTGTCCAAACTGGAAGGAAACTGAAAATATAGGTTTACCGATAACCTGACCGGACGTTAATCCAGTGATTTCTACCATTTTGGGATTCCAGGCAATGACTTTGCAGTCGTCATCAAGCAAAAATATACCATCAACACTGGCCTCTATCAAATCTGTAATATAGAGACTATCCGCACCCAACTTGTTCATCAATATTATTTCTCAAAATAAAATTTGCAATATAAGGGTTAGAATGTGAGATTCAAGAGAATTGTAAGAAAATCCTTTAAAAGGCAACTTTAGGGTTAGTTTTTGGGTTGATGAAGGCAATAAAGGCCACTCAGCTCATTCTTAAAATAGTATAATTATGAAATCCAACAACGTCACTTTTACCAACAAAGAGAATAATACGATATCTGCTAAACTTGAATTACCTCTTGATAATAAACCAGAGGCGTATGTAATCTTTGCTCATTGTTTTACGTGTTCCAAGAATCTTTCGGCCGTTGTTAATATTTCAAGAGCTTTGGCTCAACACGGGTTTGGTGTTTTAAGATTTGACTTTACTGGTTTAGGAGAAAGTGAAGGGGAATTCTCTGATACTAACTTTACCTCAAACACCACTGATCTAATTGCAGCCTATACTTTTTTAGAAACTAATTATAAAGCTCCTGAGCTGGTAATTGGCCATTCACTTGGAGGAGCAGCAGTTTTGGCTGCTGCACATAATTTTAAAGCGACAAAAGGTGTAGTTACTATAGGTTCTCCATATGACCCGGCCCATTTAAAGAAGCTTTTTAAAGCAAAGTCAGACATTATTGAAAATGAGGGCGAAGCTACAGTAGACATTGGAGGAAGAGCATTTAAAATAAAAAAGCAGCTGATTGAAGATCTGGAAGAAGCTTCCAGCGAAGAGCGTATTTCTCAACTTAATAAGTCATTATTGATCTTTCACTCTCCGCAAGATCAGGTGGTCGATATTTCTAACGCTAAAGAAATTTACCTAGTGGCCAGGCACCCAAAAAGCTTTATATCACTTGACAAAGCGGACCATTTGTTATCTAATAAGCTCGACTCAACTTATGTTGGTAATACAATTGCCGCTTGGGCTGAGCGATATGTTGAGGAAGAGGACGCAGATGAATTGAATACTGATTTACAGGCTGTAGTGATGACAGGTGAACAAGGTTATACTACAGAAATAAAAGCGGCTGGGCATAGTTTGATTGCAGATGAGCCGGAGTCTGTTGGTGGTCTGAATCTAGGTCCGAATCCTTATGATTTACTGGTGTCGAGCTTAGGGGCTTGCACCAGTATGACCTTGAGAATGTATGCCGATAGAAAAAACATCGATTTAAAAGAGGTAAAAGTTCACTTGAAGCATGATAAGGTTCATAGTAGTGATTGTGAGTCTTGCGAAACAAAACCTGTTTTGATAGATCAAATTGAAAGGTATATTGAACTTTCAGGCAATCTCACTGAAGAGGAAAAAGCTAAACTTTTAGAGATTGCTGATAAATGCCCGGTTCACAGAACACTGCACAATGAAATTGTGGTTAAGACAAGCCTGATGTAGCTATTGAACCCTTACAAATTCTATCTCTTCTACATTCCAGTCAATTACTAAACCTTTGGCAATGCCTTTAGCTGCCTTTTTGCCAAATAAAATCTCTGACAAGTACAGCGCAGGATCATAAGATTTTGCTCCACCAACAGAGGTGATGAGTTTACCGTCATGTACGAAGCTTACTCCATCATGAACAGTGAGTTGCGGGAAGGTCTCTTTATACCTTTGAATGTCTGATGGAAAAGTGGTTGATTCTTTTTCATTTACTAAACCTGCCTGAGCTAATACAAAGGCACCATCGCATAGGGACATTACATATTGAGCATTACCGCCAGTTGTCTTTACAAAATTGATGAGCAACTCATTTTCAAGATCAGAATCCATACTGTGTTCGGCACTTGGCACAACCAGTACATCAATGTTGGGCAATGAATCATATAGAAAGGAATAGTCTGGTGTAATCTTCAGTCCTTCAAATGAGGTTATCATCATTGAATCTGGTGCAACTGTAAAAACTGACATACCCTTTTCAGTATGAAATACGGTGTGATGCAGTATGTCCATAGGAGCAACCAGTTCAGAATTGTAAACTCCATCCACTATTAAGAAGGCAACATTCAATTTTTTATCGGGCATGATTGGAGCAGGAAGTTCAGGTACAGTATTCGTTACCTCTTTATTCTCGATTTTATTGCAAGCTAGTAAAGCCACTGTAACCAGAAATGTGTAGATAAGATTTTTCATTTCGTGAGATTAGGTTTTTGATATGTACAAGATTCTATCATTTTACCAAAGTAAAACTTAGAATCTATTTTTTTATAACCAAGCGTCTCGAATTGCACTTCAAAATCTTGTAGCACGTTAGCTTCCAGTTGACTGAATATCTTGAAAAACAAATACATCAGCTTGATAAGGCCGTTTTTGAAAATAGAATTGGTTTTTCTAAAGTCTGTACAGAGCCAGATTCCTGAAGTACTTAACGAGTTCTCAATCTTCTTCATTATGAGAGTTAGATTCGCTAGAGCAAAAACATCTAAGAAGTAGTTGGTTATAACCACATCGGCATTAGGCGGATTAATAGCTAAGGCGTTTTGACAAATAAAAGTGACTTCTATGTTTTTAAACGGTTGCCTGGCTTTCGCCAGCCTGATCATTTTTGGTGATAGTTCGACAAATGAGATAGTTAAGTGAATTTTTTGTTTGTCAAGCTCCTTTAGAATCTCACCAGATCCACCTCCTAAAATCAGGATGTGATTACCCTCTTTTAAATGCTTGAGCATAGCTTTTTGAGAATCAATAAGATTATTACCAAAAATCAACCTGCCTAACTTGTCGTAAACGGGTGCTATAAAGTTGAAATTGTTTCTCACAGGAGGTAGAAAATAGGAAAAAGAAAGATTCCATCTCCTGCATAGCGATAGTATTTGATTATGTAAGTATTTTCTCTTCTCCAGAAGATGATTTGCAAAACCCCAAACATAGATGCAAGAAGTACCGATTCCCTTACAAACCCTAATACTGTTAAATAGGTAATCAAAGCAATACCTACTAACCCCAAAACCTTTAGTACAACCAAGGTAATGGGTTCTCCTGCGGCCATGACAAACGAAGGAAATTTGGCATTCAAATCTTCCTTCTGGTCCATCAATGAAAATACCAGCAAATTGAATAGAACAATAATAAAAAAGATAGAAATGACCAACAACTGAAAATTAGAAATAGGATTCGTCATTTGGCTCACTGGACCAAGGCAAATGCCTGCTGTGTAAATTATAGCGATTACCAACTCTTTATGAAGTATGAATTTACTTTTCAGAAAATGAATAGATAAAAAGTAAACCAGTACAGCACTGCTTAGGACTGTACCGTATAGTAATGTTTTGTAAGGTATAAAGGGAAGCAAACAAGCGGTAAGTAGAATGGTAAAGATCAGGGCTTTGGTAAGTATAGAAGAGTGTCTTTTATGAAACGCTAGCCTGGCACTAAGCTGATCGGCTTTGCTGTTCTTAGCATCTAGCAAATGGTCGAAGGTGTAGATAGACCAAACTACCAGACCCAATATAAGTAGTGAAGTATTAGAATATTTAATATCGGTAATTATTGAAAGAAAGATAGAAGAGATAATTGAACCGATTACTACATCAATACTCAGATGATTTATAGTTATGAAGGATAAAAACTTCTGCATAAAAAAAGAGCCTAACTCTAAAGTTAGGCTCTTTTTTTATTAATCAAGTCAAAAACTAGTTGTGATCAACACCTTTAACACCTGTTCCGAAGTCAATGTCAATAACTCTAGTGTCGCCAGATCTTAAAGTTATATTAGAAACACTTGGGAAGCTGTAGTTTCTCTCATCAACAGCTTGATTTAAGTTTGGTAAATAACCAGTACCACCGTTAGTGATTTCCCAACCGCCATTCCAATTGAATTCACCAGTTGCTAATAGATTACCACCAGTTGCCGTTGCTGTGGCGCCAGATCCAGGTGCACCTACTGCAGAAGGCTCAATAGTAATTAAAGGAATAGCTGTGTAACCCTCACCTTCTTCGTCAATATTATCAATATCGTTAATTGAACCATCCTCGTTTACATCACCGTCATCCATAGATGCTACAGCCTGAATAGATCCACCTTTTGTAACCAAAACAGATGGCATTTCATCAGAGAAGAATGAAGTCTTATAACTTGCTGTTTGATCCTTATATACAATGTTTCCGGATCCATCAACAGTTAAAAGAGTAGATGTTAAATCACTAGAGCTACCTGTTTCAATATTTGTTGCACTACCACTAGTAAAATTATCTCTAGTGCCAGTACCAACCTCTAGGTAAGTAAATTCTATATCGTCAGGCAACAAAGCATAAGGAACTGTATTGCCACTGTTATCAAGAGCGAATGTCCATTGCGTTCCAAATTGAAGTACACTTATAGCTGCCTGAGTAGTAGCTCCACCGCCTGAGAAAGTAAAGGTTGGTGAAGTATAGTCATCGCCAGTATCAACCATAAATATTCTTTCTAATCTACCCATTCCAACAGCTGTACCATCTCCGCCACCAGCAAATGAAATTTCAAAACCAGTTACTTCGTCTGCAATCTCATCCCAGTTGTTTGCTTCGAAACCAGGACCGGTTCCAGCATTGATACCTGCGGTAATCTCAGCCTGACCAATTTCACCAGAGCCATTAGCAGTAGCCGTAAAGTTATCAGCAAAGATTGGGTTTGAATCTTCATCCAGGTAGTTAATTGTCACAGTATAGTCATTGTCAGCTACAAGCCCTGTTCCTACTGTAGTAACTGTTGCTGAAGTATACATCCACTCTAAATATGCCATTGCTGTAGCTCCTGTGCCTGTACCTCCGTCAGCAACTGCAACAGTCGGTGTGGTTGTATAGCCCGAGCCTAGATTTGTAACCTGTAAAACTATGTCAGTATTAATTTCATTTGGGAGAGTAAAGTTGTTCCCATCTTGAAAAGTGAAAGTAGGAATAGATCTACCAACTCTTGCAAATGAGCCCATAGTAAATCCTTCTCCTGCTGGATCTGGAGCATTAAATACAGTTCTTACACCAACAACAGCAGGGATATTATAAAAGTCTGAACTATAATTAAAAATGTTCCAGCTTGGCCCAAAATTAGTTGCAACGTCTAAGTATTCAGGTCTATCTAAATCAACATTATTAACTCTTGAAACAGCTATTCTTTGGGTTGCACTTACATTTGGCACTATTAGATCAAATTGAACGCCAGCAGGTACTGTCATAGAATATGCTCCTGTGGTAGCATCAACATCAGCTGAACCTAAATCAAGAACGTTGTCATTGGTCGCAAGAAAGTACGTTAAACCAGCAAGTGAAGACGCTTGTGTTAAAGCATCATCAAAATCTGCCACTAGTGCAACTCCTGTTGGAAATTCGGTAGTAGTGTTAGTTACGTCAGTCTCTATTGTAACTGTACCTTGCACTGTAGCCGTAGCCGCTGAAGCTCCTAAAACAGTGATAATCGCACTTTCAGTTACAGGAGTAGGTATAATCACACCATTGACGATTTGGTAATGAACTCCTTGTTGGATTGAACCAAAATCGGCATTTAGAGTAGCTGGAATGATAGAACCTCCAGAAACAGATATTACATTTCCTCCGATTGCAACTCTATTAAATAAAGCTAAACCAGCAGCATTAGTGGTAACAGTTTGCTCATCTAGCCCACCAGATCCCAATGAAGCCGCCATAGTTACAGTAAGACCTTCTACACCATTTCCATCTGTATCTACAACCTTGAGTTGAAAGCCTACTAATTCTCCTGCCTCATTAAGAG
The DNA here is from genome assembly GCF_009711525.1 of Fulvivirga lutimaris. Lineage (GTDB taxonomy): Bacteria > Bacteroidota > Bacteroidia > Cytophagales > Cyclobacteriaceae > Fulvivirga > Fulvivirga lutimaris. The sequence goes on from NZ_SMLV01000425.1 coordinate 48,818, forward strand.
CAGCAACATTTTGAGCTTTAATTGAGTCTTGTCTTGCATTTACAAGATCATTTTGAGCATTTAAAAGATCCTCTTCAGAGAAATCATCGTCACATGATGTAGCCAACAAGCCAACACCAAGTAGCATTAATAATAAAAATTTGAATTGTTTCATTTTCTATTGAGTTTAATTAAAAGACTTGGTTTAAAATTTATTAAAATGTAAAGATTTGATAAGCAAAGTTGATGCTGAAAGATTGTGAATAAAGGTTTTCAGTTACCTGAGGGTCTGCAATACCAACAGCATTTAAGTTGTTGATACCTCTTTGGTACCTAAATTCAGTGGTAAAAGTATTACCATTGTCAAGAGCAAAATCAAGAGCAAAACCACCAAAAAAGCTAAAGTTTGATGCATTTATGTCCCCTCCTATATTCTCCTCTAGATTAGAAAGTAACACTTGATTGCCATTGTTGAAGTTGAAAACCGCATCTCGCTGCTCGAAAGCACCGAAAACATAGGCATAACTAAAGCCAACAATGAATTTTGGTGTAATCGCTGACTCTTCCATGTCAGGAAGACTTATTCGTGCCGATAGAGGAATTTCTATGCTGTGCAAAAGAACCGATCTGTTCTTGTAGTCCACTGAGGAAATTCCATTAAGAAAATCTGACGAAATGTCCGCTGACGTTTCGTAGCTTCTCTCAAAATCATGACGGCCGCCACCAAATAGTGTATACTTAATCTCTCCCTGAGCTTCTAAAAAGCCCAAGACCTGGTACCTTGCAAAACCTCCAACATTTGTACCCATTGTTATGCCGGGTTGTGTAAAGGAATTGAAATTTGTTCCTGCTGTAGCTCCTACTTTTAGTTGCGCCTTTGTTTCAGCAGTAAATGCGAACAAAAAAGCCACCAAAAATACAGATAACAGCCATTTACGTTTAGTCTGTTTTACTTCCATATTATCATCTTTATTTATCATTAATTAATAGTTCAATTGTTAAAGATTTAGTTAATTTTTATGTAAGGGATAGCTATAATA
>NZ_SMLV01000369.1 GCF_009711525.1 Fulvivirga lutimaris
TTTGCTAAGATAGAATACTCCTATTGCAATGATTGCCATGTTGATATTCAATTTATGGGAAATGAATATAGCTTTGAAGAAAATCAAATTGATTTCAGTCCTTCTGGTTTTGTTTGGAATTCAGAGGCCACAAACATTATTTCTACTACTGAAAATGCATTTTTTGAAATTAACATAGTATCACCTGCTACTCCAGAAGTGCTTATCAACAATGTAGGGGTAAAAACTCCATTGTTACAAAGGCAGTCTTTGGCAAATTTGCAGAATGATGTCCCTCCTCCGGTAAGTGCAGCTTTTAGCATATTTAATTATTGCAAAGATTTTTTTGAGGCCTCTGGGGATGATAATGAGTCATATAATTTAATAACAGATGCTGAGCTTCTCCAATCTTATGAGGTTCAGATTGGAGAAGATGAATTAAGTCTTCATCCTTACAATAGGTCTCTTTTCAACTGCTCTGGTGAATTGCAAGGTAAGTTTATAATTAATGGCGAGACTCAAATTGTAACCGCAAATTATAAGTTAAATATGGAAATTTTGGAGAGGCTATAGTTAATATTGGTGCCCTAAATACTTAGCAACTAAATCTCCAACTTCATCATAATATCAGTCTGGTCATCATCGCCAATAGTGAAGGTGTGGGTGCCAAAAGGGTTAAAGCCACACTTTTTATAAAAGGCAATGGCGTTTGGGTTCTCTTCCCATACACCCAGCCATACGAAAGGTGCATGATGTGCCTCGGCTACTTCAATGGCTTTATCCATAAATAACTTACCAATGCGCTGTCCTTGAAATTTCTTTAAAACGTAAATTCTCTCCACTTCAAAGGCCGTTGTTTCAGTTTCTTCGGTCTGGGCATCACCGGTATTTAGTTTAAGAAAACCAACATACTCATTATCCTTTTCTGCCAGGTAAAAGAAGGAGTTAGAGTTACGAAGTTCAGACTTGATCTGTTTAAGATTAAAGTGGGCATCCAGATAATCAATCATATTGTCCACAGAGTTATCCTTGGCGTAGGTCTGCACAAATGTAGTCCTACCTAGATCTACAAGGATATTAAGATGCTCTTCTGTAGCCTGAAAAATATGAATGGTGTTATTAGTCATAATCTAATAACCGTTTAATCAAATATGCTTAAGCTTAATGTTAATTTCTACTTTAGATTGAACTAACTCAATTTCACAATCCTTGAAACTTGGTGGGCCAAACCTTCCCATTTTGTTATTAGAGAAACCGAAACCTTCTGTGGGTATACCAATAAAGTTTTTATCAAGCTTGCCATTGAGGTTCTTGTCATGAATTACACTTACCGAATAATTGCCTTTGGGCAAGTCATTAAAGATGGCTACTACCTTTCCATCTTCACCGACTTTCACTTTTTGACTTGTATATTCCTTTTGAAGGAAGTCTTGTTCATTGTTAAAAACTGCAAATATTATCTCACCCTCAGCATCTCTGATGTCATCAATAACTACCACCAGCTGACTTGTATCAGCCGCCTTAAAGGACGTCATAGCCAATAAAAAAACCAGAAAAACAGATAGTGTAAACTTCATGATTGTAATTTACAATTCTACATTCAATACTTCAGGGCTTTGATTGATGATAATATGAACATCGTCTCTTTCAGGTATTTCAAGAGAACCCTTCTTACCCAGTAAATTTATAATCTTATCATTTATTTTAATAACTCTGTCAATGTAGTAATTATTGTTTGATTCTACGGGAGTTACTGCTACAAGGCTACCGTCATTGGCAAACCTGGCAGCAAAAGCATTGGTCTGTCCAGTATTTATCCTTGTTCTAAAGGTCTTGCCTTCTGTGTCTTTCAACTCAGCATAATTACCAACTAACAAGAAGCCTCTACCCAAATTTACAAGGTCAACAATATTGCCTGTAAAATTGAATGTCTGTGACCATAAGATATCGCCTAAAATGTTAATGCTGGTCAGGTTGGTTTCTTGCTGTTCTTTATAATTCTGAATAAAAGAAGCTCCTTTATGAGCGAATATGAACGCATTTTTAGACTCTACATATTGCATCTGCCTTGGAAACCATGAGGTGTCTAATTCCTTGTTGAATATCTCCTCACCATTTTCATTCAGATAAAGAAGAGCGTTTTTAATGCCTACTTCATTCTTTGATCGCACCAGGATGGCACAGCCTTCAGGAGTAATGGCAATATCTCCAATGTCGTTAATATTAGGAGTGGCACTATCTTCTGTCATTGAAAATTCCTTATACCATTTAACCTTAAGCTTTTCATCGGTCTTTGCAACAAATACATTGGTATGTCCGGGCTTACGATTCATTTTATTTAAGCCTACAAAATAGTGGCTGCCATCCGTGCTTAATTCAGTGTGTGTTGTGATAATACTTGTTGAAACAGAGTCCCCATTTATGGGTTTTGCCTTTGTCGGAATTTTAAGGTTTCTATAGGTCACAAACTCAGCTCCTATTACCTTCTCATTTTTCTTAATATTTATCTTCATCTCTGATACGGCTTTGTCAGCGGCATCTTTAATGAGTTTTTGTTCTGCTGATATAAATTGATTCATTCCATCTTCACCATTATAATGTGTTCTGAAATATGAAGGGTATTTATTTATATTTTCTGTAGTCAACCTGTTTTTAGTGATGAGCAAAAGACTATCTGCTTCACGCGATTTGTAGATCAATTCACCTAGATGAACAAGGTATAAGTCATTAGCACTAGTATCCCGATCATTGACAAGTGCCAACTGGTGAATAAGGTCTTGCTTAAACTGCTTGTATTTTAGCGAAGCCACTGGCAATGATTGATTATCGTATTTAACCAAACTAAAAATCAGTTTGCTGTCAACTTTATATGGATTGTACTCAGGGCCTAAGGCCAACGGGCTCAATTTCTTCAATGAATTGTTGATAGATAGTTCCGCCATGTTCAGTTCAGTCCGAAGACTGGCTACCTCATTGCTGGCTTCATCAATTGCGTTTTGGGCCCAGGATTTATAATCCCAGATTTCTATCTTATCTACTAGGAAACTCGGACTGGTAAGGAGCCCTTGTAATCTATAAGTATCAATTTTCTTGATGCTATAACTTTGGTTAAACTCATCTTTATCAAAGGATTTTCCTGTTTCAAGATATTTATCTAGGTAGATAATACTTGAATCATAATCACTTATCATTTGTTGCAGCTTTGCTTTTAGGTCTGTATCGTACATGAGTAAAAGCTTATCTCTGCTACCAAACTGCCCGTTTATTTCATTAAAGGCTTTAATGGCATTGTCATGAAAATTCACACTTTTAGTGAAGTATTCGTATATGATGGGCATGTGTTCGGTAAACTTTGCTGCGGAATCATAGGCCGTTCTGATTTTGGTAGTTACTGTATTATATTCTACAATTGGCCTACCTTTATTGTCATAGCCAGTTGCGAAATCTGAATAATAGCCTGTGTTCTTGTTAACCTCTTTTTCTGTAACAACAGCTGCACTTTTTCCAAACCTTAATTTGGCTTCACTGGCATTGGCTATGGCCTTTTCGAATTCTGTTATAGGATTGCAGGCCTTATACCTTTTTTCATAGATAAGTGCCAACCGTAGGTTAGAATTTGGGTGATCCAAATCATCAATCATATAAGATTTTATGATAGACAAAGCCTCTGTGTCTGATGCTTTTAGCAGCTGTGGGAACACGTCTTTATATTTTTGAGCATAGCTTAGGTTCATGCTCAATATTAAAAGTAGGGGAGTGATTAACTTTTTCATATTCCTAATACTCTAAGTTCAACACGTCTGTTTGATGCTCTGTTTTCTTCAGAATCATTTGCCACTTTTGGTAGTGATTCTCCGTAACCTTTGGCCACGAAGCGATCCGGATCTATCTTATTTTCCATCAGAAACTTAACCACACTATCAGCGCGTTTGTCTGAGAGTTGCATGTTATAGTTATCTGAGCCCACATCGTCAGTATGCGCAGCTATTTCAACTTTTAAGGTTGGGTTTTCTTTCATCAATTGAATAACCCTTTCCAATTCAATAAATGAGATGTCTGATAGGTTAGCGGAGTTAGACTCAAATAAGATTTCCTTCAGTTCAAGTTTTGCATTTATATCCAGCTTTAAGAGCTTTAAGCTCACATTTGTATCTCCATTTTTACCTACTTCAAGATTGGTAGAGTTAAAGGCATAACCCTGATCACTGGTAGCTTCTATCTCATACCTGTCGCCAACTCTTAATGAGACCATACTATTGCCATCCACCTCTATGCGCTCGTCACGGTCTTTGTTTCTAAGAATGATTTTGGATTTAACTTTTGAGTTGTTCACTAAATCAGAAACGTTGATCATTACCTGCTTTTTCTCAGGGGAGAGCGGCAACTCCTTTTCAAAGTTTCGGTATAACACCAGGCCCGTCAGATCCAAAGAGAAGAGATCACTTTTAAAATTAGGTACTGATACATAAAACTCATAGTGCGAACCGATGGGTAAGGCAATTTGAATTGTGCCATTAGGAAGTATGGTTTTTACTTTCTTATAAAATGCTCCCGCGCCATCTCTCTTCACTTCAATGTCAGCTTCAATCCCCTCAAATAACTCGATATCACTTACAGATACATCCAGAAATACATTTTGAAAAAGCTCTATGTCCTGTTGTTGTTCCTGATAGGTTTTAACATTTCTGAGGTCATAAGACTTAATAAAGCTTGAATACCCATCTTTAATCACTTCAAGGTTGTAATACTTGCCTGCAGCCAGTACCACAGTATAAGCACCATCTTCAGGGTTATTGTCTATTTCAGAAATGATATTAGAGGTTAAGGCATCCCTGATAATGATCTTGGCAGCAATACCTTCATTTGTATCTGCGTCTGTTATTTTGCCCTGAACTATATTGTTGACAAACTGCCTTAGCTCGGGAGGGATAACTACTGAATAGATGTCCTGATTGTTATAAACAAAATACATTAAATCACCCTGTGCTGCAATAGTGGGCAGCTGATCACTAAACTCTGAGTTAGCGAAATTTAAAGGCACAGGTATTGACCAATCGCCTAACGGTTTAAGTGTGGATTGATACATATCAAAGTCACCTAACCCTCCTGGTCTATTGGATGAAAAGATCAAAGTCTTACCATCGGCCATAATTCTTGGCGCCTTTTCACAATCCTGATTAATAGGGTAGGGTAGCTTCTTGGGTTCTCCCCAGGTTCCATCCTCCTTCCTTTCAGATTGATAAATGGAGTAACAAAACTGATCCAACTTTCTTAAATCGCGGTCTTGCGGGCCTTCAACATTCTGACGTACAAAATACAAGAATTGACCATCTGCCGAGATGGACGGAAAAGCTTCATAACCATCAGAGTTTATTGGTGCACCAATACTTTCAGGAACACTCCAGCCTGTTTTTTCTCTTGTTGAATAGTATATATCGGCACTATTTCCGAAACCAATGGTCGCAAAGAAATAGAGCGTATTTCCATCAAAACTGATGCTAGGCCCACCAATCAAATCTGTAGAGTCACCATAGTTATTTACATTTTCAATGGGTGTGGGTATTTCCCAGTCGCCATTTACAAGTTTAGATTCATATAGCTTATAACTTCCTCCTTTGTTTGCCTCAAAAATCATCGTTTTACCATCAGCTGAGATGGATGGGGCGTACTCGACCGCCTGTGGATCACTCAGGTTAGGGATAATTTTTTTTGATGAGTTCTCATCTACAATGGGCTGATCTTGCCCAAAAGCTGAAACAAAAATGAAGGTTAATAAAATTGATGTTAGATATGACTTTATAAACATGTCTTACAAATTCCTCAATTATTCAGTACCTAATATTATAAAAGCTCCCCAGTGAAATGGATCCGCATATTCAGATTTAAGCTCGCGTTGTGCCAACTTAAATGACTCAAATTTATCCTTTCCTGAAAGCCAGTTTTTATAAAAATTGATCATCAGTTGTTGGGTGGTATTGTCATCAACTTGCCATAAACTCATAATCACAGATTTAGCACCTGCCACCATAAATGAGCGCTGCAAGCCATAGACTCCTTCACCATTTCTTACTTCACCAATACCTGTTTCGCAAGCTGAAAGTACTACAAGCTCGGTGTTGTCAAGGTTAAGGTTCATGGCCTCATAAGCAGTGAGAACACCATCTTCTTCATCAAAAGAATTGCTTACGTTGGCGGATTTTGCCGACCCAGCTAAAAGCAGACCCGATCTAAACAGTGGGTTCTTTTCTACATGATTGAATCCATTGTCGTAGCTTTCATTTTGCTCAAATTCCACATCACTTTTAAAGAAGCCGTGAGTGGCCACATGCAATAATTTTGGTGGGCTAATCGCTTTGATTTTCTTTTCGTTAGCCTCTTCTCTTAAATACAGATTAGTCTTCCACTGCTCCTGAGCTAATAGCTCACTTAGTTTATTCACTTCTACCTTAGTGCCCGGAAGGTCTGGTATTTCATCTGTAAAGCCAAACTCACTTGCCCTTGTTGTGGTAGAACTATTACTTTGAACGTCAGCCAAGCTCAAATTAAAATCAGGATTACCAAAGACTTCCGCTGTATTGTTGATTCCTACAGGCTGAGTGTTGGTTTGCACAATCTCTTTGGTATTGCTGATATTCCTGACGTTATACTCATCAATCACATATTTTTCAATCTTTGTATTCCAAAGCGTGTTAATGTTGATCTTGTTGAAGATCCCATCCGTAGAAGCAAACACCTGTTCCATATTGTCTAGATGATCATCCACAGGCTTCCAAAATTCTTCGAACGACCGATCATCTCCAACAGCAAACTTGATGGCATTTCTGTAGTAGTTGAAATATCTTTTTTCAAGTCTCAAGCCATCTTTTAGTATCACCATTTCAGGAGCTTCAGCAGAGGTCTTTTTTACAATTAAAGCTACATACATTACAGAATCAGGAATGTATCGCTTTTTGATTCTAATAATCTCCAAAGCTGCTTCCTGTTCTTTTAGGACATTTTGAACATCCTTCCAGGTGTAGCTTTTCTGTTCAACATCACCAGCAAATAATTCTGATTTTTGAGATAATGACTTCTCTAAATTGTTGATTTCATTGGCCAGATTAGTGATATTGATATTCTGCTCTGCAAGCTGCTCATCAGAATAAGCGAGAAATTTTGAAAGCTTTTCTTTAGATTCTGTCCAAGAAACATATTCATTGATTAATTCAGAATTACCGCTATCGAATATTCTATTTCTTACTTTGTTAGACGAATGAAGCAATAAGGCCTTGGTACTTAATTGTAGATTGAAAAGCTCGCCTATTATATTTTTGGAATTAGGTATTCCGCTTAATGCGTATTCAACACAGAAGTCCTGATAAGACTCAAGCACAGGTTTTATTTTCGCATAGAATGCACCTTTCTCATTTTCACTTAAGGAGGGAAAGAAATCTTTGATCTGCTGTAGGTAGTTTACTATTACCTGATCATAATAGCTTTTGGCCTGATCGTATTTTCTTACAGCATGATACAATCCCGCCAGGCCATATAATGAGTAAGCATAATCAGGATGGTTTTCGCCCAATATTGATTTTCTAATTTCAAGACACTCTTTGAAGTTAGTTTCAGCGTCATCAAACCTGCTAAGTTGCTGGTTTAATACCGCTAAATTGTAGAGTGTTGAGGCATAAGCAGGATGCTGAGATCCGTACACATTTTTATCAATTGTAAGCGCTTGTTCATATAGACTTCTTGCTTGCTCTGTCTGATCAAGGTCTTTATAAATGGATGCAAGGTTATGAAGGGTTATGGCATAACGTGGGTGGTTTTCACCATAGATGTTTTTATCAATGGCTAATGTTTTGTCTAGTAATGTCAATGCTTTTTGATCCTGACCTTTGAGTTTGTAAAGTGTTGCTAGGTTTTCTAAAGTGGTAGCATATTCTGGGTGCTGATCTCCGTACCTCTTCTGGTAGATATCAGAGGCTTCAATGAACAAGGGCTCAGCTTTTTCATAATTACCCATGGTTTGAAATAAAAGTGCTGAATTATTCAAGGCATTGGCATATTCTGGGTGAGTGGTACCAAAAAGTTCCTTTTTAAGTTTTGTTGCTTCTGCAAATAAAGGCTCGGCTTCCTGATACTTGCCTTTGAACTGCTTTACTCTTCCCAGGTTTTGAATGGCATTGGCATAGAGAGGGTGACCTTCACCTAAAAGCGATTTGCGAATAACGATACATTCATTGATTAACTCCTCTGCTTTCGAATACTCACCCAGCTGAGTTAGTGTTAATGCTAGATTTTCAATAATGCCAGCATACTCCTTACTGTTTTTTCCTACTTCTTTAACCACTATAATCTCGACATCTTCCAGATACTTTGCGGCAGCTATAAAATCAGCTTGATTTTGCTTAACCGTGCCCAAATTGTTGAGGATGGTTGCATAAGGCATAGAAGTGGTTTGTCCCAGCTTTGTTAGTATAGCCAGCTGCTTGTTAATATAGTCTTCTGATTTTTGATAATTTCCAGTTTCCTGATAATGCACCGCCAGTGCGCCAAGAATATTTAAGTATAGACCGCTGCTAATATTAATCTTTTCCAGAAGAGCTAGGGCTTCATTATAGTGTTTATAAGAGTTAGTCCAATCGCCAGACTGATCTTCAAATTCGGCTAGAATGTAGTAATATTTGGCAGTCAGTGGTTCATCAGCGCTAAACTGGCTGTATAAAGATGTTGCTTTTGTAATAAGAGGTTCTGCTTCATTTAACTTACTGAGGAGAATTTTGGCTTGAGTAAGGTCTAATAGAGTTTCAAAATAAGTTTTTGTATCAGTTGTTTTGTCAATGCCAGCCAGGGCCTCAGTTAGTAATTTGTCAGCACCAGCAACATCACCTTGCTGGATAAGTAGCATAGCTTCATTTGTCTTTGCTGAAGACTGCATCTCAGTATTTCCGCTTTCTCCTATCATTGCTAAAAGCTCAGCAGCTCTGTTAGTATCACCCAGTTTTTCAAAGTTTACAGCACGCAGGTTAATCATGCTATAATATGCTGAGCTGTTCTCTTCTTTAATTAGTCGGTACAAATTATCAGCTTCCAGATATGCTTCTTCTGCCTCTACATACTTGCCAGACTTGTGCAGACATAGACCCTTGTTGGTGTTTATTAAAGCTAAATCAGCTTCAACACCATCTCCAAACTGTTCATAAATGTCTTTAAGATCAAGTAGATAGTTAAAGGCAATGTCATATTGTGCCTTGTCTATGAGAATATTAGAATAACTGAAAATGGCATTGATATAATCCATGGTCAACCCTTCAGATATATCATAGCTCTTGATAGTTCTATTATATATTTCAAAGGCCTTATCAGTGTTCTTTAAGGAGTAATTACTGGCTGCAATTTTCCATTCACATTCAACAAGTGTTGGGTTATTACTTTCATAAAACTGCCGAAAGATGCTCAAGGCACTTTCAAAAGTCTGGAGAGCTTCGGTGGGTTTATTAAGTACTTCAAGAAAAGATCCTTTATTATACAATGCCACTGCATACTCAAGATCACCAACATTACCGATTTGGTCTCTTACATCCAGTTCTTTTTGGCTGTATTCTAATCCGCTTTCATATTCTCCAGCTTCATAGCTGAAATTTGAAGCCATCCTTAGTATACTTTCATAATTCGAATTGAAAGTGCCATCCTGGCTTTGATAATTCTTAAGGCAATTTTTAGCTTTTAAAAGTGCAGATGCGAGGTTGTCGTTGTTATATTCTTGCTGTGCATCTGAATATAAAGTTCGCCAATCCTGAGCATGGCCAACGGAAAAATTTAAGAGAATGATAAAAGCTACAACTAGAGACCGCATGCAAAGAGTTTTAAACATCAAATATATGGATAGTTTATAATCCTTGTGTTAACAAATTATAAATAAAGGGATTGTAAAAACACCTTTTAAAGCGCTTAGTTAAACATTTTATTACAAAGTACAAATACCTTAAAGTGGGTATATATCAGGGGTGTTAGGTGTTGATTCAGGCCTAGTTTTCTCCAGGTTTTAAGGTTAACTTGTTAATGGTTTTTTCACTTATCTCTTGAGGATTCATAAGCATCTTTCTCCATTTTCCCTGTGTATACATTTCAACCTGATCTTTGTAGTGCGGACTCAAAGGATTTCCACTTTGTCCTGCAGGTATAATACTTAAAGAATTTTCAATATCAGCAAAGTTGATAATCCTTCGGGATGAAGGGCCTGAGGTTATATTGTAAACGCCAGTGCCGTTTCTTTGAAAGGCCAATTTATTCAATACTGCGTCACTAGCATCCATCTCATAAGTACCAACATTTAGATAAGGTCTTAATGCTTCTACTTTACCCATAGCATGAGGCAGCTCAAAGGTGTGAACTTTGCCCCATTTCCAGTCTTTAATATCTCCTAGCTGTGCTGTTAGTTCCTCCAATGAGATGTCAAAGGCTTTGTTAAAGACATCTTTTCTTGACTCAACCTCTGCAGTTGATGGGTCATCCCACCACTTAGAACTGTCATTATGCATCAATCTATCAAAAGTGCGTTTCATCAGATGTGAGTTTACAAAACCAACGAAAAGACCTGAATCTAGTTTGTTCTCCATGGCTAGGCGCATAGAGTGAAAAAGGATCTTTTGATAAATAACCGGAGCTGTTTCATCTACTTCATGATTACCCGTCCAGTCTGCAAGAATGTTTTTAGCCTTTTCTTCCAATTCACTTTCAGCATCAATTTGCTCTATGAAGGTTTTGGTGATTTTAACAGCCACATCCGATTGGCCATCTAATAGCATATTCTTGTAATCGTCTATTGAAAGCTTTTCTTTGGCCTCTAAAAGATCAACTAATCGCTGGGCTCTGTCTTCACCAGCATAGTATCCAGGATAGAGCCCTCCTTTAATCGTATCAGTCTGATTATTGGTGCTATAAACATAGTTCCATGGTGGGTTTTCCGACTGAGGATTTTCTTCAAAGGGCAACCATTCTGTAGGTTCATCATTGCTTGTAGTGCCATCAAGTATTAGGTTTCTGTTGACATGATCTGCCGTCAGGTGAAGTTTAGCTGATGCCCACCAGGCAATATTTCCCTCCTTATCACCATACATAACATTAAGCCCTGGAGCCTTGATTTTAGAAGCTCCAGATCTTGCTCCATCTATGTCTTTGCTATGATTAAGCTCATAGAGTGCGGTCATAGATTCATTTTCCAGTTGTGTATAAACCCACCACAAAGTAACAGGGTCGTCTTCGCTGAGAGTGCCCACAACTTCATTCATCACAGGGCCGTGACCAGTTTCTTTTATGGTTAAATTTATTGGCTTACCATCTTTTACATTCATAGTTTCTTGTCTTGTGCTGTAGGTTTTCCATGCGTCATTGTATAAGTATTGATTTTCATTTTCCGGGTTGGTTTTCTCCTGATAAAAGTCAATGTCATCATTTTCGAACATGGTAAGACCAATGGCATAGTTTCTATTGTGTAGCAGCAGCGCAAAAGGAATTAGCGCTGCATGATAGCCATACCTCTCAAAAGTGGGAGTCTTAATGTGCGCCTCGAACCATACACCGGGCTGACTGAATCCCATATGCGGGTCATTGGCAAAGATAACACCGCCCGTTGCTGATTTTTCAGGGCTAACCACCCAACTATTACTTCCTAACCATGCAGGAGCCGGCAGGTTGTTCATTACAGAATTCACCTTTGCTGTCAGGCTATCCAGCACTGCTGATCTTGGGTGGTTTTTGATCATTTCTGTCTTTCCAGTAGGTATAATATCCAGATCGAGCATATACTCTTCGCCCAAATTTTTATATATCTGGGTAACAATAGGGTCACTTTTTTGAGCCTCAGCAAAACTGAAAGCGATGTACCCCATCACATTATAAATATCTTCAATCGTATAGTGCTGCTTTTCTAAACCAAGAAGTAGAAACTCAACAGGAGTGGGGCCATTGTCCATGAACTGGTTAATGCCATCTATATAAGCTTTTACCGCTGACTTGAGTTCTTCATTGGGTATCGCGTCAAAACGAGCAGCTTCTTTTTCAGCTACTCTATGGATACCTACTGTTTTAAAGAATTTGTCAGTCTCTGTAAGGTCCGGACCGAACATTTCTGATAGTCTTCCTGGGGCAATTCTACGCATCAATTCCATTTGCCAGAGCCTGTCCTGCGCATGCACATAGCCTAATGCTCTATAAGCGTCTTCCACATTGTTTGCTTCAATGTGAGGAATGCCATAAGTATCATATTTTACTTCAACAATCTCATTTAAGTTGTTGAGGTTAAATTCACCTGAATAGGAGGGCTTTAATGTTTGTAGGTAGATGTAGCCACCAACAGCAACAAGAAGTACAAGTACTAAAAGAGCAATTATAATGCGTTTAAATATTTTCATACTTATTGAGAATGTGATTTAGTTCAAGTGAAAAGTTTGATTGAGGTTCTTATTTATCTTTACTGACTTTGCCAGGACAAAAGCAAAAACACCTACTATGATAATAAGAATCATTCGCAGGTTAAAGATTAGTTGTGACACCGCGAATTGTAAATTTGATTCATAAATTAACTCCTGCCCAACAGTGGTCTGAACCTTAGCCAGGTCATTTATATCACTGGTTAATGCTAGAAAAAGTGCGCGCTGTTTGTTCTGAATTTCATGAGGCAAGACTTCACCTTTATCCATTACCATGATCTCATTTTCCAGTGACTTCTGGTTGGAAAGGTTTTGCTTGAAACGAGTTAAATATTGGTGTTCCTTAGCCACAAAATATGTTTTTTCATATTCGTGTAATAGCGAATCAATAAGATTGTTTTTGAGCTTAATTTGGGCTAGCAATTCATTGTTTGGCTGTTGTGTATTACTAACTTGACCAAAAAGCATTTGCTTATCATATAACTGATTAGCTATGAAATGCAGTTCTGTAGCAGGCACTAATCTGTCCGAATAGATAGAACTGAAATTAGTATGAATCTTCTGAATCTTTTGAGTTTGCCAGTAGTCTATAACAATCATGATCACCATGAAGGTGGATAAAATGGTTGCCAACTTGATTCGGTGTGTCAGGGTGATATTATATAAAGTTTTCATAGCTCTTCATTAAAATCAGCGTAGAAATTGCGTAGCACATTTTCATTACTCTGGTTAGAGTGAATATAAGCATTTCCAATCAAAGAAAGGTGATGGCTGTGTGCTAGTCCAATTGTGAAGCCAGAACCTTCAGGCCTTCTTCAAATGATTTTGGAGAATACCCAAGTTCACTTTTTGCCTTGTTAATAATGAACCCAGTTTTAGGCGGTCTCTTGGCTGGCTGGGTGAATTTTGAACCATCCGTTTCATTAATTAATGACTTGTCAAGTTGAAAGTACGCTGCGGTCTTAATGGCAATATCATAAGGGGTCATCATTTCCTCACCACTAATATGATAAATGCCTTCAGCAGCTTGTATAGCAATCAGATAACAGCCCATCGCCAGATCTTCAGCTAAGGTTGGCGTGCGCCATTGGTCATTTACAACATTGATCGCCTTTCCAGCTTCCAGGCTATTTTTTACCCAAAGTACTATGTTGGATCTGCTCATGTCATGGGCTATTCCATAAACCAGAACCGTGCGTGCTATACTCCACTTGATTCGGCTTTCAATTACCAGCTTTTCTGCAGCTAGTTTGCTTTCACCGTAATAACTAATAGGATTAGGTTCTTCGTGTTCCGTTAAAGGCCCATGACTGCCGTCAAAAATAAAATCTGTAGAAACATGGAGTAGGTGAGTGCCTGTGAAAGTACAGGCCTCTATCAGATACTTAACGGCATTCACATTTAAATCCCAGCATGCTTCCTTTTCAGATTCACACTGATCAACATTGGTCATGGCAGCTGTGTTGATAATCACATCGGGTTTGTGCTTGCCTATAACATCAATTACTTGCTGACGGTTGACAATATCCAAAGATTCATATTGATACTGACCATCATTTGGAAGTCTATTAACACCCCTTGATGTGGCGATAATGTTCACATCTTTATCGCATAAGAGTTTAATTAATTTCTGGCCCAGTAAGCCATTACTTCCTGTGATCAGTATTTTCATTTTTCTTCTTCAGGATATTCGTAACCGTAGAGTTTTGTGATTTTCTTTTTCGGCAATTCTTCAACTGACATGGTAACTATTATATCTTCTAATGGCCTGTTGGCTCTATCTACTTCGTTGTCAGCAATTTTGTCAACAACTTCCAATCCATCGATTACCTTACCAAATACGGTATATTCATCATCTAAATGAGGAGCTCCTCCAATGGTGGTGTAAGCTTTTAGCCTTTCTGGAGCCATATCTTTGGTTACATTTACCTGCATCTCTTTTTCTACCATGTCTTTTAAAGAGACTAGTTTTTTACCATAGGCTTCAGGGCCTTCAGTTTGATAGGTGTTAATCAATACAGTTCTTAACGAATCAAACCTTGGTTGTTGTAACATCTGCTGACATGCTCTGCCAAGGGCTTGCATATCCACAGTCAACTCTTCTTCAGTCCATACTTTGCCCTGAACTATATAAAACTGACTTCCGCTAGACTCTCTTTCTGGATTAACCTGATCTGGCTGTCTGGCTGCTGCCAAAGCGCCTTTTTCATGGTAATACTTCTTATTAAACTCAGCAGGAACATTATAACCAGGACCTCCATTACCTAATCTTGCACCAGGCGCGATGCCTTTAGAATTAGGGTCACCACCCTGAACCATAAATTCTTTCATTACCCTGTGAAAAAGTGTAGAGTCATAAAATCCTTCTTGAGCCAACTTAATGAAATTGTCTTTATGCTTTGGTGTTTCATCGTATAGGATGGCATGCATGTCACCATATTCTGTTTTGATGGTCACCAGATAGTCTTTATCTGTTGCGCATGAGTAAAAAATGCTAAATAGTAGAACGATCGCTACTTTCTTAAAAATCAATTGATTCGCCTTTATCATTTTCCTAATTCTGTTTTTATCTCTTTTAATATTTTATCTCCTCCAGCTTCAAGTACTTCAACGGCCAGGTTATTACCTAATTCTTCAGCTTTATCTTTATTTCCAGTCACGGATTTTCTAATTATTTCTTTTCCATCAAGGCTTACAATTCCCCCCTCAAAAGTGATCTCATCACTATTTAAAGTGGCGAGTCCAAATACTGGTATACTGCAGCCACCCTGGAGCTTTCTTAAAAATGCTCTTTCACAAAGCAGTCTGTATTCTGTCAGCTCGTGATTGAGTGCCTCGCGTATGGCCTGTTTTTTATCACTATCAAGATTTGTCGAGCATTCTATAGCAACACTGCCTTGCCCCACAGCTGGAGTGAATTGATCTAATGGTAACTCATGGCGAATCATATCTCCATAACCCATTCTGAACATGCCTGCATAGGCCAGCATAAGTGCGTCACAAGCGCCATCCTTCATCTTTCCTATCCTTGTCTGTAGGTTGCCTCTGACAGGAACAGTTTTAATATGTGGATAGAGGTGTTTTAACATAGCAACCCTTCTGGTTGAAGAGGTGCCGATAATTAAATCCTTATCTTCTAAATTAATATCTGCTTTTTCACTCACCAGCACGTCATTAACCTTCTCCCGTTCTGTGAAGGCAATGAGCTCAAAAGGTTCTGGCAATTCCGACTGCATGTCTTTTGCACTGTGCACTGCAATGTCTATAGTGCCATCAAGAAGCTTTGCCTCTATCTCTTCAGTGAATACTCCTTTGCTACCAATTTTTGCAATGGAAACATCCAGAATCTTATCGCCAATTGTCTCAATAGTAATGATTTCAGTATCGAGACCAGCTAATTTTAATTTCTCTTCCACATAGTAAGCTTGCCATAATGCTAGTTTACTTCCTCTGGTGCCAATTCTTATTTTCTCCATTTACTTAATTTCTGCAGCTATGTGTAAGGATAGATCAAGGAAGATCATTTTTGGGCTGCCATTTCTTTCTAAATGATAATATGCCTCATCAATCAAATTAGACATTTTCACTATTTTCGATTGATGCAGTACTTTACTAAAATTTTTGATGAAGTCCAGAACAGAGCCATTAACCCTATTGAGGTTAGGTGCATTTTGATACAATAATGACTCCCTAAAAGTGTTGAGTGCATATTTCAACAAGCTCCTTTGCGACAGCTTGTTACTCCCATGAAATTCATCTGCCATGTTTACCAAATCACTGAAGTTTCTACTGAAGCAACTTCGCATCCACTTCGCAAAAAAATCGTGGCTATCATTCTCAGTTTGCTGCGCTAACTTAAATGCATTGTTTAAATCGCCATCTGCTAAATGAGCCAGCTGAGATGCTTTTGCTTCATCAAGACCGTTGGTCTCAATAAGGATTGACTTTATGTCTTCATCGGCAAATTGAGGTATGGTAACAATCTGCGTTCTGGAAGTAATAGTAGTTAGTAGCCTTTCTTTGTCATTGCTCACCAATATGAAAAGTGTTTTCTCCGGAGGCTCTTCTAGTATTTTGAGAATCCCATTGGCCGCAGTTGGGTGCATAAACTCTGGCAGCCAAATGATCATGACCTTGTATTTTCCTTCAAAGGACTTGAGGGAAAGGCTTTTAATAATTTCTCGACTCTCTTTCTTAGAGATGTTGACTTGCTTGTTCTCACCTCCATAAGCATCCCTCCAGGTATCAAGATCACTGAATGGACTTTCTGTTAGAAAGGAGCGCCATTCTTTTATGAATTTTTCACTGATAGCTTCCTCTGACTTTACATTTTTAGTCGCGCTAACAGGATAAACATAATGAACATCTGGATGTATGAATTTGGCGTTTTTAGAGCATGATGGACAAGTGCCACAGGCATCATTTTCACCTCTATTTTCACAGTTTAAATAGGTGGTGTAAGCCAGCGCCATTGCCAGATTAGGGCTGCCTGGCTTACCAACAAAAAGCTGGGCATGTGCTACTTGCTCATTTTGAAGTGCATTTACCAACCTTCCCTTTACATCATCAAGCCCTTTTATATCTTTAAATAGCATAGCCTATTTTTTATCCCAAATTCTGTATGATGATGTGTTTTCATAAACATGCTGGAGTATTCCTGCTTCTACCTCATCATATTTCAGGTTTCTTCTTTCTAGTACTCTCGCTGCCACTTCATTGGCCTTTTTAATATTAAAGGTAGTTAGGCCGGAAACACCTCCCCAGGAAAAGGATGGGATAAAATTTCTTGGAAAGCCTGCACCAAATACATTAGCCGATACTCCAACTACGGTACCTGTATTAAACATGGTATTAATGCCGCTTTTCGAATGGTCACCCATGATAAGGCCACAGAATTGTTCACCAGTATTCACAAAGCCTTCCTTTTCGTAGCTCCAGAGCTTTACCTGATCATAATTATTCTTCAGGTTAGAAGTATTGGTATCAGCACCAAGGTTACACCATTCACCTAAAAC
This sequence comes from Fulvivirga lutimaris, assembly GCF_009711525.1. Lineage (GTDB taxonomy): Bacteria > Bacteroidota > Bacteroidia > Cytophagales > Cyclobacteriaceae > Fulvivirga > Fulvivirga lutimaris. The sequence continues at coordinate 17,408 of NZ_SMLV01000369.1, forward strand.
AGTATTTCCTATAAAGCCATCATGGCCTTTATTACTATATCCGAAAATAACCGAATTGCTGATTTCACCACCAGCTTTACTATATGGCCCAATGGTGGAATCGCCTCGAATTTTTGCTCCCATCTGTACATGTGATCCTTCACATAAAGCGAAAGAGCCTTTAATAATGGCGCCTTCATGAACCTGCGCATTCTTGCCTATATATATAGGGCCACTTTCGGCATTGAGAATAGCTGCCTTTATAGAAGCCCCCTCTTCAATGAAGATATTTTCTTTGCCGTATACTATAGTATGTAAATCTGTTATTGAAGCTGAAGTACGGCCTTTGGTTATTACTTTAAAATCTGACTTGATCTGGGCAGCATTCTGTTTGAAGATCTTCCAGGGCTGGTCTATTAAGGTAACTTCGTTTGGAAAAGTAGTAAGTTTTAAACTTTCCTTTGTTGCTTCGAGATCTGGTGTTCTAGCTATTAGTAGCTGTCCATTTAACTCAATCCCTTCTCCTATATTCAATTTTTGAACAGCCGCTATCAATTTTTCATCAGGACACAGCGCTCCATTGATATAGTAATTATCCTCTGTCTTATTTAATGCAAATTTTCTGGTAAGGTAATCTTCTGTGAGATATGATATTGTCCCGCTTAAATGCTTTTGCCATTTTTCAGCAATAGTCATGATACCAACGCGACAAGCCGCAACAGGTCTGGTATATGTAAGTGGAAGGAGAGAAGTCCTTATAGAAGGCTCATCAAACAGAATAATGTTCATGGCCACAAAAATAAAAAAGTCTTCAAGATAAGCTCATCTTGAAGACTTTTAAAATCGAATTATTACGATCTTTATTTTTTATATTTTTTGTTGAATTTCTCTACTCTACCAGCAGTATCAACAAATAATTTTTTACCAGTGTAAAAAGGGTGAGAAGCAGAACTAACCTCCACTTTTACCAAAGGATATTCATTTCCATCTTCCCAAGCCATAGTCTCACTAGTGCTTATAGTTGATCTTGTCATGAATTTAACGTCACTTGAAGTGTCATGGAAAATTACTTCTCTGTATTCTGGATGTATATCTTTTTTCATTTTCTTAGTTCTTTTCTTTTCAATCTTCTCAAAAGAGGCACAAAATTAATTATTTACAAGTTAAGTGCAAAACATTCATCAACTTTATTCTACAAAGATAAACACAAAATTTACGTATTTTGCAGCGTACATCAATTAAGGTATGAAGAGAGCACTTATTTTTTTAATTTTTTCGAGTTCTGCAGCTCTGGCGCAGAGTAGTTATGCCCCCTTAAATGAAGATTATTACCATTGGATCGACCGTTATGAGATTAGAAGTGGTGAAATTAACCCTTATTTCTTCTCATCCTTAAAGGCATATTCAAGAAAGGATATTGCAACATTTTCAGATTCAATTCAGAATAATGATGAGTCTCTTTCTGAGGTGGATAAGTTTAACCTAACCTACCTCAGTAATGATAACTGGGAATGGTCTGAAATTTCAAACGAGAGCTACAAACCAATTCTCAAGCATTTTTATAAACCCAAGTCCGATCTCTATCATGTAAGTGAACCTGATTTTGACTTACATATAAATCCTGTTCTATACTTAGGTGCTGGGCAGGAGTCATCTTCTGATGTTAAGACTTTTATTAACACCAGAGGGGTAGAAGTAAGAGGAATGATTGACAAGAAAGTCGGTTTCTACTCATTCATTGGTGAGAATCAATTTATAGGCCCTGAATATGTCAGGAATTACATCAGTAATAATTTAGTAGTTCCACATGAAGGTTTCTGGAAAGGCTTTAAAGATGATGGTGTAGATTATTTTACAGCACGAGGCTATATCAACTTTAATGCGACTAAACATATCGAATTGCAATTTGGCCACGATCGCTTTAATGTCGGTAATGGTTATAGGTCGCTAATCTTATCTGATTTTGCACCAGCCTCATTATTTCTTAGAATGAATACAAAGGTTTGGAAGCTCAACTATACTAATCTTTTTACTCAAATGACGGCCAATATTCAAGGCAACAGCGGAGGATTAACCGCAGCAGATGGCTACCCTAACAAATACATGGCTTTTCATCATCTCGGATTGAATATTGGCAAGAAACTCAATATTGGAATTTTTGAATCGGTGATTTATAGTAAACCAGATTCTGTTGGAAACAATCCTGAGCTCAAATACTTAAACCCGATCATTTTCTATAGAGCTATTGAGCAACAAAATGGTAGTTCTGATAACGTGTTGTTAGGTCTTGATTTTAAGTGGCTGGCAGCAAAACGCATTTCTATATATGGTCAGTTGGTCTTGGATGAGTTCTTATTAGAAAACATAAAAGAAGGCAATGGCTGGTGGGCTAATAAATTCGCCTTTCAATTGGGGGGAGAATATATAGATGCCTTTGGTATCAGTAATCTGGACCTGCAGGCTGAGGCAAATATTGCCAGGCCCTACATTTACTCGCACAGCAGCCAGTATGGCGAATATTCTCATTATCGACAGCCATTAGCGCACCCGCTGGGAGCTAACTTTAAAGAATATGTTGGCATAGTTCGTTACCAGCCGATCAAAAAGCTTTACCTAACGGGCAAGCTCATTGCGGCTAATTATGGTGCTGATGGAGAGGGTGAAAATTGGGGAGGGAATATCCTTTTGAACAATAATACCAAAGAACAACCATTTGGAAATAAGATTGGACAGGGCATTTCAACTGACCTTCTAATGGCCAACTTTACTGCTTCTTATCAGCTAAAACATAATGTTTTTATAGATGCAACCCTTATTCACAGATCAGTGAAAAGTGAATTGGCAGAGGAAGATACCAATTTCACCTCGTTTTCGTTAAGGTGGAATATTCCTCAAAGGCTAAATGAGTTTTAATCATTAACAGCTAACTTGCAGCCGATTTTAGAATTATGAAGATATTTTTAAGAATTTTTGGTTATGCCAAAAAGCTGCGTCTATTCGTTCCGCAGTATGTTATTTTTGTTTTACTCAGCTCTATTTTTAGTGTTTTTAATCTGGCGCTAATTGGGCCATTGCTATCCGTACTTTTTAAGGAAGAAACAGATCAGACTTTTGTTAAACCAGAGTCATTTGAGTTAAGCATTTCATATATCAAAGACATGTTCAATTATCAGTTCTCAACTATAATTGAACAGTATGGCGAAAAGGACGCACTCATTTTTGTTTGTATTGTCGTTCTTATATCTGTCTTATTTACCAATTTATTCAGGTACCTCTCAGCTATTATAAGTGCTCGCATCAGGCTTGATGTGGTAAAGTACCTTAGGATGGATGTCTATAATAAGGTATCCAAAATGCACCTTGGTTTTTTCAGTAGTGAGAGAAAAGGTGACCTGATTTCAAGAGTTACTAATGATGTGCAGGAAGTGGAGGTCTCCATACTTAGCAGTCCTAAATCACTTTTTAGAGAACCGATCACAATCATTGTTTATTTCATTGCTCTATTTAGCATCTCGGCAAAGCTTACATTTTTCACACTTTTAATACTTCCGACAGCGGGCGGTGCATTAGGGTACATTGTTAAGAAGCTTAAAAAGAAAGCGGTTCAAAGCCAGGAGTCTCTCGGTCGTATTGTTAATATCCTTGATGAAACGCTGGGTGGCATGCGTATTATAAAAGCATTTAATGCCCGCGAGTATGTGCAAAGTAAAATAGATACAGAGACTAACTTTTACAGGAAAGTCAACTTATCCTATTCTTATAGAAAAGAGTTAGGATCACCTATATCTGAGTTTTTAGGAATAGGCATTGTAACTATCATTCTATGGGTTGGAGGTTCTCTTGTGCTCGACAATCAATCAGATTTAAGTGCAGGAGAGTTTATTGCTTATCTGGCCATTTTCTCACAGATTATTTCACCTGCAAAAGCATTTTCTCAGGGACTTTCAGGAGTTCAGAAGGGTCTTGTTTCCGGGCAGCGAATTTTTAGTATTATTGATAATGTGCCTGCTATTCAGAACAAACCCAATGCTTATGTAGTTGATGGCTTCAATGAAAGCCTGAAGTTTGAGAATGTTTCTTTCTCTTACGACAAGGATAGCCAGGTGCTAAGGAATATAGATCTTGAGATTCAGAAGGGTAAAACCATTGCACTTGTTGGTCAGTCTGGAGGTGGAAAATCAACACTTGCTGATCTTATTCCAAGATTTTATGATGTGACTGGTGGCGATATAAAAATTGATGGCCATTCACTAAAGGATTGTAATGTTGACTCTGTGAGGAAACAAATGGGTATTGTCACTCAAGAGTCGATACTATTTAACGATACCATATTTAATAACATCGCTTTTGGTCTTGAGAATACAAGCGAAGAAGATGTGATTAATGCAGCCAAGATAGCCAATGCTCATAACTTCATTATTGAGCTTGAAAATGGCTATCAGACCAATATCGGTGAGCGTGGCATGAAGCTTTCCGGAGGCCAGCGACAAAGAATTAGTATTGCCAGAGCAGTGTTGAAAAACCCACCAATCCTGATTTTAGATGAGGCTACTTCAGCGCTTGATTCAGAGTCAGAAATGCTTGTTCAGGAGGCACTTGCCAACCTGATGAAAAACAGAACTTCTATTGTTATTGCACAT
>NZ_SMLV01000307.1 GCF_009711525.1 Fulvivirga lutimaris
TTGGAGTTGTATACTATCGCTGGAATGTCATAGCCTAGTATATATTCTATGTTTATTGAAAATAACTCGGCAAGCCCTAAAGAAAATAGAATGGCAATAAATGTTGTGATAGCCGTTTCTACTAAAAATTGGCCAATTAATAATGTTCTGGCACTACCGAGCACCTTTCTAACGCCTATTTCTTTAGACCTTAATGAAGCAGAAGCCGTATTCAGATTTATAAAATTGATGCATGCAGCTATAACCATTAGCAAACCAATTATTGCCAAAGTGTAGATCTGATCATATGATATAACACGACCAGCAGCATTAAAATAGTTTTCATTGAAATGAACATCAGAAAGGGGCTGTAGTTTTAGTGATACTATCTTAGGGTCATCTTCCTTTTTGTTTTTTTGAATATAATCTTCAATCTTTTTGGCAAATTCATTTGGATCAGCATTAGTATTTAGTTTAACAAATACATTTATAGATGATGAATTGGCCGTCCAGCTATCCCATATTCTTTCGGACCCTCCTATTTCAAATGACAAAAGCATTTTTAAAGGTAAATCTGTATTCATTGGAGGATCAGCGACTACTCCAGTTACAGTAACATCAAAGTAGTTTTCAATATTGATTGTTTGGCCCAGTGCCTTCTTATAATCACCAAAATATTTCTCAGCAAGACTCTTTGAAAGCACCACTGAATAGTTATCAACTAACGCCTTTTCAGGGTTTCCGCTTAGAAATTGATAATTGAAAATCTTAAAGAAGTCCTGCATCACAAATGCCTGCACTCCTATTTCTTCTTCATATTTCTTTCTTTCGCCTTCATAATCAACAGTTACCAAGCCACTAAGTGAGTTGCAATCAACAAAAGTCAAAAATTCAACATCAGGGAATTCTTCTTTGAAAGACTCTCGCAATGGATAGGGCATCCCCGCATCATGAACTATCTCACCACCATCACCAACTTGTTCAGTTTTAACGAGTCTGTAAATTGAATCAGAGTCTTTATGATAATTATCAAAACTCAAGTCAAAGCGAAGAATAGAGAAAATAATAACTGCAGCTGAAATACCCAGAGACAGTCCCACCACATTAACTATAGTGTGAGACTTGTTCTTCCTGATGTTTCTTAAACTGATCTTAATTATATTCTTAAACATAAAATCTAAAATTATTCGTCTGATAAAGCGTCTACTGGATTTGAAAGCGCAGCACTGGCTGATTTGAAACCAACGGCACAAACTGTAACTAACATTGTAGCCATTAAAGCACCAATAAAAATGTCAGCCGATAATGGTATTTGATATTCAAAATTGGCCAACCATTCATTCAAAAAGTAGTAGGCAGTGGGTACAGCAAGTACAAATGCGATGACTACAAGTACCACAAAATCTCGTGATAACATTACTACTATTTGTTTTACACTAGCACCCAACACTTTTCTAATTCCTATTTCCTTGGTTTTAGCATTAGCCATGAATGAAATTAAACCGATCAAACCAATGGCACCAATGAACAGGGCAATAACTCCGAAAGTGGTAAAGACCTTAGACATGCGCTCTTCATTAGCATAAAACCTTTGAATTCTATCATCAAGATAGGTATATGAAAATAAAAGTTCGGGAAACTCGGCCTCCCATATTTTCTTAATCTCTTCAATGGCCTCCTGATCTACTTTTGCCAGTCTTACAGACCCCTGAAAAAACATTGCGGGTATGTAAGCAAATACCACTGGTGAAATTCCAGAGTGTAGCGATTGCATATTGAAGTTCTTAACCACCCCTACAATCTTTCCATGATTTCGGCCCCAGAATGTACATTCTAAGCCAAGAACATCCTGAGGGTTTTCAATGCCCATTTCTTTTAAAGCCCGTTCGTTAATCATAAACTGAGCACTGTCGTTTGATAGGTTAGTACCCGCTATTACTTCTAATCCGAGAGCAGGTATATAATGTTCATCAATCAATTTTACCCGATGGCTAATTCTTGCCTCCCCTTCATTCCAGATGTATTCCAAATTACCACCCCAGGTATTATTAGATATAGAGCCAGTGTTAGAAAAACTCACATCTTTAACATTTGACACAGTCATCATCTGGTTTCTCAAAGTTTCTAATTCAAACCCATCTACTTCACCAGGCATAGAGAATTCAACAACCGCCTCGGTATCTATTCCCATAGGTACTGTTAAGAAATAATCGATCTGATTCGACACGGCTATTACAATTATGATTAATGCCTGTGCGATAAATAATTGTAATACAATAAGCCCCTTTCTGAGGGATACACCTGAGTTTTCTGAAGAATGAATTTTGCTCTTCAAAGCCTTAATTGGGCTGTATCCTGAAAGGATCATTGCCGGATATAGGCTTGAAGATAGTGTAACTACAACTATCAATAACATAATAAATGCCACCATCTTAATGTCTATAGAGGTTGGTGGTAAAGTATACCCAATAAGAGTATCAATATTGAGTAATGCCAGCTCCACAATACCTAATGAAACTAAAACTGAAAAGACCGTTACAAGAGCTGTCTCTGCTATAAACTGAGTAGCTAAAAGTCCTCGTGCACTGCCCAATACTTTTCTAATGCCTATTTCTTTGGCTCTTTTAGATACCAGTGCTGTATTTAGATTTATAAAATTTATACAAGCTGCAACAACAAGCATCACAGCTATGACCATAAGCGTATATATCGACTGCCATGAAGTTGTGCGTCCAGACAAAACATATCTGTCGGTATCAAAGTGCATGTCAGTAAGTGGTTGAAGCTTAAGAAAGTAACTATCGGGATCATCAGCTGGCTTGTTGTCATTAATATAGTTGTAGATGTTTTTGTTGAAATTATCTACAGATACGTTCACCTTTGCCTTAACAAATATTTGTACCCCTGATGAGGTGGCTACCCAATCATCCCAACCTCTATAATCTTCTTGACCAAGATTAAATGAGATTAGAAAATCTGAAGGTAAATCAGTGTTTTTTGGAGCATCTTCTATTACGCCAGTAACTTTTAAATCATACAGATTATCAAAGCGAATGATTTTACCATACGCCTCTAAATAGTCACCAAAATACTTCTCGGCATAAGACTTAGAGAGCACCAATGTCTTGATCTCAGGAAATGGATTTTCTTTATCTCCCACTAAGAATTTGTGATCAAAAATCTTGAAGTACTCTGAGTTAACATAGGCCAGATTATTTTCAGACTCGCTATATTTTGTCTTATTGCCATTCTCTTCAGTGGTTATAACAGGTGACCCAACATTAGTATCAACAATAGATAGATACTCTGTTTCATTAAAGTCTTGCTTAAACCTCCTCTCAAGCTCATAGGTAGATCCGCTTAGCTTCACCACCTCACCTTCGTTGAGTGCTTCTGTCACAACCCTGTAAATTCTGTCTGAATCACTATGATAGTTATCAAAGCTCATATCAAAATCAATAACCCGATAGATAACTATGGCTGCCGAGATGCCCAATGACAAACCAATAACATTAATAAAGGTGTGCGCCTTGTTCTTGATAAGGTTTCTAAAACTGATTTTGAGTAAATTTCTAAACATAGCTCAAGGTTTGATTTCTATTACTCAAATGCGGTGCCACGGCAACCAACCCTCCAAAATAAGCCCTTAACGCAATTTTTAGCTACTGCTTAAATAAAAACTGTATCGAATTCGATACAATATAGTGTAATGTTTTCGATACAATGTAATAACTTAGGATTCTGAAATGAAAACAGAAGCCAACATATTAATTATTGATGATGACCGTGATGTTTTAGAAACCGCAAGGATGTTTTTGAAGCAGGAGTTTTCGTCAGTGGATATTGAAGAAGATCCATCAAAGATTGATGGTTACTTCGAAATGAAAAATTATGATGTCATCCTTCTGGATATGAATTTCAGTAAAGGAGTTAATGATGGTCAGGAAGGGTTTAAGTGGCTAAGGCATATCATCAATAAGGATAATGAAGCCATAGTTATCTTAATTACTGCTTATGGCGAAGTTGATCTAGCAGTAAAAGCTATGAAAGAAGGTGCAAGTGATTTTGTGCTCAAACCCTGGAAAAACCAAAAATTGTTGGCCACTATTTTATCTGCTTTAGAGCTAAGAAAGTCTAAAAAGGAGGTGACAAAGCTCAAAGCAACGCAATCGGCCATCAACAGTGACACCAATACCAAGTTCAGTAATTTTATTGGCGAATCTGATGGGGTCAAGCAGATCAAATCTTTGATCTCAAAAGTCGCAGTCACCGATGCCGACATCCTAATACTTGGAGAAAATGGTACAGGCAAAGAACTTGTTGCTCGTGCTATCCACAACCAGTCTAACAGAAAAGACAATACTTTTATTAACGTTGATCTAGGTGCACTTACAGAATCATTATTTGAGAGCGAGCTCTTCGGTCATGTGAAGGGTGCATTTACAGATGCTAAAACAGACAAAGTAGGCAGATTCGAATTGGCCGATGGCGGCACCATTTTCCTTGATGAAATTGGCAACTTATCTCTCCCTCTTCAGGCTAAGCTTTTAACTGTGTTGCAGAGCAAGAAAATTCAGCGGGTAGGATCATCAAAAGAAATAAATGTCAATTTCAGGCTGATATGTGCTACTAATATGCCGCTAGCAGAGATGGTTGCAGAGAACAAATTCAGGCAGGATCTGCTCTATAGAATCAATACAGTGGAAATTAAAATTCCTGCGCTTAACGAACGCCCAGAGGATATTCCTCTTCTCATTGAGCACTTCTTTGATATTTATAGCAAGAAGTATGGCAAGACCAGTATGAAAATTGGTAAAGACATCTACCCTTCTCTTAAGAATTATGACTGGCCGGGAAACATCAGAGAGCTACAGCATGCCACTGAAAGGGCTGTTATTTTATCGGAATCCAATACAATTGACAATCCTGAATTATTCGTAAATCAACCTGTGAGCAAGGTTAAAATCCATGAGCCAAAAACGCTGGAGGACATGGAGAAAACATTTATCATAGAAACTCTGGAAGCCAATAAGGGCAACGCCACTGCCACCGCTAAACAACTCGGTTTAACACGGACTGCGCTTTATAGAAGGCTAAATAAATACGGACTGGTATAATTAGTACTTAGATGGTTGCACCATATCTTCGGCAAACATCTGCTTTTCCTTTTCAAGCCATAGGACTATTGCTAAAAAACCAATATTGGCAATATCGACCAGTATTTCCATAACACCATGCGATTGCAAATTGACATAAATGGCACCAATCATTATAGATGAAAGAACAACTGCTGATTTGATCCGCCACTTTGAAGTAAGCAATCCAACGGTAGCCAAAACCTCCATAAAACCCACGAAAAACATAAACTCTAATGACATACCATTAGAAAGAAAAAGATCACACATTTCACCTGCCAACTTTGCATGGGCCATGGCTATAAACTGGATTCCCACCAATATGATAAGCGCCCACTTAAAAAATAACTTTCCTTTGTATGACATATTTTGAGTTTACCTACATAGGATACGCAGATGGAAAGCATGAGATACAGAAATATGTCGAACGGCAATTTTATTAGTATAAACAGCATAGAAACTCCTACAACCATATGGTGATATAGAACCTTGCTTATGAATAAAAAACACTTAGATCCAACGGCAAGGCTTGATTGAGGGGAATTTTTCGAATTTCTTATATGGTTGTTATTCTTCGCTTTTAGCGCTGCCCAAAAATTCGATTGGATTTGTAAGGGTAAAGTTGGGGTTATTGTTTAGAAGTTGCTTTAGGTAGAAAACGTGACCTCTACCAATTATAATAACTATTCTATCATTCGGCTGGCTACTTTCAATGATATTTCTGTAAATAAAAAGATTTCGCTTGTACCATTCTGCAACCAGCTCTATACCGATATTATCAAAATCAAATGATCGCAATAGATAAGGCAGACCGTCAATTTCTTGGTCAGACTCGTGATAAGAAAACATGATATTCGCACTGTCCCTGACTCTGACTGCTACATTGTTGTAATAATCGTGATTATCACTGATTTGCGCATCTTCATTTAGATAAATGAGGTTTTCCTTTATGCTATTCTCGGTAAATAATTTTTGTGTTTCCTTGATTTTAACCAGAGATTTATCTTTTCTCTCCTGATAATAATCCAGTGCCAGGGTATCTGCTATGAAATCCACATAGTCGCCTAACCAAGGTCCTTGATGGTCTATTGCTTTTATTTGAATGCCACCTGATTGTTTTCCAAGTCTGAACCCAATTTGATATACCTCATTTACTCCCCCTCTAATTTCATTTAATTGAATTTTGTCTTTGAGATAAAGTTGATATAAGCTATCTAACTTTGATTGTTGATCTGGGGTAAATTCTACAAAAATTTTTGTTGGATTATATTCCTTTAAAAGACCTACTATTTCTGTTATTTCCTTCTGTCTTCTATCAGTATAATAATCGTCAATTTCTAAATTATAGGTGTCTTGTCCTGGATTATTAAAATGGTAAACTCCAAGCAACATTACTGAAGTTTCCTTTGAGGGGTCAGTCTCAATTTGAGCATTATCTTTTTGCTGACATCCAAGCAATAGAAGTACAGAGGTTAGGGCTAAAAATGATTGTGTATTTTTCATTTGCTGAATCTCATATTCACTTAAAACAATCAGATATAAGAATGGGGAGAATGATTAATCTATAATGTATTGGTCTTTTTATATACAGAAGGTGTGACTTCTGCGTATTTCAAAAATGCCTTATTGAAAGTAACCTTATTGTTAAATCCTGCTTCCATGCCAATGGACTCTATCTTGTAATGATCATACTTTGAGTCAAGCAGCAATTTTTTAGCATGTTTTACTCTAAAGAAATTTAAATGATCATTAAAATTTCTTTGCACCACTTCAGACATAGTTTGAGAAATATTATGTGGTTTTTCGTCTATTATCTCCGCAAATTTTGAGAGATTCAAATCTCTATTTAAGAAGAGCTCATCTTTGGAAAATGCCACTTCAATTTTAGAGATTATCCTATTCATATCACTCTTGCTCAAACTTGAGTTCAGATATTTTCTTGATAGCGTCTTAAGAAAATTATTGTCTGTGTAAAGTAGGTAAGCTATGATAAAAACCAGGGTATCCACCATAAAATAGAAGTAGATAAACTGCCTCCAATTATCGGCAAACATCGTTAGCCATGACACTAGTACTGTGCTAATAAAATATATGGTGCACATAAGCATCAAATACACCTTCTCATTGCTTGTTAAAGAGTATCGGTTTCGATAATTAAATATTATTAAAACAACTCCATAAATCAACTGATGAGAGGCACGTAAATAATTTATGGGCATTATTCTATCTAAGAAATGAGTGCTTATATAAACCTGCTGGTCTTCATGAGTCATTAAGAGTATATCCCAGATGTGAATAAAAACTAATACCATTGGAATTAAATGTAGTAGATCTTTTGCTTTAAAATTGACTTGATCACCTACCAATGACCTACAATGAAACCACAATACTGGGCCATATAGAAAGCCCAAAGCAAAGTAATAACCACCGAATGAAATTTGATACTGAATTAGAAGCCAGCTTGTAGAATATAAAAAGTAAAGAATCTCAAGCGATAGAAGAAGTATAAAAGCGGTTAGCGTTATGCTGGCCGTCTTATTTTTTCTAAAAAAAACTCCCCCGGCAACAAACAGCCCAATAAGGGCATACACTAACAGTACAAATCGTAAGACAGTCAAACCTCAATATTTAATTTACTACCACTCTCTTTTCAATTTAAATAGAATTTTCAACTTACCATACCACTCCGGTTTCTTTCCGTCAGGGTAAGTCTCATCAAACATTGTTAAGTGCAATGCATCATCTTCAAATTCTATTTTATAGTACTGTTTTCCACTTTCAAAACCTGCGACTTTTGCTATGTCAGCAGTTGTTAAAAACACACTGTCAGCTATTTCATAGGACCCGCTATTGAATACTACCGTTTTAAAGGCATACACCATTTCTTCTTCGGTCAGTTTAGAAAGTGTCTCGGCACTTTTTCTATTACTTCCATAGGGGTTATACATAATTGAATAGGTATTATTACCAACTATCAAACGACCTGGATACTCCATCTTTGCCGTGTAGGTAGTATCTGCATATACATAGTTTACCTCATACATTTTCCAGCTTCCAAACAATGGGTTTTCGGCATTTTCAACTTGCTCGATGGCCTTTAATATTTTCGAATCTTTATAAGCTGCGGCCAACGTTTTGCCGGTGTAAGTATCATTAAGCACTGACCTTTTAAAATCAGCACCGTTATTAACCATAGCTACGGCAAAATCTGAATGTCTGTAAAACATTGCCCAATGCAAGGGAGTACAGCCATTAACAGAATCAGTAACATTGATATCAGCGCCAGCCTGTAATAACATTTCTGCTATTTCAATATCGCCATTTACGGCTGCACCAATAAGTGGTGTCAATCTATATTTTTTATCTGTAGCATTTGGATCCGCACCGTTGTCAAGTAATAATTTAAGAATATCAGCTTTGCCATAGCGTGCAGCCCAAGTTATGGATGCCTGACCAACACGGTTTAGTGCATTCACATCTGCCCCGGCAGCTATTAATGATGCGATAATTTCCTTGCTGCCATTTTCTATAGCAAAATTGATAGCCGGTGTACCCAGCTCATCTTTTGCATTTGCATTGGCGGATTTCTTAATAAGTTTAGAAACCTCTTCTGCATTGTCCTCTCTTATAGCATTGATCAATGCGGCAGATTTCTTGTCAATTTTATCAAGGTCCATGTGCTGTCTAAAAACTGCAGCCACAGAATCTGCATGCCACAGTCTAAACCCGACATCAACGGCTTTTCCATGCTTGCTACTTAGCTTTAAATCAGCTCCCCTTTTAATCAGAAACTCCATGGCTTGTAAGTGCCCGTAATAGGTCGCCCAGTTCAATGCATGATCTTTATTAACATCCAACTGGTTGATATCTGCTCCATTATCAGAAAGAAGCTCCAATAGCTTCACATTGTTAAATGCTGCAGCATACATCAATGGTGTTGCTTCAAGGTCAGATTTGCCTGCCAGGTTGGGATCAGCTTTCTTATTTGTAAGGGCTTCAGCGAATTCATAATTGTTAGCTTCACACGCTGCCAATAATGGAGTATTGCCATTGGAGTCATAACCATTTACATCCACATTTTGCTTTAGTATATAATGGAAAATGTTGGAAGCTTTAGCACTTATTGCATGCGTTAAGTAATCAACAGAGATTTTATTTTCAGCAAGCTTAACAAACTGATCTAAATCATCAGAAGCAAAGGCTTTATCAATTGGATCGTTAGAAAATGCACTAGTACTAAGAAGCAATAATGCGAAGGCTAATAATTTTTTCATGCTGTAAAAGTAATCTGCTTACAGCATGCACGAATCAAAATTATGAGTCTACATGTTAAGATTAATTAATATTTACGCTTTACGCAGCTCTCACAATCGCCTCAGGATTCAATAGTTTACACTATACTTAATACAAAGCCAGTATTCCTCATATTTTCTCAACTACTAGAATTTACTCATCATATCACTAGATTTGTTTTACATCTCATTATTTTAAGGACTGTGTTATTCAAAAAATTTAGCTTCAAACTTCTAGTCAGGATTGGGTTTATCATTCTCAACCTTCTGGCACTGTCCATTATTTTTGGAGATGATAGATTGTTCTTCAATCAGATTATCCTTTTTATAGTTCTGGTCATCCAGATTTATGAGCTGGTGAGGTACATCAACTACACCAATAGGGAACTAGCCAAATTCTTGTTATCAATAAAACATAATGACTTCTCGGTCAACTTTAAAGGATCAAAAATTGGCCAGTCCTTTGAAGAACTTCATGATGCTATGGATGGCATTATTCAAACCATTGAAAATTCAAAAATTGAGAAGGAAGCACAATTTCACTACCTCAGACTAGTGGTAAGCAATATTAACATTGGCATTATCTCAATTGAAGATGATGAGAATATTGTGCTAATGAACAGGCCTGCAGAAAAGACTTTAGGAGTTGAAGGCATCAACAACTGGAACATCTTAAAAGAGAAAAGCCCGCGGTTTGTTGCTGATATAGAATCTATTGGTGATCAGGGGAGAAAGCTTATAGAGCTGCAAAATACTGATGATCCTTTTACCCTTTCTGTGGATGTTAATTCCATGAAAATGCTCAACAAGACCTACAAACTGATCACCTTTCAGGATATCAGGGGCGAGATAGAGCAAAAGGAAATTGAGGCCTGGCATAAGCTGATCCGAATTTTGACCCACGAAATAATGAACTCGGTAACGCCTATTTCTTCTTTAACAGAAACTATGGAATCTATGCTTGGTGCTGATGGTAAAACTAAAAAGGCTGCTGAACTGGATGATGAAACCATAGAGGATTTGAGATTTTCGCTTAAAACCATCCACCGAAGAAGTGATGGTATGCTGAGCTTTATAGACGATTATAGAAAACTGACCAAGGTGGCTAAACCCAAGCTGGAGCCTGTAGTCATTGATCATTTATTTGTATCCATCAAAAGTCTACTTAAAGGAGAAATGGATAAGGCTAACATTCAATTTAATGTAAATATTAAGGATGTTGATTCTATCTTATTAGATGCTTCATTAATAGAACAGGTGCTGATTAACCTGATAAAAAACAGTACTCATGCTGTTGAGAATGTAGATAAACCAGCTATTGAGCTCAATGCCTACAGCGAAGGGAAGAAAGGAATAATAGAAGTTAAAGACAACGGACAAGGTATTGGTGAGAAGGAGCTTCGAGAGATATTTGTACCCTTCTTCTCCACCAAAAAAAATGGATCTGGCATTGGTTTAAGCCTCTCAAAACAAATTATGCATCTGCATGGCGGCCAGATAAAGGTAAAATCTGAGGTAGGTAAAGGAACGAGTTTTTATTTGGTTTTTAAGGGATAGATGCATTTACTTTCATTTGTGATCCGGAAGTAATTATTAACCTATCTAACCCAAGGGCTTGGTTTTATCCCTCTATCAATACCCTAATCTTATTCAGATACCAATGCTTCGCACTATTGAATTTTTCTAATAATTCATCATTATATAACACCAGTCTCCATGGCAACAGAACCATTGATGATATTGAACCGTATTTAATAACTGAATTGGCTAGCTTTAGCTATCAATAAATATGATTCATGAAGATTAAAGGATTAAACGAAAGACCAGCGATAGGAGACAATAAAAAATTAAAAGCCAGATTTCTACTATTCGAAAAGGTGCTTGATGAGTTGAACAAAAAGGAAATTCCTGATGAAATAGTTGGTGCTATCAATAGCCAAATTGATGAAGTTAACGCTGCTACAGACGAAGAAAAGGGGTTGAAAACTAAACTCAAAAAATCTCAAAACATCATTTTAAAGTTGGTTGAGAAAGAACTGAAGTTTGTTACCATCAATCATTACCGCAATCTTTATCTGGGTGTTGGACTGGCTTTGGGTGTGGCATTTGGGAGTGCATTTGGTGCAAGCTTGGGAAACATGGCCTTCATGGGTGTTGGTTTACCTATTGGTATGGCCATTGGCATAGCCATAGGAACACAAAAGGACAAAGAAGCGAAAGAAAGTGGCAAACAATTAGATTTAGAGATTAAGTAATCAACCCTTTCTTTGCATTTAGCTAGGGCTGCTTTTCTTACCTCAGACAAGTAAATATTTCTTAGGTAATGATTGTTTACTTGTACCAGGGCTTTTGACTCTCTACTTTGACAAAATCAAATTACTTTTAAAACTCACTGGTGCTCCGAAGCCAGTAATACAAGAAGTATATAAAGCCATCAACTACAAAACAATGAAAAGAATACTGCCTCTACTTTTAATCCTGATTTTAAACTACCCTTTGATCGCTCAAGTAGATTTAAATGTAATCATTCAAGAAGAATCATCAGATATAAAAATTGAGGGTTTGTCTTTACCCATTCACAAAATAGCACTATATGACACTTTACTATGGGCCTCAGACTATGGCAATGGAGGAGTGTATAAAAGCATTGATGGCGGTGAAACATTTAAAGAGATCGCTAAACTTGGGGCAGAGTATTTTGAGTCTATTCAGTTTCTTAATGAAAAGGTTGGATTTATCAGTGGTGACTATGGGTATGTTTACAAAACTATTGATGGAGGGAGCACATGGACTGAAATAAGCCCTGAGATAGAAAATAGAATCACGGAGCGTTTCAGAAATGACTCAACCAAAAATCAGGAACCTGATGGTATTTTTGCAGCTTATTATTCTATGTACTTCATGTCAGAGTCGAGGGGCTACGTTTCAGGGTTCAGCTTTAACCCCAGTCTTGGTTTCGGAAAGTCATTTGAGCGATTGTTTTTCCTTACCTCTAATGGAGGTTTAAGTTGGAGGCTACTTGACCAATCAGAGCAAAAAGGTGCAGTTAATGAGTTTAAGGGTAAGA
>NZ_SMLV01000378.1 GCF_009711525.1 Fulvivirga lutimaris
AGATGATGGTAGAGGTTTTGATGTCACAGATGAATTCAACGATTCAGTTGGAGTACAACTGGTCCACTTATTTGCTGGACAATTAAAAGGGAATTTAAAGTTCTTAAAAGAAAATGGTACTCAGGTAACACTAAAGTTTAAGTAATGTCTAGGGTAAAAATATTGATAGTTGAAGACGCACAATTAATTGCGGTTCATCTTCAGAAAATTTTACAAAATGCTAACTACGAAATAATAGGACGGGCGGTTAGTTATGATGAAGTGATGGACATATGTAAGAAAAAGGTGCCTGATATTGTTTTGATGGACATTATGATTGAGGGGGAAAAGGATGGGATCGAAACAGCTATTGAATTAAAGGAGAAGTATGATTTACCCATAATATATTTGACTGCCCTTACAGACGGTATTACTATAGAAAGAGCCAAAATGACCAATCCTTATGGTTATTTAATGAAGCCCTTTCAGGAAGAACAGGTAGTAACCTTGCTGGAGATGGCCATCCATAAGTTTACAGTAGAAAACAAACTGCGTGAGAGTGAAGAGAAATTTAAAGCTGCTGTTGCCTCTATCAGTGAGGCGCTTATTGTGGTAAATGAAGATTTTACCATAAACTATATAAATAAATCAGCCGAAGATATATCTGGACTAAGTCTTGAGGAAATTGAGGGTCACATATTTACTGAAGCATTTCAATTTCTTGATTACGCCACACATGAGCATATTGTTAATATTTGGAAGTACTTCAATATTGACAAAAAAGAGCAAAAGTTTGACTCATTGTACCTACTCCACCCTTCAGGGAAGAAAGTACCCATAGGTGATGGTAGTATTACCCCAGTGTTTGATGATAAAAAACTACTTAAATCAATAGTCTTAACATTTAAGGACATTACTCAGAAGTTAAAAAATGATCAGAAATTAAAGGAAATAGAAAAGACTAAACTTTCTGCAATTATTGAAGGACAGGAAATGGAAAGAGCTCGGATAGCCAGGGAAATACATGATGGGTTGGGTCAAACTTTGAACGCCATTAAACTCAATATTAATCCATTGCTAAATGCTCCTGATAAAGCCAGAGCTGAGGTTGATTTAAAGAACTTGATAGGGGAGGCGATAATGGAAACAGGAAGGATTTCAGAGAACCTGTTGCCATCAAAACTTAAAGATTTTGATATAGCCACTTGTTTGCTTTCTCTGGCCAATCAGAAAAACGATAAGCTTAACATTTCATTTGAATCAACAGAAGTAAAACACGATCAAATAGGCATCAATAAAAAGATCAATTTATATCGAATAGCACAAGAGTCTATATCTAATGCTATTAAACATGCTGAGGCAAAGAATTTAAATATTCAATTGCGCGGAGAAAACAAGTCATTAGTGATGACCATTGAAGATGATGGACACGGGTTTGATGTAGCTAACAGAAAGGAAAAACTCCTTGAAGGACATCATGGATTACAAAACATTGAAGACAGAGTGCAGATTATGAATGGTATAATAGACATTGAGTCTAATGCCAATCTTGGAACAGTTATAATTGTTGAAGTACCTTATGATGGCACTAAAATAGCAAAAGTATGAGCTCAGTTATGAATATATTACTAGTTGATGACCACTCTTTAATTCGAGATGGTATAAAATCTCTTTTGATTGTAAAATACCCAAAGGCTAATATTCACGAAGCTAAAAGTGGTAAGGAGGCCTTATCATTAGCCCAAAGTAAAAAGCTTGACATTATAGTGCTTGACATATCTCTTCCTGACATGAACGGAATGCAGATTGCTGAAAGTCTTATAGCTGATAAGAACCCTGCTAAAATTGTGATGTTGTCTATGTATTCAGATTATGACTATGTCTCCAGTTGTATAGAAATAGGCGTTAATGGGTATATATTAAAAAACGAAGGCCATGAAATTGTTGATGCAATTGAATCTTTGGCCGAAGGGAAAGCCTACTACAGTACAGGTGTTAGAGATTTAATTGTTAATCAGTACACGCAGAAAGTTCGTAAGCAGGATACAGCACAAGAAGTTGTTGTACTTACAAATCGAGAAAAGGAGGTGATAAAACATGTTGTTGAAGGCAAGACAAGCCATGAAATAGCAGAAATGTTATTTATAAGCGCCCGCACTGTTGACACCCACCGTAGCAATATCATGAAGAAGTTAAAGGTCAAAAACTCGATAGCCCTGATCAATAAAATCAACGAGTTAGATCTGTTGGGATAAGTAAAATTACTTATTTGCTCTGCCTAAAACCTTTATAATAATTCAAGTTATCACGAATATCATTTGACTAACCATGTATCTAACTTTGTTACATGCGGGCAAAGAAGTTGATCCATTTAGCTAATACTGAAATAGATTTCTCCAATTCGGAGATTTTGAAAACACTATTTTCAAATAGCAATCAGGGAATTGCAATTGTAGGAGCCAGAGGAGAAATATTCAAATTCAATTCGGCTCTATCAGAGTTATTAAATTATACTTCTAATGACTTTTCTGAAATAAGCCTTTTTAATGTCCTTGGTGAATCCTCTGTCACTTTATTTAAAGATATGCTGGGTCACCTTTCAGTTAAGGAAGGTTCAATTGAAGAAAGCCTTATCCTAATTACCAAAGACGCAAAAAAAATAGTATGTGACGTATCACTTTCAACGGTAAAGACGGGGCTGAAGGGGTATGGTTTGCTTACAATAAGCCCTGAAATTCCAAAGGTTGAAAAAAATGAATTCTATAAGTTCAGTGAATTGTTTTCGAAAATAAGCGAAAACCTTAATGAGGGAATTTTCAGGAGCTCTCCTGATGAAGGGATGATTTATGTAAACAAGCCCTTTGCAAGGCTGTTTGGCTATGAGTCGGTAGGAGAGGTGATAAAACAAAGACCAGGTGGTTTTTACTTTGATAGTAATGAAAAAAGCAGAGTTGCTGAGCTTATTCAGAATAATGGAGCGCTGGTGAATGAGGTAATCTTGTTTGCCCGAAAGGACGGCTCAAGCTTTTGGGGGTTAGTTAACTGCTCCGTAAATACAGAGTATGACGGTTGCGTGTTTTATGATGGTGCAGTTGTAGATATAACAGATCAAAAAAAATCGGAGGAGCTTTTAGTTCAGAAAAACAAGGAACTAAAGAAAATCAATGCGCAAATGGATAGGTTCATGTATAGTGCTTATCATGATGTTCGCGCTCCAATAGCATCGGTGCTTGGGTTGACCAATATTTTAAAGATGGAGTTAAATGAACAACGTTATGATGCTTATTTTGACAAGATAGAGGAAAGCCTAAACAAGCTTGATTATTTTGTAAATGACGTTAAAAACTTCTCGCAAAATGCTCGCCAGAGAATTGAGAGCAAGCGCATAGATTTTAATTCACTCATTGTAAGTACATGGAGGAAATTTAAACATGTTCATGAAACCATAGATCTTTCTGTCACCGTTGAAGAGGGAATTATTTTTTACTCTGATCAAGTACGCCTTGGACTTATTCTGGAAAATGTACTGAAGAACTGTACTCAGTTCATGGATTCTAATAAACTTGAGAACTATATCAAGATAAGTGTAAAAATGGCCTCAGATAAAGTAATTATTGAGGTTGTTGATAATGGTATAGGCATAGGCAAAACACACCTTGAAAAGATTTTTAATATGTTCTATCGAGCTACAGAAAACTCTAAAGGAGCTGGGTTAGGTCTTTATATAAGTAAAGAGACTGTTATCAAACTTAGAGGTAATATTAGTGTTGAGTCTGAACTTGGGCTTGGTACAATAGTTAATATCGAAATTCCCAATGATCAAAAAGGAAAGCTTATCTCACGCAAGCTGACCCTCTTAAAGCATTAGTGGATTTACCCTAATGTATCTACGTAATTCCACTAGTTTTTCTACATAAAATAATGAGTACAAAATACCAAAAACTCTCGATTGAGAGCGGCTCCTTTATACTATAGCTTTGGTCTTAAATAGCATAACTATCATTAAAGAAAATCAACCACAGAAAGTGGATTTGAATAAACCATCAAACTAAATACACAATAACATGGCACTCGGTAAAAACTTACAAAAAGACACCACCACTTCTAAAAGTGAAAATGGCAAAGCAACTAAAGCAAAGGCAGCTGATCAGGATTATGGGTCAGTAGATTTCTTGCAGGTCATGGAAGGCTCAGTGCTTTCTATAGTCATGATTGACGAAAAGGGGACTGTATCATATTTCAATAAATCTGCCGAAAAGCTATGGGGTTATGAAAGAGAAGAGGTAATAGGGAAAAATGTTAAGATGTTAACACCAGATGATATTAGGCCAAAGCATGACAAATACCTTAAAGATTATAATGAGACCGGGAAGAGAAATGTTATGGGGGGATCTCGTGATGTGAAGGCCAGAACAAAAGATGGCAAAGAAGTGCATATTTTTCTTTCACTGAGCGAGAGTGTATCAAACGGTGTAAAGACATATACAGCATTCATACAAGACATTACTGAAAAGAAGCAATTAGAGCAGGAGGTACAGAATCAGATTGAAGAAATGAGCGCCCAAGAGGAGGAACTCCGTCAAAACATGGAGGAGATAACAACTACTCAGGAAGAAATGGAGCGTAAGCAGTTAGAGATGAACGGGCAAATGAATGCGATCAACTCTACTTCTGCCTTTATTGAGTTTGATCTTGAAGGCAATATTGTCAATGCCAATGATCTATTCCTTTCAGCTGTTAAATATGACCTGGACGAAGTAACTGGTAAACATCATAGAATTTTCTGTGAAGATGAGTATACGAAGAGTAAGGAATACAAACAATTCTGGGAGGATTTGAGAAATGGAAAGCCTCAAACTGGTGAGTTTAAAAGGTTAGCAAAGGATGGAAGTGAAATTTGGTTGTTGGCAAGCTATACACCTGTATTTAACGCCAGGGGCGAAGTGTCAAAAGTTATAAAACTTGCTACTGATATCACCAAATCTAAATTAGAGAATGCTGATTTCAGCGGTCAGCTAGAAGCTATTAGTAAATCACAAGCCGTAATTGAGTTTGAGCTTGATGGCACTATTGTTTCAGCGAATGACAATTTCTTGTCGGTACTAGGCTACAAGTTGTCTGAAGTGCAAGGTAAGCACCATAGTATGTTTGTTACAGATGAGTACAAAAACAGTAAGGAATATCAAGACTTTTGGAAGAAGCTGAATTCCGGACAATTTGAGTCCGGTGAGTTCATGCGCTTGGCAAAAAACGGTGAGAATAAATGGATTCAGGCCTCTTACAACCCAATATTTGATTTAAATGGAAAGCCTTATAAAGTTGTAAAGTATGCAACTGACATAACTGAGCAGAAAAAGTTAGAGCAAGAAGTTCAAAATCAGGTTGAGGAAGTTAGGGCTCAGGAAGAGGAACTGCGTCAAAATATGGAAGAGCTTACTGCTACTCAGGAAGAGATGGAGCGCAAGCAACTGGAAATGACCGGTACAATGAATGCAATAAATTCCACCTCAGCATTTATTGAGTTTGATATAGATGGAAATGTGATTGCAGCCAATGAATTATTTCTTGAAACAATGAAATTTTCTATTGAGGAGATTGAAGGCAAGCACCATCGAGTGTTTTGTGATCCGGCATATACAAAGACTCGTGAGTATGAAAATTTCTGGAATGAACTACGAGCTGGAAAGTCGCAAACTGGTGAATTTAGAAGAATTGATAAAAATGGAAATGACGTTTGGTTGCTTGCGAGCTACACTCCAGTCTTAAACGGTCAAGGTGAAGTTTCTAAATTTATTAAGCTCGCACAGGATATTACTAAAACAAAAGTAAGGAATGCTGACTTTCAAGGTCAAATGGAAGCTGTAAGTAAGTCTTATGGTGTGATTGAATTTGAACTTGATGGAACAATAATAAAAGCTAATCAGAATTTCTTAGATGTAGTGGATTATCCTTTGTCTCAAGTTGAGGGCAAGCATCACAGTATGTTTGTAGACTCGGCTTACGCTAAATCTCCTGAATATAAGCAACACTGGCAAATGCTAAATAGTGGTGAATTTGTTTCAGGAACCTTTTCAAGGGTAAATAGCAGAGGAGAAGAGGTGTTTATTCAGGCTACCTACAATCCAATCTTTGACCTTGACGGTAAACCATTTAAAGTGGTTAAATATGCTACTGATATTACCGAGTTTACAAGAGCACTGAAAGCAGTTAGCCATTTTGTTGGAGAACTTAGAGATGGAAACTTTGACGCAGACATAAATGTCACCGCTCAGGGCGATGTTGGTAAAATGATAGAGGATAACCTGGCGCTAAAAGCTACTATAAGCGAAATATTAAATGAGGTTAATGAAGTAGTGAAAAAGGCTGGGGAAGAAGGTGATCTTAATGCAAGGCTGAACAATACTGGTAAAGAAGGAACATGGAAACAACTTGTTGATTCTGTGAACATCCTACTTCAATCAATAGCGGAGCCAGTACTTGAATTTAACACTATAATCACTGAAATGTCTAAAGGTGATCTTTCTAAGAGGTTTGAAATGAAAACCAATGGAGACCTTAAAAATATGGCAGATTCATTAAATCTAGCCATCAATAATCTGAATGCTCTTTTAGGCAGTATCAGTGAGAACGTAAACATTGTTTCACAATCTGCCGCTAATACTTTAAGCAAGTCAGAAAGTATGAAGAGCAATACTGACGAGATGGCTTCTGCGATCTCTCAAATGGCTAAGGGAGCTCAGGATCAGGCTCAGAAAACTGATGAGTCATCTAAACTTGCTGAGCAGGTGCTTGAGTCAGCCGATGATATGGAAAGTAAATCAGATGTGATCTACAAAGCTGCTGAGAAGGGAGTGTCAAGTTGTGAAAATGGCCTTAAAATCATCAAGAAACTAGTAGAAAATATGGATGGTATTAATTCATCTGCTGGTTTGACGAATGAATCAATTAAGATACTAACAGAAAGAGCGGAGGAAATAGGTAGAACACTTAATGTAATAACGGACATAGCTGCACAAACCAATCTACTTGCGCTCAACGCTGCAATTGAGGCGGCACGCGCGGGGGAAGCAGGTAGAGGTTTTGCAGTTGTGGCTGAGGAAATCAGAAAACTTGCTGAAGACTCCAGAAAATCTGCAGTAGACATTGAGAAAATAATAGGCGATGTTCAGAAAGATACACAGTCTGCTAGTAAGGCGATTGAAACCATGACTGTAAGTGTTAAAGATGGTTCAAGTGCTACTAAAGATGCTGAAACAATATTTGAAGAGATAGCAGAGTCAAGTGAAGAAACATTACAGTTTAGTGGGGCTATTAAAGAAGCCACAGTTAAACAGAAAGTGTCTGTAGAAACAGTGGCTAAAAATATCGAGCAGATAGTGGTTGTAGCAGAAGAAACCGCAGCCGGTACCGAAGAGATAGCCACATCATCTCAAGAGCTGAACAATGGTATGCAAGAAGTGGCTGTAAGCAGCAACCAGCTTACCAAAATAGCAACAGACCTTAAAAATGACATTAGCAAATTTAAACTGCAATAATCATGGCTGACATTCAAGAAAAGAAGCTAAAAGATAAAGTTTTGGAAGCGAAAAAATTGAAAGAAGAGAATCTGAAGAACTCAAACCAAAAGTTGGATTTGATGCAGCTGATAGCGTTCAAGCAGGGTGAGGAAGAGTATGCTATGAACATAGATCAGATTAAAGAAGTGGTGATTACTCCTAATATCACTAAAATGCCACAAACCCCTGAATACATAAAAGGGGTGGCAAATATCAGGGGAAACATCATAGCCATAATGGATTTAGAGGAGAAGTTTGGTATCAAAACCAAAGAAGGCAATACAGACGCTGCAGGTAAAAACTTTACGCTGGTTATTGAGAGTGAAGATTTGAAGGTTGGTATCCTGGTAAAAGAGGTGCCTAATACGCTAGCGGTCTCAGAGTCTGATATTGATGAAGCAGTAAATGTGATCCACAGTTCTAATGTTGATCAGAACTACATCACAGGGATTGTAAAGATTGATGATCGCCTTGTGATACTCATTGATGTGTTCAAGGTGGTCAATGAAGTTGATATTTCAACAACAAACAAAATAGCAGTTTAAACTTATTTTAAAATTATAATCATGTCGAAAAACGTATTAATAGTTGATGATTCACTGTACATGCGTACGGTAATCAAGGATGCGCTAGAGGCTAATGGCTTCACTGTCATTGGTCAGGCATCCAATGGTGAAGAGGCTATAGACCTTGCGTTTGAATTACAACCTGATTTTATAACGCTTGACAATATCTTGCCTGATATGATAGGCACGGATATTCTTAAGGTGTATAAGGAAGAGGGTCTTACTTCAAAGGTGATCATGATAAGCGCTGTTGGTCAGGAGTCCGTGGTAAATGAAGGAATCAGCCTTGGAGCTATTGATTATTTGGTTAAACCATTTACAAATGACCAATTAATTGGTGCAATGGCCAAGCCTTAATATATCATGATAAAGGCACTAGTAGTTGAAGATTCGGGTTTAATGAGAATATTGATTTCTGATATTTTAAGATCAGATAAATCAATAACCTCGATTGAAACTGCTAACAATGGCTTTGATGCTTTAGCAAAAATAAAGGCTAATAAGCCGGATGTAATTATTACCGATATGGTAATGCCTGGATATGATGGCCTCTATTTGGTGAAAAATGTCATGAAAGACATTCCAACACCAATTATAGTGTTAAGCTCATTAGAGCGCACCAATGAGCAAATATTCGATGCATTAAAATGTGGGGCGTTCGAATTTTTGGATAAACCAAAAAATGGTGAAGGTTTCAAGACTAATGGTAATTACCCTTTGCTTGATATGGTGAAGTTGGCAGCCGGTGCAGACAGCATGGCCTTGCTCAACAAGTCAGTTAAGAGGAATGATCTTAGTCATACATTTGATAATGTTAATTATGATATTGTGGCAGTTGGGGCATCTACCGGAGGGCCGAGTGCTATTGAAAGCCTGATAGAAGGTTTGCCAGCAAATTTCCCTGTACCTATGGTGATTGCTCAGCACATGCCAGAGCGCTTTATTGAGTCTTTTGCTATTAGAATCAATAATTACACACCTTTAAATGTCAAAATACCTAGGAAGGGGGAAGGCCTTGAAGCTGGTAATATATACATTGCACCTGGCACGGGAAATTTGGTAATCAATAGAAATGCTATTTCCAATAATCCGCTTTTCGGCTTTAGTCCTAAACACTTCAAGGAGTTTAATAACCCATCGGTTGACTGCCTTTTTGAGTCGGTAAGCAGAACTTATAAAAACAGAGCGCTTGGTGTCGTGCTTACTGGTATGGGTAAAGATGGGATGGTAGGCCTTCAGGCTATAAAAAGTGAAAAGGGCTATGCTATAGCTCAAGATGAGAAAAGCTCAGTGGTTTTCGGAATGCCCAAAGCAGCTATAGATGCAAAAACCGTAGATAATGTTGTCAATATCAAAGAGATGGCTGGTTTTATAACCAGCTGTTTATGCTAACTCAAAATATTAAAAGAGATGAGCTCCAAGGAAGAAGAATATAAAGAGATATTTCTGGCTGAAGCCCAGGAAAACTTTGAAGATGTTAATAGACTACTTACAGATCTTGAGAAAAATCTGGAAGATAAGAATATCGTAAACGCTCTATTTAGAATAACACATACCCTTAAAGGAAATGCTGCCGGTATGGGGTTTTTGGATATATCTTCTTTGGCACATGTAATTGAAGACCTTTTTGGAGAAGTTCGTGAGGGTAAGTTGAAACTAACCAAGGATATGTTTACTTCCCTATTCAGAGCAGTTGACACACTTGGCGCACTAATTAACTCACTGAAGGATGGAAGTAAAGTAAGCTTTAGAGGCATCAAGACTAAGCTTGAAGTTATTATCAATAGGGCTAAAGAAGAAGAGGCTAGCGCTGCCAAGCCTGCTGAAGAAGAGGAAAACAAAGTAGAAGCACCAGCTGCTAAGAAGAAAGCACCAGCCAAATCAAAAGCTAAGTCAGCAAAAAAGAAGACTACTTCTGCTAAGAAAGAAGAACCTAAGAAAGAGGTTGAAAATGAAGAACTTACAGCGCCACAACTTGAAGAAATAAATAAGCTCATTAGTCAGGACGAGGAGGAAGAAGATACCGGTGTATCTGAGACTGAGGCTACTGAAACAGGAAATAAAATTACATTTTCTGATCTTGTTCAGGTACCTGTCAAAAAACTTGACAACCTACTTAATTTGGTTGGAGAGTTGATAATTGAACGTGATCGCATCATAGCAGCACATAGTCAAAATGGCAATAGTAATGAGTATGCTCGGTTGAATAGAATTTCATCCGACTTACAGTATTCTGTTATGGATGTGCGACTTGTTCAGGTAGGGTTTTTATTCAATAAATTTCATAGGGTAGTTAGAGATGCCGCTGCTGTAGAAGCGAAAAATGTAAACCTTGAGCTAAAAGGTACTAACACAGAAATAGATAGAAACATCCTTCAAATAATTAGTGATTCATTAATTCATTTAATCAGAAACTGTGTAAGCCATGGTATCGAATCACCTGAAGAAAGAAAGAAAAATAAAAAGTCAGAAGCAGGTACAGTTACACTTGCAGCAAGAAATGATAGTGATGGCGTTATCATTGACATCACTGATGATGGAAAAGGTATTGACGTTGAAAGGGTAAGGGAAAAGGCATTGGCAAAAGGCCTTGTTACCAAAGAAATGTTACCAATGATCAATGAGCAGGATATGCTCATGTTGATATTTGAAGCAGGATTCTCTACTAGAGAAGAGGTTACTTCATTGTCTGGTCGTGGAGTCGGAATGGATGTCGTTAAAAAGGCATTAGACTCCATTGGAGGTAATATTACACTGCATACTGAAAAAGGTAAAGGGACTACTATATCTCTAAAATTACCTTCATCTATGGCGGTGAAAGGAACACTATTGTTTGAATCTGAAAATCAGCAGTATGCGATACCCTTGTCTTATACTGAAGCCGTTGTTTCATTATATAAATCCAGTATCCACAAAGTTAGTGGTGGTTTAATAGCAACCCACTTGGGCAAGACCATTTCTATCGTCTTTCTCAAAGACCTATTTACCTTTTACAAACATGCTGGAGGTTCACATAATCATTTGCAAACTGGTTTTAATGACCTGCATCCTGAGCAGCAGCTTCATGTTGTCATTGTAACCTACAATGGCAGAACCGTTGGGCTAGTTGTTGATAAGCTGTTACAGCAGAAAGAGATTGTTGAAAAACCACTAATGAAACCGCTAGATCAAATTAAACTGATAAGTGGTGTGACCATATTGGGTAATGGGCATGTTTGTCCAGTTTTAAATATTGCTGCCATTATGAGCACAATATTTAATGCGAATTTATCAAATCAAAAAGCGATTTAATTATTTAAGTCTATGAGCTATTTAACTACCGTTGAAAGAAACGTAGCTGCAGATCTTCTCACACAGGGATATATAAAAGCAGCGAAGTCATTTTCATTAATGGCAAAGCAAGAAATTACTATTAAACCAACATCTATTGAAATTTCAAAGGATGATCTTAAAGTAATAAAGTCAATTAAGGGAGATGATGAATTGATACTCATTACTACTAGTATCATCGGTGAGTTGGGCGGTAAAAGCTATTTGATTTTTAATGAGCAAGAATCTAGGGCAGTCCATGAGGCTTGCATGCCACACACTGAAGATGAATATGCAAGAACAATGGAGTCAGAGGCCATATTAAAGGAGCTCGATAATATACTTTCTGCAGCTGTAATCACCGAGTTTTCTAATTATCTGGACACCATGATTTTTGGAGATGTTCCTATTTTATCAAGGTCAAACCAGGCGGCCGTTAAAAATAAAATCATCAATGATTTTAATGGAGACGGAAGTGATTCAGGCTATTTTATGATTGCTAACACTGAATTTGAATTTCAAAACAATACACATTTAAAGCCTCAATTTATATGGAAGTTGGCAGAGGATTTTATGGATAAAATAAAGCTGGTTTCTTAATCAGCTCTCATTGAAACAACGAAAAAATAACTCAAAATAAAGCACATGAAGTGGTCTAATTTTTTCAAAGGAGATAGAACTTACCAAATGCTACTGTATGGTACATATGCAGCAGCATTACTCTCATGTATTTTCTTGCATGATGTCTACTTGACATTTGGGTTTATTCTAGCCAGTGTAGTTGTCAATTTTATATCCAGAAGAAAGCTTGCCAATAACCTCAAGAAATTTGATAGAGATGAAAAGTCTTCTTTGAATTTGGAGTCTTTGTATAATGAAGTTGAAGGATTAAGAAAAGGGATTGAAGAAGCTGCTAATTCCATAACTGAATTGGGAGATGAAGGCGAACGCAAATTTGAAGTGTTAAAAGAGGAAGACCAGTTGGCTGTTGCCATTGTAGAAGTTGATAAAAAGTTAAAGAAATTTAACAATGAAGAGAAGAAGAGAAATTGGCGAGTAGAAGGACTGGCGAAATTTGGAGAGATACTTAGAAGTCATGATGCCGATATTAAAGACTTAAGCAGGTCTGTAATAAGTAACTTGGTTCAATATCTCGAGGCCAATCAAGGTGGAATATTTCTGTTAAAAACTGAGGAAGAAGGTGATCAATATCTTGAGCTTACATCTTGTTACGCTTATGATAAGGAAAGGATTAGAGAAAAAAGAATAGAAATTGGTCAAGGACTGTTGGGTCAATGCGTTCTGGAGCGAAGTACATTGTTTCTTACAGATATTCCACATGAATATGTAAGCATTACTTCAGGTCTGGGTCAAGCTACGCCAAGATGTCTAACTATTATTCCGCTTTTGGTTAATGAAAATATCTACGGAGTGGTTGAGATTGCAGCCTTTCACCCTTTCGAAAAGCATGAAGTACTATTCCTTGAGCAAGTAGCTGAAAATATAGCCTCTGTTTTTGCATCTCTTTCTAATAATGAAAAGACCAAACAACTTTTAGATGATTCTGTGGCAATGACTTCAGAACTGCAGTCCAGAGAAGAAGAAATGCGCCAAAACATGGAGGAGCTTACTGCTACTCAAGAGGAGATGAGTAGAAACCAGGCTGAGCTGGATGGTGTTTTCAAAGCTATTAACCATACCATGGGTGTAGCAGAGCTTGATAAAAGTGGCCTAATCACTTCATCAAATGAGTCTCTTCAGTCCATATTCGGGTTGAGCAAAGATGACATGTTGGGCCGTGATTTAACATTACTAACAGGGCCCTTAAGTAAAGAGAACTTTTTGCGCAGTCTCAATAATGGAGAAACCATCAGTGAAGAATATCTGACTAAAAGGAAAAATTCAGATGAGTTGTGGGTTAGTGCATCATTTTCTCCTATGATTGATAACAAGGGAAATACATATAAGATCCTGGCAATGATTACTGATATCACGGCAAGGAAACTGGAAGAAATTGAATTTGAAAAATTATCTCTGGTGGCAGATAATACCGATAACTCAGTGGTTATAACAGATGCTAAAGGCCATATTGAATATGTCAATCATGGATTTTGCAGCATGACAGGCTACACTGAAGAAGAGGTAATGGGAAGAAAGCCTGGAGATTTTCTTCAAGGGCCAGAAACCAATAAGGAAACCATTGACAGGGTACGCAATGGAATAATTAACAAGGTACCGGTCTATGAGGAGATTTTGAATTATACAAAATCCGGAGAAACGTACTGGATTTCCATGGCCATTAACCCCGTGCTAAATGATGAAGGAGATGCTGAGAAATACATTTCTATTCAGGCTAATATTACGGACACTAAGAAGAATGCGCTTGACTTCAAGTATAAGCTTGAGGCTATTGGTAAGTCAAACGCCATCATTGAGTTTGATACAAAAGGTAATGTTTTAGATGCTAACCAAAATTTCTTAAAAATAGTAGGTTATGAGCTGGATGAGATCGTAGGTCAGCACCATAGTTTATTAGTTTCTGATGAGTATAAAGATTCTACTGATTATAAGGAGTTCTGGAATCAATTAGGGAAAGGTGAATTTGTGGAAGGCGAGTTCGAAAGACAGAAGAAAAATGGTAAGAAAATATGGTTAAGGGGTATGTATAACCCAATTTACGATATGAATGGAAAGCCATGTAAAGTTATCAAGTTCGCTGTAGACATTACCCAAGAGAAAGTTCTGAAAGAAGAGGCAGAACGTAATGAAATAGATCTTAAAAACCACATGGAGGCCATCTATAAGACTATTGCTTCTGTTGAATTTGATATGAATGGCATAGTGACAGCAGCCAACGGTATCTATTTAAGTATCACAGGCTTTCCCGAAGATCAGCTTATTGGGATGAAGTATTTAGACTTAATCCCAGAAGCAGATAAAGATAAGCCACAAACCACTCTAATGTGGGAGAATTTAAAGGATGGACAGTTCTTTAATGGAGAATTTAAACTTAGGGATATTGATGGTAAGGAGCTTTGGTTGACAGGTACTTTTAATCCAATTAAAGATGTTGAAGGCAACCCATATAAGATTATGATGTTTGCTCAATTCAACACTTCAGAAAAGGAAAAACAAAAGGATCTGGGTGGAACAGTTGCAGCCCTAAAAAACACTACTCCAATTATGGAACTTAATCCAGATGGCACCTTTAAGAATGCCAACGAACTGTTCTTTACTCAATTTGGATACAAGCGACTTGAACTTAGAAGACGACCATTTATAGAATTTATTAAAGGCAGAAATATGTCAGCTGAGATATCTGATATTATGCACAAGCTTGAAGAGCATCAATTCGTAGAAAATGATCTGACTATTGTTGATGCATCTGGTAATCTAAAGGTGTACAGAACCACGTTTACTCCAATATTTAATTTGGAGGAAAAAATCACCAAGATTGTTGTGATAATGATTGATAGAGAAGTAGTAATGAAGTTAATGTAGCTATAGAGGCAGAAAAGAAATGAAGAGATGAGCAATATTACTAAGGAAGAGATTGAGTCATTTACCGCAGTTTTGTTTTCGAAATTCGGACTTGATTTCACATGCTATGAAAGCCAATCGCTAAGCCGCAGGTTAAACAGGGTATTGTTTGTTCTAAAAAAAGATACCATTCATGACCTTTGGGCGGCAATGCTACAGGATCACACGCTCATCTATCGGTTTATGGATGAGCTGAGTGTAGGTCTGACCTCAATGTTTCGTGACCCTCAAATGTGGAGTAGTCTCCGTAGTATCTTATATAATGATTATAAATCGCGAAGTCAATTCGATATTTGGAATGCTGGATGTTCCACCGGTGAAGAGGTATATACACTAGGCATAGTGCTTAAAGAAATGGGGATTTTGGACAGCGCAAAAATCACCGCTTCAGACATGAATCACACAGCTCTCGATATCGCTAAAAATGGAATCTACCATAAGGTGAAAATGATAGATTATGAGAAAAAATTTAAAGAGTATAATAAGTTCGGGTATTTCAATAAATACTATTCAATACATGATGACAATCATGTGCTCATGAATAGAGACCTTGTAAAAAACGTAACCTATAAATATCATAATCTCATAACTGATAGCTTCACTGGCAAATACGACTTTATCTTTTGCAGAAACGTAATGATCTACTTTGATGCTCCTGCAAAAGAGAAGTTGATTCAGAAATTCTATGATGTGCTGAAGCCAGGAGGGTATTTGATTACGGGTTTTTTTGATTCAATGCTCTCGGATGAAGAGAAGAAACAGTTTGACTGTAAACTTGCAAGTTTACGAATTCTGAAAAAACCAGAAGAGATTTCGGTCGTTCCTGTTAATAGAATTACAGCTTAACCTCAATTAATTATTTTGCGAAGGCATAATACACCTGCTTATACCTTACAGCCAATTGGTTTACTGAAAGGCTATGGAGTTCATCGAAAATTTCAGCATCGACCTGAAAGCTGTTGTTCGATATGATGTTAAGAATGCTACTTATGTACGTAATTTTCATTAGATATCATTATTACAGTCTACGTGAATATACGTATAAATAATAAAAAATGGATTTGTGAATTTTGATAAAAAGTAACTTTTAAATGTGTGCAGTATTAAAAGGATATTAATATTATATTTTATCTAACAATATTTATGTATATTAACTCTATTCCTTGAGGTATGGCTGATGTAATTGATTTCTTTTCCAAACTCTTCATGGCAGAAAGCTGGCCAGCGAGATGGTATTGTGGGATTTGGACAGGTTTTCATGGTTGGCTTTATATAGGTTCAAACATTGCCATTTGGGCAGCATATTTTGCTATCCCTTTTGTGCTACTGTATTTTATTGTCAAAAGAAATGACATCCCTTTCATAAGGGTCTTTTGGTTGTTTATCCTTTTTATCTTGGCTTGTGGTGTCACCCACTTAGTCGATGCGATACTTTTTTATTATCCTGCATACAGGTTTAGTGCTTTGATATTGTTCATTTGCGCAGTTATTTCATGGATTACGGTGGTTGCTTTGATAAAAATATTACCGCAAGCGCTATCACTTAAATCAATTAGTCAACTTGAAAAAATCATATCTTCCCGGACTAAGAATCTTATGCTTGTTTCTGCCGATTTACAACGACAAAATGGGCAACTATTAAATTATGCACATATTACCTCGCATGACCTGAGAGAACCAATTAGCAACATAATTTCACTGATTGAGTTGCATGATATGGAAGATGATAAAAAAGAGCGTGAAAAGTATTATAGCATGTTTAAGTCTGAGTCTAACAATATGCTAAGTACATTAAACGAGCTGAATGAGGCTTTAAAAATTCAGAATAGCGATGAGGTTGACAGGCAGCAAGTGTCATTTGATGAAGTTTTGGAAGAGGTTTTAAAAAGCATTTCAACTTTAATTAAGCAGAGCAAAACCACAGTTGAAGCCGACTTTTCTGCACTTGATAAAATTTATTATCCACGGATATACCTTTCTAGTATTCTAATGAATTTGATTTCTAATGCCATAAAGTACAAGCATCCAGATAGATCGCCTCACATATCTTTAAGGACTAGAGCTGTTGATGGCCTTGAAATTTTAGAGTGTAGTGATAATGGTTCAGGTTTAGACTTGAAAAAATACGGAAATAAGATGTTCAGGCTTCATAAGAAGTTTCATGGAAATGAAGATGCCAGAGGTGTAGGTTTATTTATTACCAAAAATCAGGTTGATGCCATGGGTGGAACGATTGAGGTGGAAAGTGAACCTGGATCAGGGACAAAATTTATGGTCAAATTCAATGCAATAAAAAACAACATATGATTAACGTAGCGATTATAGATGACAACATGATTTTGCAGATGCATCTGAAAAAGTTGTTTCTAACTTACAGCAATATAAGGAGTATAAATTCATTCACATCTGTTGAAGACGCATTGGAATTTTTCAAAGAAACAAATGAGGTTGATAAACTTCCTGATATTATTTTACTCGACATTAACTTTCCAGGTCTGGATGGCTGGGATTTTTTAGATGAATTTGAGGAGATTAAAAAAAATATAGAAAAGGAAATCTCAATCTATATGATTTCATCGTCTATCATGGATTCTGATATTGAAAAATCAAAGGCAATAGAGTTGGTTAAGGGATTTATTAACAAACCAATAAGTTCATCGAATTTGGATGACATCAAGAATTTTAAAAATAATTAGTTTTCTCTATTGATTATATCAAGGATGGCACTATTCAGTTCTTCCAGAGCTGAGATGTCTTTAATAATATAGTCTCTCAGGCCATTTTCTACAAAAGCACCTCTTAGCTTAACATTAAGATCATCAAGTATCAATACTTTTTGATTTGGGTTGATTTCAATAATCTTGTTGAGTGTGTCTTTTCCAGTGAGGGCATTTGGCATGCCCTTATTTATATAGTAGTTCAGAAAGATTAAATCAGGTTTACGGTCAAGCTCACCAATGCAGCTTCTACCTGTTGCATAATTTTTCACCTTAAATTGAAAGGCATCTCCTTTATCATTTTTTAAGGTCAACTTCGAAAAGTGGGTATTCAGGATTTGCATGAATGTTGGATCATCATCTACAACAAATATTAATAATTCTTTTTCCTGAGTGGCAACTTTAGGTTTGGCCATTTCTGAAGGGAATTTGATATCAATCAAATCCACACGATCCGTTTCTTGTGATTGCCGAAACTTATCGACTTTACTGAATGAAAATGCAGACATTTTGTTTTTGAGTACTACTTGTTTGAACTTTTTACCAACCGCCTCAAAACTTACATCGCCCAATTTAGAAGATTTCTAGATGAAATCATAGCAAAAATGCCATATGAGTATAAAAAAGGCATAAAAATAGTCACCTCTCAGTTGAAGGGTGACTATTTAATGCTTTCTTTATCAATTACTTACTTCTCATTTAAGAAAGGATAACGATAATCTGTTGGTGGAACAAAGGTCTCTTTTATTGTTCTTGGAGATACCCATCTTAACAAGTTGAGTTTAGAGCCAGCCTTATCATTTGTGCCTGATCCACGTGCTCCACCAAACGGTTGCTGACCAACAACCGCTCCTGTTGGCTTGTCATTGATGTAGAAGTTTCCTGCAGCATTCTCCAACTTCTTCATGGCTAGGTCAATTGCATATCTGTCATGAGATAAGATAGATCCAGTTAGCGCATAAGGAGAAGTGCTATCTACTAGTTCCAATGTTTCTTCAAATCTTTCTTCCTGATATACATATATAGTCACAACAGGTCCAAATATCTCTTCGCACATGGTAGTAGAAGATGGGTCCTTAGTAAGGATAACAGTAGGCTCTATGAAATAACCCTTAGACTTATCATATCCACCTCCAGATATGATTTCATTCATATCATTCGCCTTGGCGCCATCTATATACTTGGCAATTTTGTCAAATGAACGCTCATCAATTACGGCATTGAAGAAGTTTGAAAAATCTTCTGTTGGTCCCATTTTAATTGTTTTGAGATCCTCAACAAGATATTTTTTAACATCACCCCAAAGGTTTGAAGGAACATAGACTCTTGATGCGGCAGAACATTTCTGTCCCTGATATTCAAAAGCTCCTCTTGTAATTGCTGTGGCTAACTCTTTTGCATCGGCAGATTTGTGAGCCATTATAAAATCTTTACCACCAGTTTCACCTACTATTCTAGGGTACGATCTGTATTTGTGAATGTTAGTTCCAATTGTCTTCCACAGATTTTGGAAAACACCAGTACTTCCAGTGAAATGTAAACCGGCAAAATCTTTATGGTTGAATACAACATCTCCTGCTACAGGGCCATCAACATATATTAGGTTGATCACTCCATCAGGAAGGCCAGCTTTCTTAAGCACTTCCATAATTACCTGAGCTGAGTAAATCTGAGTATATGCAGGTTTCCATACTACAGTGTTGCCCATCAATGCTGCAGAGGCTGGCAGGTTTCCGGCAATAGCAGTAAAGTTGAAAGGAGTGATAGCGAAAACAAAACCTTCTAATGGTCTGTACTCCAATCTATTCCAAATACCCGGAGAAGAAGCAGGTTGCTCTTCATATATCTCCATCAGGTATTGCGCATTGAATCTTAAAAAGTCTATAAACTCACATGCAGCGTCAATCTCAGCCTGATATACACTTTTAGACTGCCCTAACATAGTAGCGGCATTTATTTTAGCTCTGTAAGGTCCGGCAATAAGATCAGCAGCTCTTAGGAAAATACTAGCTCTGTGCTCCCATGATAAGTTAGCCCAAGCCTCTTTGGCGCCTAACGCAGCATTTACTGCTTGTTCAACATGAGATTTATCACCTTCGTGAAAATGACCAAGTATGTGTTGATGATCATGAGGAGGTGAAAGTGGAATTTTATTTCCGGTTCTTACTTCTTCACCACCAATATACATTGGTATATCAGCTTGTTTTGATCGTGCTTCTTCCAAGGCCTTTTTCAAAGCTAATTTTTCTGGAGATCCAGCAGTGTAAGATAATACTGTTTCGTTTGCTACTGCAGGTATTTGATAGACTCCGTATGGCATACGTTTGTGGTTTAGTTTATAGGATTGTTTTTTCGAAATGCAAAGTTAGCCAATATGTACCTAAAAGGTTACTAAAGTATTGACGAAAGCTCACTTAGACAGCTGACTTCAAAGTCAGTTTCAGCTTTATGTTTAAGTGCTCTGGGATTATAGTATACAGTACTCAGGTTGGCCTTTTTTGCTCCAATAATGTCAGCATTCAGGTTATCACCAATCATTACGGTGGTTTCTGCCTTGGCCTTAGCCAGTGATAATGTGTAATTATAAATCTCAGATGAAGGTTTTCTATGTCCCGAGGTCTCTGATGTCACCATTCCACTGAAGTAGTGATCTATCTTTGAATTTTTGATTTTAACATTTTGAACATCATTAAAACCATTGGTCAAGAGAAATAGGGGGTATTTCTTATGCAGATAGTCTAATGTTTCATGGGTGAATGGCATAAGGTTGGTCTTGTAAGGACAGTTTTTGATGTATTCTTCAGACATGGAAAGCGACATTTCTGGCTTATGAATGTCAAAGGCCTTCAATATTTTTTCGAAACGTTTTTTCTTAATTACTTCTCTGTCGATAAGACCTCGGTTGTAGTTATCCCAGAGCTTGTCATTTACCTTTCCAAATTTCTTAAGGAACTGCTCAAAGGTAACATCGGCAATTCCAGACAAGTTATAATCGTCAAAAAGCTCTTTGAGGGTTTCTAAAGAATTGGTTTCATAATCCCACAGTGTGTGATCAAGATCAAAAAATACTACTTCAAATGATGTCATTTAGGGTTTCCAGGTCTTAGATTCAAGTTTGTTCCTAGCCAGCTCCCTATTGCTATACATAGTTTTGTATGTGTTAAGGTCAGCCACTAATAGTTGATCCTTATTTAGAAATTGGAAGATCTGACTTATGATTTCGTAAACTTCGTCTTTTAAATAATAAAAGACCCATTGATCTTGTTTTCTTGTACTTAAAATACCTGAATTTTTTAAGTAAATAAGGTGCCTTGATGTTTTGGTTTGGGTAAACTCCAATATATGTTCGAGGTCTGAAATGCACATCTCCTTATTCTTAAAAATAAGGTGAAGGATACGCACTCTAGACTCATCAGAGCACGCTTTGAATATCTGCGACCCGAAAGCAAGATTGAAGTTTTTTAATCTCATGACCTTGGCCAAATTTAGTAGAAATCAATAACATTGTAAGGAACTTTGACGTTCAATTGATATCTTCGGGGTTGAATTGCATCTCTTTCAGTTTAATAATCTAGGCAATTGAAAAAACTTATTTCCCAACTGACATTTTCGCTATTTCTGGGCATTGTTTTGATGGCTATCAAAGCACCGGAAGCAAATGCGCAGGGCGGAAGAAAGGTAATGCAGCTATCGGGAATAATCCTTGGAGAAGATAGCGTTGCAGGTTTACCTGGCGTACACGTTTATGTGCCTAAGGCAGGACGAGGAACAACGAGTAACAGGGTAGGTTATTTTTCATTGCCAGTGCTAGAAGGCGATGAAATTATAATAAGTGCTATTGGTTACGAAAGGCAATTCTACAGAGTGCCAGCAACAGACAGAGATAATCTAACCATAGTGGTGGAATTGGTGAGTGATACAACTTTCCTTGAAACTGTAGAGATTATGCCTTTTCCAACAGAGCAGATATTTAAAGAAGCCGTCTTGGCGCTTAACCTTCCTATAAATCCGAATGAGGCTGTTGATGTTAATGAAGAGTTGATGGCTTTAATGTTGCAATCAGTGCCGATGGATGGTGCAGCAAACCACCGCTATTATATGGATAATTGGATCCAGTATCAAAATGATAGATATGGACCGAGAAGCAATCCGCTTCTCAATCCATTCAATTGGGCCAACTTTTTTCGTTCGCTTAGATCGAAGAAGAAGTAATTACAACAGGAAGTACATCATTATTGCACCTGCAACAAGTGCCAAATATACTAGGCCTATCAATAGTTTAAATCCTTTTAATTCTGATCCGCTCATTTTTTCTTAATTAGACTTTAGTGTAATCAGCATCCGTGCCAAATAGGAAGTAGAAATAGAATATGCGTCCAAAGCCTATAAGGCAGTTTTTTAGAATGTTCAAATTGAGAATAAGTCTCATATAGAGAATTCCGTCTAGTTTTTGGATTTTTGTGGTGGTTTAAATGGCAACACTCTTAGCTTCAGTACGTTGCTAATAAATATTAATGTGCAGTATTAGCGCGTTAAATTATTGCTCATAAATACTCTATCTTTGCACTCTTAGTTGGTCAAACAGGTAAGGATCTTATCTGTACAATTAGTTTATTATTTAATATAACGATTAGATTTTTATGAAAACTATCACATCAATATGTTGTGTTGTCTTTTTAAGTGCTTTTACAAGTTTGCAAGCTCAGGCCCCTTTAGGTAAGGGCAATAAGCAGCTAAATGCTGGATTTGGTTTTTCAAGTTGGGGTGTCCCTGTTTATGTGGGTATGGATTTTGGTGTTCATCCTGATATAACAATAGGACCTCAGGTATCATTTAGAAGCTATTCTGAAAGATATAATTTTAATGGTACCAGATATAAGTATAGCCATTCCATTTTTGTGTTAGGTTTTAACGGAAACTATCACTTTAACTCTTTACTAAACATTAGTAACCAATTTGATTTTTACGCAGGCCTTACTTTGGGTTATTACATTTGGTCGTCACCTTCTGAATATTTAGGAAATAGGTCTTCAGGCGTTGGTCTTGATGCTCAAATTGGTGGAAGGTATTTCTTCTCTGACCAATGGGCGATTAACTTGGAGTTTGGGGGTGGAACAGCTTCTGGTGGTAAAATTGGAATTACATACAAATTTTAAGTACAGGAGAGTTGATCGTACTTAATTAGTATCTACAATTTAAAAATAACTTAAAAACCGAAGGAAATTAATCCTTCGGTTTTTTTATGTGATTTGCTTGATAAAAGCTTAAGTAGGACATGCTTTGGATGGGGTTTGGAGAATCTTTTTGAGATAATGTTCTGCAATAATGCTTATTTAGTACTATGGTTTTTAGTGGCACCGATATATTCATAATGGCATTAGCTGGTTTCCTAGCCATCTTCGGTGTTTTACTAATTATTTTTAGGCATGCCACACACGGTTCAGTATTCTTTGCTTTGTCATGTTTGACCTTTTCTGCGGTATTAGTTTCAGGACTATTACTCTTTTCTGAGGTGGTGTATCAGTCATTTTGCCTGATTATATGGCCATCCTTCTTAATATTTTCAAAACTTCAAAGTGATAATATTGGATATCGAATAAAATACCTCTGGCATTATATAACACCAATACTTTGGATACTTGTGGATTCAATCATTCCTACAGAAATGCGAAATGGCATTTTTGATGCTTTATATCTAATTCAAATTTTGGTTTATGTTGGGCTTAGTCTATCAGAGTTTAACAAAGCTAAAAAATCAAACAGTAGTAGCTTATTTAAAAAACAGTATCTAAACGTACTGTTAATAGGACTTGTCATCTTGCTGCTAACGCGTTTTACGTTGCCAATATTTACTACAAACGTAATGGGTGCCTTTCATTTAGTAGTAGCATTTTACTTAATAGCAGTTTCAGGGTTCTTTGTTGATAGTCCAGTACGTGCTTCATACCAGACTGATGACATAGATCAGTCACATGAGTTGGCTAATTATGAAGAGCAAATGAAAAGGAAGCTCAAAAGAATAATGAATGATGAGAAGGCATATCTTAATCCGGAATTAACATTAAATGATCTGGCTCTTTTGGCTGATTTAAAACTTCCTGAACTATCCGGATTTATCAATACCAATCTTGGTAAAAATTTCAATGACTATGTTAATGATTATCGTGTTGAGGAGTTCAAGAAGCTAGTACGTGCTAAATCAACCGACCCCAAGGCCACCGTTATGGAATTGGCCTATACCTCGGGGTTTAATTCTAAAGCATCCTTTAATCGAATATTTAAAGAACATACAGGAAAA
>NZ_SMLV01000200.1 GCF_009711525.1 Fulvivirga lutimaris
AGCCAGTATGAAAGAAAACATTGATTTGGCCATCAATGATAATGCAATGGCCAAAGATAACCTCAGCAGCCAAATAGTTGATTTTGAAAATGAGCTGGATAAATTTAAAAATGGTGGTGTACTTACCACCTCCAAAGTTGAGATTGGCTCAGGCTCTGACAGACTCAATAAACTGATCAGCAACTCGCAACCAGCCTGGCAGCAACTAAAAGATAATATTGCCATTATCATCAACGAAGAGCATCAGAAAGATACTACAATACAACAAGCTGTTATGGTTGTTATTGATGATTCAACTACGACCACCGAAATTCAGGACAAACAAATAACAGTTGACAATCATGTAGTTAGAAAGGCGGCAAATGCGCTAAGGATAGATCAAAAGAAATTACCTGTCCTTCTGGATGAAATGGAGAATATTTTAAGGCTAGATCAGCAAGAGGCCGATGAAACATTAAGCTTAATATTGATTTTCTTTTTGCTGTTTAATGCAATTGCAATTGTAGTTGTTCTTTTAGCGATAAGAAATTATGTTTTTGTTCCGCTTCAGAATTTGGGCACATTATTTAGTGCCAATGATTTCAGTAAAAAAGCTGAATATGAAAGGAATAATGAAATTGGCACAATAGCCAAAGGCTTTAACAATATTGCATTGGCCTTTCAGCGTTCAACCAATTTTGTATCTAAAATAGGTGAAGGCAAGCTAGATGAGCACCTGGAAGGTATAGATGAATCAAATGCAGACAAAAATAGTCTGGAAGGGGC
Organism: Fulvivirga lutimaris; assembly: GCF_009711525.1. Classification (GTDB taxonomy): domain Bacteria; phylum Bacteroidota; class Bacteroidia; order Cytophagales; family Cyclobacteriaceae; genus Fulvivirga; species Fulvivirga lutimaris. The sequence goes on from NZ_SMLV01000200.1 coordinate 766, forward strand.
ACTTCTAAACATGCGTGACCAAATGAAACGCATGGAGCTCGAAGAGTCAGAGCGAAAATGGACAACGGGAGGACTTGCCAAATTTGTTGACATACTAAGAGCCAATGATAATGTGCAGGGGCTAAGTGATGCTATCATTTCCAACCTTGTCGACTACACAAAATCAAATCAGGGAGGTATTTATATCATCAATGAGGAAGATCCTGAAAACAAGTACTTGGAATTAATCTCATTATATGCCTTTAATGACAAAAAATACAATCAGAAGAGTTATCGTTTGGGTGAAGGACTTGTTGGACAAACTTACCTTGAACGCAAAACCATTTATTTGTTTGAAATACCTGAAGATTACATAGAAATCACTTCAGGCTTGGGAGATGCCAACCCTACAACAATTTTATTGGTACCTCTTAAAATTGAAAATGATATCTATGGAGTAATAGAATTAGCATCTTTCCATGAGTTTGAAGAATATCAAATTCAATTTGTAGAGAAGTTGGGTGAGAGCATTGCAGCTACCATAGCTGGTGTAAAAGCCAATGAAAAAACAAAACACCTTCTTGAGGAGTCTCAGCAGCTAACGGAACAAATGCAAGCTCAGGAAGAAGAAATGCGCCAAAATATGGAAGAGCTATCTGCTACGCAGGAGGAAATGGCCCGTAAAGAGCAAGCCGTTATGGCTCAGTTAGACGCCATTAACAATTCCCTTGGTACTGCAGAATTCAGTGTGGATGGTGACATTATTACAACGAATGAGAAATACTACCAGTCATTGGGATACGATCATAGCAGCATTGTAAGTGCTAATTTCTTTGTACTACATCCGGATGCAGATATATTCTATGATGTAAGAAGTGGAAATCCATATAGTGGATGGGTTTCAAAAAACCACAAAACTGCTGGTGAGGTCATTTACAAATCCTCATTTAATCCTATTCTGGATGAAGATGGTGAGGTGGTGAAGATAGTAGAGTTGATTGTCCAATTTGAAAAAGAATCTGAAACTGTAGCAGTGGATGAATGGGAAGGGGTCAAAGAGGTTGAAGAAGAATTAAGGCAAAATATGGAAGCCCTTGAAATCACCCAAACACAGCTTGATAATAAATTAAAGACCTCTGAAAAGATTTTGTCAGCATTTAAAAACATTGGGAACTACCTTATTGTAGATACTGAAGGTAACATACTTGAAGTGAACAACAATGCTCAAAACCAATTAGGTGGTGATCATCAAAATATATCGACTATTTTTGAGACCCCTACCAATATTGTTTTAGCTGAAGGAGATCAAAAAGAATTAAAAATATTAAATGCCGGAACCATAAGTGTTTCAGTTAGAGATATATCGGGTGATAAAACGAGTAAAAAGCTCCTTATCATTTGGTCATAGCATTTAAAGTGGAATAATAGAAAAATTAAAAAATTAATAAATGAAAATTTATTAATTTACGAGATACAATAAATACCTCTAAGCCCATCGATTCATGAAGGAAATTGATATTGCAGACTTAAAGAAGATCACGGAGGTGGTAAAGACAAAGTATAATTACGATTTTACTAATTATGCTATGTCTTCCTTTAAAAGAAGAATCTCTCGCATACTTGAGATAAAGAGTATGACCATGGAAACGTTGATGAAAAGGCTATACGATCCGGGATTCCTTGATGATTTTCTAAACGAAATTACTGTCAACGTTACTGAGATGTTCCGTGACCCCTCTTTTTGGCGAGTATTAAGAGATGATATTATCCCTGGCATTCTACTCAATCATCAAAAGATTAGGATATGGCATGCTGGTTGTTCTTCTGGTGAAGAAGTCTTTTCTATGGCCATTTTGTTGAGAGAGATGAATCTGCTTGATAATGCAAGTATTATTGCAACGGATTTAGATACCAATATTTTAGATAGAGCTAAGAGTGGTGAGTACAATATCAAGAATATGGAGCTTAATGAGAAGAACTATATTCGGTATCAGGGCACTAAATCATTAAAAGATTATTATAAAGAGGTAAATGGAAAAGCCGTTTTAGATAAGACATTGGTTGAAAATGTTTCTTTCCGTAAGCATGACCTTGTTAACGGTGAGGTATTTAACAAATTCGATCTTGTACTTTGTAGAAATGTGATGATTTATTTTAATCAAACACTTCAAAATGAGGTGCTAAAGAAATTTCATGAAAGTTTATTTAAATATGGTTACTTGGCCATCGGTTCCAAGGAATCTCTCATTTGGTGTGACATTGCGAGCAAGTTTATAATTGTTAACAACGAAGAGAAGATTTATAAGAAAATAAAAGATTGAGAGACTTTTAAAATCGGTGACGAACTTTAATTTAGATAATCGGTATAAGGCCATCGTAATTGGAGGGTCAGCAGGTAGTTTTCAAGGTATTGTAAAAATACTTTCAAATCTGCCTAACAATTTTCCATTGCCAATTATTATGTGTCTTCATAGATTGAAGCATGTTAGAAATGGCTTCGTAGAAGCTCTTTCAATAAAAAGTATTGCTGAAATTGTAGAGCCGTATGACAAACAACCAATAAAAAAAGGTAAAGTATATTTGGCACCATCTAATTACCATATGTGCACAGAGTTAGGTCATTATTTCAGTTTATCTACTGAAGAGATGATCAACAATTCACGACCAGCCATTGACTTAACTTTGGGTACAACGGCTTATGTCTTTAGAGATAAGCTTATTGGGATTTTATTATCTGGTGCTAATCGAGACGGTGGATTAGGAATGAAATACATTAAGGATAGAGGAGGTTTAACAATTGTTCAGGATCCGGCAGAATGTATGATCGAAACAATGCCAAAAGCAGCAATGAATGCAACAACAATTGACCATGTCCTAAAGATTGATGAAATTGTAGAGTTTTTCAAACAATTACATAAACAGTATAAGTAAATGAAATTAGATCAACGCAAGTTAAGTATAGTTATATCCCTTATTTACATAATAAGTGTTCTGATTGTTGCTTATACTCTCATCACACTTCAAAATGATCTTGTTTATGGCAGTCAGGCCTTAGATGTTTCTCAAATTTCGAGTGCACAACCGGTTCTTATCAAGCTTTATGTGACATGTGGTATTTCTATTCTTATAGGCCTTAGCTTGGTTTATTTCTTCTTTAATAATAAGAGTATGGAAATAATCTATGTTGAGAAGAAGGACGACAAAAAGAAAAAAACAGATGAAGATGAGGACAAGAAGAACGAAGATAAAAAGTTAGACTTCTCATCAATTAAAGACATTTCAGCTGCTAAGGCTAAATCAGAAGAAAAAATTCTGACGCATGGACTAACAGAGATTTGCAAAAATTTGGAAGCTGGAGCTGGAGCATATTATACCGTTCGTGAAGATGGTGAGAAAAAAGTGCTTCAAATGAATGCAACCTACGCACTTAGTTTGGGTGAGAGTCAAAGACCTACCTTCGAGTTTGGTGAAGGTCTAGTTGGTCAGGTAGCAGCTGAGCAAAAGCCTATAAATCTTGATGATATACCCGATGGCTATATTAAAATCATTTCTGGCTTAGGAAGTGCATCACCAACCCATGTTTTATTATGTCCTGTGCAATATGCTGGTGAATTATGTGGAGTTGTAGAAATAGCATCCTTCACCGCATTTAATAAACAACACATAGATGCAGTAGATGAAGCATTCAAATTAATAACTGGTAACTTATACGGAAAACCTTCAGATAAAAAAGAAGCTCCAAAGGCTGATGAAGTGAAGGAAGAAAAGAAACCGGTGAAAAAGACAGCTAAAAGTAAAGGAACTAAAAAAGATTAAAACATATCAAATATATGTTTAAACAGATATCCATAAGTACGAAAATTACAGGTCTAGTTATCAGCATTGTCGTGGTAACACTTCTGGCCATTAGTTACATTTCCTATCGTCAGAGCAAGGAAGCTGTGCAGCAAAGATACAGCGAAAGCCTGCGCGTGGTAAGCGAAAGTAAAGCCAGTAAACTCAAAACTTCTTTTGACCATGTAGTTGCAAGTTTAAAATTCATGCAGCAAGCCAAGGATTTGAAAGAAGGCATAACGGCATCCTCAAGTTCCAGTAGTTCAGGCGGAAGCGGAATGGATTTCGATTTTGGTGGTGGTGCAGATGAAGCAGATCCTTTTGCTGCCGAAGAGGAAGAGGCAGATCCTTTTGCTTCTTTTGATGAGCCGGTAGAAGACGACCCTTTCGGAGGAGGATTTGAAGATTTTGGTGAA
>NZ_SMLV01000261.1 GCF_009711525.1 Fulvivirga lutimaris
ATAAAAACTTATGAATGGGTTTTCTAATATTTGCACCATAAACAATCTTAATTATGGAAGCAATACAAGAAAAACAAAACATCCAAGTTCAAAAGGGAAACTATGATTTGATCAAAGGTGAATACACACCTGAAGAAGGATTAGAAATCATCAGTCACTTGCTCATGAAAAAAATCAACTTTCATGAATTAAAGTCTTTTAGTAAGCAGATAAGATTCGGAATGGAAGATAAAGCTTCACTAAATAGAATAGAAGAACTGAAGGCATCATCTGAAGAGCTAAAACAACTCATTAAAGAGGCAAAATTAACTGGAAAAAACCTAAGAGTTAAATCAACCATTTCTGTTGAATTAATCTAAAATTCCATTTAAACCTAACCATAAAATGATGTTTCAAAATCTTCTAGCGCTAATTGTAATTTTATCTCCAGCAGCTTTCACCATCACGGCATTAATGTCTTGGTTTCAATCAGGAATACGTCCAAAAATGGTAAAACAAATGGGGATGATATCAACAGTGATAAGCATTGCCATTGCGTTAATATGTGGCTATTTGGTCATGAGTTATGGGCAACTTCAAACAGAACTAATAGGAATCAATAACCTTGGATTCAGTTTACGAGTTGATGCTCTAAGCATAATGATGATGACCATGATAGCCCTTCTGGGTTTTATCATTGTCAAGTTCAGCATCAACTATCTTGATGGTGATAAAAGACAGGGAGCATTTATCGGTAGACTGGCGGCAACCATTGCCTCCGTACAGCTGCTGGTATTATCTGGTAACCTTGGTATACTGCTGGTATCATGGATTCTGACAAGTGTTTCATTACACAGGCTTCTGGTTTTTTATTCAGACAGACCGGGAGCACTTGTGGCTGCCAAAAAGAAGTTCATTCTCGCCAGATTAGGTGATTTATGCCTTCTCATTGCAGTAGTTCTTATGTACAATCAATTTGGTACAGGCGATCTGGAAAGCATATTTACTGCTATCAAGAACAATCAGGCTCTGGGCTTGCCACTTGCCGGCCTTGAAACTGTTGCCATTTTCTTAGTACTCACAGCACTCCTGAAATCTGCTCAATTTCCAACCCACGGTTGGTTAATAGAAGTAATGGAAACGCCAACACCAGTCTCAGCTTTGCTTCATGCGGGCTTATTAAATGCAGGACCTTTCCTCATTATAAGAATGGCCTTTGTTTTAGAGGCTAGCAGCTACGCACCAATAATACTGATGATTGTAGGTGGCTTTACAGCACTTTTTGGATCAGTGGTTTACCTTACTCAAACCTCTGTGAAAACTGCCCTTGCCTACTCTAGTATAGCTCACATGGGTTTTAGTCTCATGGTATGTGGCCTTGGAGTTTATCCTGCCGCGATGTTGCACCTTGTGGCACATTCATTTTACAAAGCGCATTCATTCCTATCATCAGGTAGCGTCATTGATGTCATAAGAGGATCGAAGATAAAATCACTAGAGCAGGCGGTAAAACCATATAAAGTGATCATAGGTATTGCCCTGGCAGTTGGCGTGTACTTAGGTTTTGCAATGATTTGGGGTATAAACCCTGAAAAGGAACTTTCATTGCTATCCATTGGAGCCATCATTGTGCTGGGACTGTCAAGAATCTTTACGGCAGCATTGGATTCTAAAAAAAGCCTACCACTGCTCATTCAGGCAACTTTAATGGCCATACTTGTAACTACAGCATTTTTCACCCTTGAGTCGGGTACACACTATCTACTCAGTGCGCAAGTTCCTGAGTTAACTGTCCCTGGTCTTGGAAAAATAGTAGCTATAAGCGCCATATTGATAGTTTTTGCAGCGGTTGTTTTCATCCAAATTCTTGCGCCTTTTATCTCGCAAAATGCAACCTACAGCGCCTTGGCCATACACATAAGAAATGGGTTATATGCCAATGCCATTTTTGACAGAACGGTAAGTGCTTTGAGGGTACATTCTCCAGAAACCAAGCACGTGACGCAGCTTCAGGCTGATCAGTTTAAAAGAATAGAATACATCAATGCAGAAAGTTTTGACGGACAGCCCGCTTGATTTTAAAGAGTAATATCAAACATTCCATAAACAGTAAAACCAGACCAATGACTTTAACAAAACTAGACGGACCAAATTTTCTGGAGCAGCTTGAAAAAGAGAATAATGCACTGGTAAACACCATGCGCACAGCTTGCAAAAAAATTGCTCCTGTTTGGCCTTTAGAAAATTTTGTAGCGGTGAATCCTTACTTAGGGTTGACTGACAAAAAATTCAAAAATGTGGCCCAGGACCTGGCAACAGCAGGTGGAATACAAATGACTCAGTCATTGTCATTTTACATGGAAAAACTGGCAGAAGGGAAGATTTTACGAGAAGATATAGAGACAGCGCTAAAACGAAATGCTGACGAAATTGATACCAATACAGATGATTTTTTAGCAAGTCTAAAAGATCAGGACAAAAAGCAGGAGCCTGCGCCAATTGCCACAGTAGTGGATGTAGCTTCACAACTCAGCGGGAAAGACTGGAATAGCTTTGTAACTTCCAGAATTTCAATCTGGGCAGCATCCTACTTCGACAATGGGCAGGCATCATGGGCAGCCGCAGATAAAAAAGCCGGACTCTTTGCTTCATGGAAGTTCGATGCAGAAACAGATCTCACTACAGAAATTGCGGGATTGAAAAATTTCAGAAAAACGATTAAGTCCTTTCCAAATGATCCAATACTAGCCACCCAAAAGGCGCTTGAAATGCTAAGGATTCCTGAGGGATGTGACAACCTCTACTTTCACAGGTTACTACTAAAAGTGGGTGGGTGGTCTGCCTACGCAGCACGCCTTGACTGGGATAATGAGCTTTATGGAGGTAAAGATGGCAAGCTCATAGAAATGCTTGCAGTGTTAATTTGCTGGGAGGCTGCCATACTTAACTGCCTGCAGCATGACGAACTGAAAAAAAAATGGAATGAGGCCAAAATAATCCTTTCGGCCACAGCAGTCAAAAGAAGCATAAACGAGCAACTGGCTCAAAAGCTGATCCTTCAGGAGGCCTATGACATTGCAGCGCAGCGCGAGATCGTGAATAAATTCAAAAATGGGAGCGTCAAAAAGAAAGTGGAAGAACAAGCAAAAGCTCAGGCCATATTCTGCATCGATGTACGCTCTGAAGTATATCGAAGAAATTTAGAGCTTATTGACAGCAACATAGAAACCCTTGGATTTGCCGGATTCTTTGCCTTCCCCATTAAGTATGTGCCCATAGCACACGAACATGGAGAAGCCCAGTGCCCGGTATTGTTAAAAACAGGGCCAACCATTATGGAGGAGCTGCCCGATGCAGAAGAAAATGAGTTAGCGTATAAGAGCCGAATATTTAAACACCAGGTGAGTAAAATTTGGAAGTCTTTCAAATCTGGGGCGGTGACCTGCTTCAGTTTTGTGAGCCCAATGGGACTATCCTACCTTCCTAAACTCTTCACAGATTCCTTCGGACTGACAAGGCCGGTACCTCAACCGGATAAGAACGGTATGAGTGAAGGGCATTCTAAAACAAAAAGGATCAGCCTGGAAGCAAATGCCCACAACAGCGAAATTACAGGGATACCAGAAGAGCAACGTGTGAGCATGGCTAAAAACGCACTCAACGCCATGTCATTGACAGAAGATTTCGCAAAATACGTACTGATAGTAGGTCATGGGTCTACCTCGGTAAACAACCCACATGCTACGGGCCTTGACTGTGGAGCATGTGGTGGACATAGTGGAGAATCTAACGCCAGGGTAGCTGCAGCAGTGCTCAACGACAGAAAAGTGAGAGCTAGTCTTAAGCAAGAAGGGATAGACATTCCAGAAAATACGGTCTTCCTGGCCTGTCTGCATGACACCACAACAGATGAAGTAAGCATTTTCAATGAATATGACATACCGACCGATAAAAGCGAGGAATTGATTGAGCTTAAAAAATCACTCGATATGGCTGGCCATGCGGCAAGGACTGAGCGTGCACTCAGAATGTCAGCAGACGGAGATGTTGATCTGGCGATAAAAGCAAGAAGTAATGACTGGTCACAAATTAGACCAGAATGGGGATTAGCAGGCTGCTCATCATTTATAGTAGCGCCCAGAGGGCGAACCAAAAATCTGGATTTTGGTGGCCGATCATTCCTCCACTCTTACGAATGGAAAAAAGACCAGGGTTTCTCAATACTAGAACTTATCATGACAGCACCCATGGTAGTAACCAGCTGGATAAGCTTGCAGTATTACGCCTCCACTGTTGACAACAAAAACTTCGGTTCGGGAAATAAAACACTGCACAACGTTACCGCAGGAGTTGGCGTATTGGAAGGCTACTCAGGAGACTTGAGAGTTGGGTTACCGATGCAGTCGGTGCATGATGGAGAAAATTTCCAGCACGAGCCTTTAAGACTCAACGTGATCATTGAAGCGCCAATTGAGGCCATGAATATCATCTTAGAGAAACACCCTTCGGTGAAAGACTTATGCGACAACGGATGGTTACATCTGCTGGCTATGAATGAAGAAGGCAAGGTGTCGCACAGGTATGAAGGCAACCTCAACTGGGAGCAGTTATAATGGCTTAATAACCACTAAATAAATGAACCTGTTTTATGGAAGAAAGGTGGCTATAGCCACCAAACACCATAAAGAAAAAGTGATCGGACAAAAGGTAGCCTCCAAACTTGGAGTGCTGCCTTTTGTGCCTTCAGGGCTAGATACCGATCAGCTTGGAACTTTTACTGGCGAAATAGAACGCTCTTTAAGTCCATTGGAGGCTGCCAGAAAGAAATGTGAAATGGCCATGGACATAGCAGGCTGCGATCTTGCTATAGCCAGTGAAGGCTCATTTGGCCCACACCCTTCCCTTATTTTTGTGCCGGGCAATGAGGAACTGGTTTTACTGCTTGACAGGAAAAACAACTTAGAGATAATAGGAAAAAAGCTTACCACCGAAACCAACTTTGATGGCCGGATTTGCTACACTGAGGCCGAGCTAATGGATTTCGCTGAAAAAGCAGGTTTCCCCTCTCACAGGCTGATCTTAAGAAAAGATAAAGACTCAAAAACAGCTATTTTTAAGAGCATAGGTCATAAAAATGAACTGTTGGAGAAATATGACTGGCTCATGAAGCATCATGGAAAGGCCTTTGTGGAAACCGATATGCGTGCCCATTATAATCCAACCAGAATGGAGGTAATAGCAGCAGCCACTGATAATTTGATACAAAGAGTATTAACCAACTGTGATCAGTGCCAAGTCCCTGGCTTTGGTATTACCGATGTAGAACGAGGGTTAAAATGCAGTTGGTGTGGCTTGCCCGCACGTTTTGGGTTAGCATTTCACATCCACTTTCATCTCTTAACTTGTGGACTACTTGTAATGACGTGGTGTTTCAAGCTGCATGTAGAGGAACTAGGTTCTAAACCCAAATCGTGCTAGTTTTATGCCGTTATCCCGATAGTTATCGGGAAAACAAACGCGCCTTACAGAGGCGTTGGCATGTATTCCACACATAAAGAAACTCTACTAATTTCTTGAACTAACGAATTGTTTTTGGATGAAAATTAAGATAAACAACAACCGTAAGTCAAAATTTCATAAAAAAGGGAAAGGCTTGAAAGTGATTAACTTTATAACTTTAATTATTTGCATGCAAAGATTTACTTACCTATTATCATGCCTTTTAATGACCATAGAATTTCAAGCACATCTTTTTTAGTTTCGGCATTTTTTCCATGTTTATCAAGTACCTTGAAAATATCATCCATCGTTTCCATATATTCTGCAGCACTTATGTTCATCCCTTTGTGTGTTGTTTCCATATCTCTGCCAGCATAAACCTGCGGCCCACCACTTCCTGTTGTAAAGAAATTGACTGTATGCGTTTTAATCTTAGCTAAATTTTCTGGCTGCTCTAAATAGGGAGTAAACCGAGCAGAAATTACCGGATTATTCATGTGTGCTTCTACCACATCGTCTACAATTTTCACAATACCTTTTTCTGCACCTAATCGTTCATATAATGACTCTGACATAATTTTTGATTTATTTAATAATTCATAATATCATCAAAAGTATATTTTACCTCAAAGCCTTACTAGTACAATTAATTCAAAAGAATGTAAATTTTGACCAATACAGTATTTTGCTAGAACTAGTTTTTAGAAGTGAAAGTCCGTCATGTACTCTTTTGGAGATATTCCATACATTTTGCGAAAACACTTTGAAAAATATGAGGCGCTGGAAAAGCCGCATAAAAAACCCGTTTCAGATACGGTGTTTATTCCACTATTTAATTTATCTAATGACTTTTCCAACCTGTACTTGTTGAAGTAAGCGTTTGGCGAAAGACTTAATAAACCCACACTGTTTCTATAAGCTTGAGACCTGCTATATCCGAGGCTGGAAGCAAATGCATCAATACTCAATTCAGAATTTGAAAAATTCGTCTCCAGAAAACCGAAGAGCTTATTAAAGAAAAGCATCTCAACCACACTAATCTTGATGATTTGCATTGAAGTGAGATCGGTATCCGATAGTTCATTCTGATACATTTCCAACACCATTGGTGACACAGAAAATCCTCTTCCCATTTCACACAATCTCCTTGAAGTTTGTATAGTATCTTCAAATATAGATTTGTTACCTTCCACAGGTAGTCCAGCATCCAAACCTAGGCTCATACTAAATTGTGGATATATCTTTCCGAATTTCTCTTGAACTGCTACCCCACACTGAACAGCCTGTTGAACAGTTGTCAATGAAATGAGCAAATTACAATTATCTTGCCGTACAACTGTTCCTTGCATAACCTTGACCTCATCAATGATCTTATGTCTATAATCACTTATGGACGATGCTAAACCTTTGTCCAGTTTATTGTTTAACCGCCCAATTTGTATTCGAACCGATAGTAAAAAACGAAATGCAGATTCGCCAATGACGTTCAATTCTGCACCAGACTCAAAATCAGGATCTTCCATTCTTCCAAGAAAGGATTCAACAAGATTTGGGTCTACCTCAATAATTGAATGAGACAGCTCACCGTGTGCATGCTTGTGCATTTTGTTAACAGATTCAGCATCTGGAGCTTCAACCAAACAAAATGCGGTTTTTCTATTATCATCAAACCAATATGTTAATCCACAGCAATTGTATTTATGCTGAACTTTTTGGTCTTCTAAATGTAATCGTGCAACACTTTCAGCAGTTACTTCTTTAGATACGTCATGGCGATCCATGTATATTGGCATAGATATTTATTTGAATCAATAATATAAGTATATTAAGTTTGTTTTTATTTGATTCTTCTGAAAAACAGAATAAATTGAAAGAACGACATGCCAACACCGTGTATAACTAATTGCTTGGTCTGTGTGTACTCGGAAAATCCGTTAGAATTTTCCTATTGGCACGGTTTCTTTTATTAACTTAGTTCTTGCCAACGCAACAAGTCATACACTAACTCGTTACCTGTAATTTAGTCCCACATGTGCTTTGAAGAACTATCGGAATCTAAAATTCAATTCCCTTCGTATCTGGCCATAAATGATACCGTATCAAACAGTGAATGAAGAATAATACCAGGAAATAAGTTTCTGCCATTGGCAACATAGAGTACTCCGAAGTATATACCCACAATAAATACCATGATGCTTCCATACCCATGGGCATAATAATAATGACGCAAAGCCCAAAATGACGCAGGTAGAATGATGGCTAAGACAGTGCCATATCGTTTGTCAATGATCCGCTCCAAAGCATTGATTAAAAATCCTCGGTATACCAGCTCCTCACCAAATCCTCCGATTAAAATTCCTGTAACTATCCAGCTTATTGTTAATTGAATATTTCCAGATAAATCACCGAATCGTTCATTTGTCCTAGGGGGCTTTTCAAAGAAAAAACTAGAGACTTCATTGGCTATCATAATGACAAATACCGATAGCATTAAACCAATAATAAACCATAAAACGGTTTTATATCCATTAGTCCATTTTAAGCCAAGATCACGCCATTTGAGCCCTTGTTTATTTAAATAGAAAGTGAGAAAAATAAAACCCAGAAATAAAGATATTGGCCCAGAAATTCTCCAAAAAAATTGGTAAAACAGCCATTTACTTCCGTTTAACAGGAGTACTAGCATTAAAACGGTTTGTAAAAGTTGGCGCTTATCGATTGAAAGAAATGCGCCCTGACAGCCTTTCAATTTTAAATTCATAGCCAATCAGACCTTTCCAATTCAAATAAATCATTTGGTAGTAACTTCAATACACTGGCAAGCTTAAACGCAAGAATGACCGAAGGCTGATATTTTCCTTTCTCAATAGAATGTATGGCCTGACGTGTAACACCCACTAGTTTGGCCAATTCTTCCTGTCCTATATCAAGTTCAGTTCTTCGGATTTTTACACGGTTAATCATTGAATCTTTTTTAAAAGGTTAAACACCAGGATATAAACAATTAACTGAATCTGAAAAACCTCCATAATCAGTAGATGACTAACAGTAAAAATGAAGGAATCAGCCAGCGCATAAATAAAAGACAGGAGGACTGTAATGGCGATACTTCGAAACCTGAGATAGTTTAAATACTCATTGTCATTTTTATCGCTTGAAAAAGAAATCAGTCCAAGAGCGATAAAAGCAAATACCTCAAGCAAGGTGCTTTTTACTGACTTAGAAGCCCAATCATTTGTGTTTTGAAAGCTGAGTAGTACTGCTGTCAGGAAAGTAAGAAAGAACAACCAAATCCCGATTCGTTTGTAGATATGTCTTAACATAATTATTTAATTTGTAATTCATAGACGACATTTGTAACCTTAAAGTTACATAATTCGTCTTTTATGGGAATGAAATGTTCACAAAACCTATTTTAAAATGAGAACGGACCTGAGTCAAATCATCAAAATTGTACTTATTGCGATCGCTACAACTTCATGTGGAACGACACCACCTTCAGCGGATAG
>NZ_SMLV01000335.1 GCF_009711525.1 Fulvivirga lutimaris
CCCCAGGACCGGAAGGTAGCAAGGGTAAGCGGTTGTAGCGGTGCGATACTTGATTTGCCTTTTTTATTTCCTCCTTTTGCTTTTCTCTTCTGGTTATTTGCCAGACTATCCGTTCTCATTTCTTAGGAAGCTATTAAATTGATATTTAACTTAGCAATACTTTAAACTATCAACCATAATTACTAATATGAAATTCTTTATTGATACCGCGAATCTTGACGACATCAAACAAGCCTATGACCTTGGTGTTCTTGATGGAGTTACAACCAACCCTTCATTAATGGCCAAAGAAGGGATTACCGGAGACGCTAATGTAAAAGCTCATTATAAAGCTATCTGCGACATCGTAGATAATAATGTAAGTGCTGAAGTTATTGCAACTGATTTTGCCGGCATGGTAAAAGAAGGTGAAGAATTAGCCAAGATTGATGACAAGATTGTAGTAAAGGTACCAATGATCAAAGATGGTATAAAAGCTATCAAATATTTCAGCGATAAAGGAATAAGAACCAATTGCACATTAGTTTTTTCTGCTGGTCAGGCGCTTTTGGCTGCTAAGGCTGGAGCTAGCTACGTATCTCCTTTTATTGGAAGATTAGATGACATCTCTCATGATGGACTCACGCTAATTGAGCAAATTGTTCAGATTTATGATAACTATGGTTACGAAACTGAGGTATTAGCAGCAAGTGTAAGACACACTATGCACCTTGTACAATGTGCTGAAATAGGTGCTGACGTAGTTACTTGTCCATTAAAAGTGATTACTAGCTTATTAAACCACCCTCTTACTGATAGCGGTTTGGCGGCATTTTTAGCAGATCATAAAAAAGCAAGTCAGAAGTAATGTCATTTTCCAACGAACCAGTTGTTAAAGTTCAGGATGCATGCATCTTTCAAGATAATAATACTGTCTTGAGTGATGTCAATTTTGAGCTTGAAAAAGGTGAATTTGTTTTCTTAATTGGCCGCACTGGAGGTGGAAAATCTTCATTACTTAAAACACTATACGCTGACCTACCATTGAGGCTGGGTCAGATTAATGTTGCCGGTTATAACATCGGCAACATTAAAAGTTCTGAGATACCCCTACTCAGAAGAAAAATCGGAATCATTTTCCAGGACTTTCAATTATTCCCTGACCGAACGGTAGCTGAAAATCTTACTTTCGTTATGAAAGCTACTGGCTGGAAGGAAGGTTCAAAAATAAAGGCAAGGCAAGCTGAAGTGCTAATGCAAGTGGGTTTAGGCTCGGTAGGAACCAAAATGCCACATCAACTATCTGGTGGTGAACAACAGCGTGTTGTTATTGCCAGAGCATTATTAAATGACCCTGTTATGCTAATAGCAGATGAGCCAACTGGAAACCTTGATCCGGAAGTTTCTGAAGGTATTTTTAGACTGTTTCAGGATATTAACAAGAAAGGAACTGCTGTTCTAATGGCTACGCATGATCACAACCTGGTAAAAGGCCAAAATGTGAGAATCTTAAAATGTGAAAAAGGAAAGCTACTAGATTCTACTAAAGAGGAATTTGAGATAAAAACGAATCTCTATTAAACGCTAGCATCCTTTGAAGAAGATTGAGAATCATCTTCTTCTGACTGCTCACTTTTTTCAAGCTCATCAATTTTCTCATTCAAAACATCAATGCGCACCAGCATATTCAATATCAGTGCATCAACTACCTTCTTACTTGGGTTGGTTTTCAACTCCTCTTTAAGCACCTGATACATAGCATCTAGTTTCTGTAAATCCTGCTCAAAATCAACTTCTATAGGGGTCTCCTGCGTGTCAAAATCATAAATTAGGTCTCGTTTGTCTGAAATAATTTGAAAGTAATATGATTCGATATCTACAAAGTCCTCAGATATCTGACCTTTATGAGCCATAAGCTCCTCCTTACTTTCAGCCTTTTGAAAGAAAAGATATACCGTACTGCAGAAAAACAGTGTTGCTGCTACCTTCCAAATCCAGTTAAAATTCCTTCCTTCAGAAGAAATTTCTGAATCAATTTTATTCCAAACCCTTTCTGATGGCTCTTTATCATCAAAAGCTGATTTATTGGATTTAATATATTTTTCAAAGTTATCGCTCATAATAAGCCTCCTTTTCTAGAATCTCTTTCAGCTTCTTTTTTGATCTGTTAAACTGCGATTTCGAGGTAGATTCTGTTATCCCCAAAATGTCCGCAATTTCACCATGGTCATAACCTTCTAGTAAATAGAGTGAAAAAACAACTCTATAACCATCTGGAAGCAAGTCAACTGCTTTTTTTATTTGATTAATATCAAACTCAATATCTTCATTAAAGATTGGCTCCTCTTCCTTCACATCAGGCAGCACCTCAACAGGAGTAATCTCTATGTGCTTCTTTTTAATATAATTTAGCGATTTATTTATTACAATCCTCTTAAGCCATGCACCAAATGTAGATACACCACTATAACCCGCTAAATTTTTAAAGGCACTAACAAATGCTTCCTGCAAAACGTCTTCCGCATCATTTTCATTGTGAACAATGCGAAAACTAACATTAAACATTGCTTTGGAATACAATTTATATAACTCATACTGAGCCATACGGTCTCCTTCAAGACATTTGTCAATAATATCCTGATGTATGTTTAAAGAAGTTTGTTCCAAGCTTTTATACCTCTATTACCAAAGACAAAGATACATTATAGAGGTTGCAAGAGTAGTAAAATTTATTTCAGTGCTGCCAGATTGTCTTTAGCTAGCTGGAAGTCTGGAGCTATTTGTATAGCTTGTTCATAGAAAGATTTAGCTGCAGCCTTATCCCCTTGTTCTGCAGCTATTAAACCTTTTAGGTTAATCAGTGCCGCTTTTATAGGATACTCCTTTTGAGAGCCATCCGACAAGTTGTATACAGCCTTCATCTCTTCAATATCCTTCTTACCCAATAATATATCCGCATTGGTCTTACTCTCTGTATAATTTTTTAATTCATACTGAAGGAATGCAATCTTGTACAAAGTGTTAAAATCGTCTGTTTTTAAGTACAAAGACTCATATGTCTCAAGGGCCTTATCCTTTGCTCCAATATTATCATAAGAAACTGCAGCAATCTCAAGAGCACCAATATTATCAGGGTTCATTGCAAGCACATCACGTGCTGTAAGGGCAGCAGAAGTGTAGTTCTGCATCTGATAATATAATAATGAAAGTGAGTATAATATTGAATCATTCTGTGGATTTTCAACCAAAATATTGATCAAAGCGTGCTTAGCAACATTGTAGTCATTGTATCTGATACCCGCCTGATAAGTTCTGGCATAATGCATAGAAAGTACTTGTCCTGCCGTTGGCTGCTGTTGTCCAGTTGCTGGAGTTTGAGGTTGATCCTGTCCGAATGAAACGTTACCTACTAAAAGCAACAACACAATAATCCAATATTTCATAAGTCTTATTTTTTAAAAGTTTGAGTTTTGTTCAACAAATTCAAGTCTGATTCTATTCGCAAAATTTTGCCAAAGCTAATTATTTCTTGATATTTTGACTAACCCCTTTTTGCTGTGCCACTTTATGCATGTAATCTAACGCTTGGGTTCGATCATTAGGAATCTTTCCTTCCAATATGGCTTCCTTGATTTCCTCTTTAATTTCACCAATAATTCTGCTTGGAGAAAGGTTGAAAGTAGCCATTATTTCTTCTCCGCTTACAGGCGGCTGAAAGTTCCTTACCTGGTCCTTCTCCTCCACCTCACGCATTTTCTTTTCTACTTTTTTAAAATTAGATAAGTAGCGTTTCACTTTATCATCATTTTTAGAGGTAATATCTGCACGGCATAGGGCCATTAAATCCTCAACATCATCGCCCGCTTCAAAAAGTAAACGTCTTATGGCGGTATCTGTAATATTATCTCTAACGAGCGCAATTGGTCTTAAATGAAGTCTTACCAGTTTTTTAACATAATGCATCTTTTCGTTCAAAGGCAACTTCAGTTCTCTAAAAATATTTGGAACCATCCTGGCACCTTTATCTTCATGCCCATGAAATGTCCAACCTATTTTCGGATCAAACCTTTTGGTAGGCGGCTTTGCAATATCATGCAATATGGCGGCCCATCTTAGCCAAAGATCGTTCGAGTTTTCCGCTACATTATCCAGCACCTGCAAGGTGTGAAAGAAATTATCCTTGTGCGATTTTCCATCAATAGTTTCTACTCCATGTAAATCAACCATCTCTGGGAATATCAATTTCAGCAAACCGCAATGAAAGAGAAGTTTAAACCCATAAGAAGGCTTCTTTGAAAGGATTATTTTATTGAGTTCATCAGAGATTCGTTCCTTAGAAACAATTTTAATTCTTTCAGCATTTTTAATTATCCCTTCAAAAGTGACCGGCTCAATGTCGAAATTTAGTTGACTTGCAAACCTAACAGCTCGCATCATCCTCAATGGATCATCAGAAAAGGTAATATCAGGATCTAGCGGTGTCCTTATAACTTTTCTTTTCAGATCTTTCACACCATCAAATGGGTCAATTAAATCACCAAAGTTATCAGCATTAAGACTAATAGCCATTGCATTAATGGTGAAATCGCGTCTATTCTGATCATCTTCCAAGGTGCCGTCTTCAACAATCGGTTTTCTGGAATCGCGATTGTAAGACTCCTTGCGGGCGCCTACAAACTCATATTCAAAGCCTTTGCTTTTGATCATCGCTGTTCCAAAATTCTTAAACACCTGAACATTAGACGCTTTGATTTTATCTGCCACTTTTGTCGCCAGTTCTATCCCACTACCAACGGTTACAAAATCAACATCCTTACTTGGTCTTTTTAAAATAAGATCACGCACATAGCCACCTACAACAAATGTCTGCTGATGCGACTCACTTAATTCTGAAACAATATTAAATACTGGATACTTATCCAGGTCAGGTTTAAAATTCATGCTCGCTTTATATCGAAATCAATAGCCTTTCAACTAAATCAATTCCCAAAGTTAGCATTATTAGACCTTATGGTGAAGCGGTTATTTGTTAAAGGTTGGGCAGGGGATAAACTTATCCTTCTTTTTTACTTTTGAGCGGAAGGCAATGTCCAATCTATAAAGCAAAGAAATCTCATGTGCTCCTCCCGAAATAGCACCTAGCTCAGACACCGTGAAATCATAGCTATACCCAATTTCTATCTGATCAAACTGCATTCCCAAGATCAAAACAACGGCATCTTGGCTTACATTATCATTTACATTTTGCTGGATAGGAATACCTCTGTACCAAATCCCAACCATGATAGGCTCATACAAAAAATGTAACCCAATATCAAGTTGATCAAATTCTCCTTGATTTTTATAGATGAAAGAAGGAGCGATACTTGATATGCGCTCTCGTTTGAATGCTCCATTATACAATGGAATACGAACCCCAGCGTGAATAGAAGTTTTCATGGGAACAACACTTTCCTCATCAAGCAATGATCTATTTGGTTCGTTGATATGTGCTGCGGAGAACCCCGCCCAAAAAGTTTTATTATACACCAAAATACCTGCGCCAAAATCAAAGAAACTAGCGTTACCCAGACTTCCTGCACTCATATCAGAAGTAGGTACCTGCCCATCATTCTGAAAATCAAGCTGATCTCCAAAGACCAATTTATCAAAGTCGATACTTCTATTTGAGTATCCGAATGACAGACCGGGGGTTACAATCCACTTATTGGCCATTTGTATTTTATATGAATACAAAAAGTTAAAGCTTGTCGAAGTCAAATTCGCTGAACCTGCTTTATCCACCGTTGCTAGAAAACCTACCCCACTTCTTAAGTTCTCCATATTATAATCATATGAAAAGGCATAAGTGACAAACCCATTGGCAAATGCTGGCCATTGATTACGGTAGTTAGCTATAAATCGATGGTCTGAACCTGTTCCTGCAAATGCAGGATTCAAATACAATGGAGCTGCATAATATTGAGAAAATTGCGGATCCTGAGCCAATAAGTTTATTGAGCTAATGACAAAATATGATAATATGATTATTCTCTTTATCATCTTATAAGATTTACATCTCCATTTCGGGTGATCTTCTGTCCATTTTCAAAGACCAGATTTACTTTATAGATATATACATCCTGAGGACACAGCTTACCATTGTAGTAGCCATCCCAACCAATATTTTTATCCTTGCTCTTGAAAAGCATTTCTCCCCATCTATTGAATATGAACATTTCAAATTCCTTTACACTTTGAGTCAAAGGCAGGAATATATCATTAGTTCCTGTCTGCCCTGAAGCATCTCCTGAAACTGGCCCGGAAAGGTTTGGAGTAAATGCATTAGGAACTAAAAATCTACCGTTCATCTGACCTTCAACAATGCCTTCTCGCTTCAATGTGTCTGCACAACCATTGCTATTTGATGCAATTAAGGTGATATCATAAGTCCCCTCTTCTTTATAGTAATAAACAGGTTCAGATTCGGTACTGGTGCCGCCATCACCGAAATCCCATAAGAAAGATGTGGCTCTTTGACTATTATTATTGGTATAAATAGGATTATCAGGTACAAAAACAATATTTGGCCTGACATCAAACTGGGCTATTGGCGTTTCAAATACTTCAATAATCTGTGTCTTAGTCTCAGTGTCAGTTTGACCAACACTATTAGATGCTGTGAGACTCACAGTATAAACTCCAGGCTCAAAATAGGTGTAAGTTGGATTTATTGATGTTGAAGTTCCTTGACCAGCACCGAAGTTCCATTGGTACGAGGCGTCATCGGTAAACTGACTCAGGTTTGTGAACTGAACAGTTAACGGAGCACACCCACTATCTGGATTATAATCAAAATCCACAATTGGCGGATTTGGTGGTATCGGGTTAATGGTAATTGATTTTACCGTTACTTCCTGACAAGTACCTGTAAAGGCAGTCAAGGAGATGGCATAAGTGCCTGCATCTGCATATGTGTATTCAGAAATATTGGGATCAGAACTTGTATTACCATCTCCAAAATCCCACGAATAGTTCCATGGACCCGCGTTAGTATTATTGGTTAAAAATACAGTAGCATCAGGTAATGTCTGATTATTGGGTGTTACGTCAAAATCAACATTGATCTCCTGCCGTTGTTCAATTTGAATGGTCTGAGATGACTCTGGACTTTGACATCCTGCGAAATTGGTAGTAGTCAGTTCAACTTCAAGGTCAAGAGGGCTTGTAGTCTTGTTAATCAGGTAATTAAAATTATCGCCTTCAGTATTAGAAGAAAACAAAGTTGTTCCATTTATTTTCAGTGTCCATTGGTATTCAGCTAACCCCTTTTGTGTAGCGTCAAAGTTCAACATTAGATCATCGCAGGTGGCAGATACTGTATCAATAACAAATCCGGACAAAGGAATAGGGTTAACTCTAACTGTAAGTGAACTATCATTTGTACAACTTCCTGGCAATGTGGTTGTGAGCAGAACATTATAATCCTTTATGCTCTGTGTAAGGTTATCAAATGTATAATCCAATAAAGGAGTGACACCGGTACTTATAACGTCTAATACACCTGAAGTATCCGACACTGTCCAGCTATAATCAGTTGGAGTTTGATTCTGAGTTTGATTATCAACTCTAAAAGTAACATCCAGGGGGCTACAGTTATCATTAAAAGGCGAATAGTTGATTGTATTAAAACCAGATAAAGGTGCCGGAAATACCGTTATATCTACAGGAGCACTAACTGTCTGGCAACCATTAACTGTTACCGAGGTTAGTCTAACAGAGTAGATAACATTTGCCTGACTGTTATTCTCAAACAACCTGACCAGAGCATTCGAAAAACCAGGATCGGTTGGTGATTGAATTGAATCAACAACAAAACCTCCGCCATCATCTACTTCCCAGATGTATTCATCAATCACATCAGGTTGAGAACCCACAAAATCGTTGCTAAAATTAACCGATAGCACACTACATCCTTCCGTAATATCAGGAGTTATTTGAGCAAGTGGTAATGGATTAAGCGTTACGGGTTTAACTATGATGTTACTGCATGAATTCTGGTCAGTGGTTACCTGTAAGGCAACATCATAAGTTCCAGGAGTGACAAAATCATAGTCAAAAGAAGTTTGATTGTCATAAACAGGGTCTTTAGTAAAAGTGATGCCATCATAATTAAAGTCCCACTCCCAACTAATTATGGATTCTCCATTAATTGATGTTATTGAGGACATATCTTGAAATGATACCAACTGGCCTTCACAAACATCTAAAGCTTCAAAATCAGCTTCCGGATCAGAATATACATATACAAACTCCTCGGCTACGCTTTCACATGTTGTTGCATTATCTCTAATGGTAAGCACTCCTCTGTAAACTCCCGGATTGCTAAACACTCTATCATACGGACCAAGAGGCACTGCCGAAAATGCTCCTGCTGCAGGATCTTCAAATATCAGACTATTACTCTCATCATAAAACTCCCAGCGCCACCTTGTATTGGCAGTGGCACTACCCACAGAGTTGTCCATAAACCTAACATCAAAACTCTGGCTATTGGTATTATCCTGACAAAACCGGGGGTCAATCGGATTATTAAATAGGTCTGTTAATTCAATTCCTGCAACTAAGGATGGTGATATATCCACATAAGCCTCATAAATTTCAATACATGAACTTTGTGCTGTAGGATCTTCAGCAATTAATCTAATAAGCTTTTGCCCTGGACTATTAAAGCTAAACGTTGGATTTACATCGGTACTAGAATTTAATAACAAAGTGCCAGTATTATCATCATAAAACTCCCAGGTAAAACCCAAACCTCCCAACCCGGGTGTTTCATTATCAAAATATATATCTTCTTCCAAACAGAAAGTAGTAGTAATGGCTCCTGAAGCATCACCCCTTCTTGTAATAAAATCTGGAGCAGGAGCATCCACAATAATTATGTAAGCTGTGGTTGCAATAGCATCCTCATAATTTGGATTTGCGGCATCACCATTATATGGGTTGCAGAAATTCCAATTGAATAAAGTAATTTCAAAAGTATTTCCAATAGCATTAGCTAAATCTGCCGGAGCATTCATAGGAAATGAAACCGCTCCCGGGCCTAGTGCCGGTGTTGGTATAGTTTCTATGGGACCAAAATAAGCACCTGTAACGGGCAGCCCAGCAGTACCTCTTGTATCAGTACTTACTAAGTTACCAGTACCATCGGTTAGTTGTTGAGTTCCCCCGTCTTCAAGGCTTAAATTTAAAATAGTTGAAGCTGGATTATGGTTTGTACCATAAACAAATTGCATATTTCTTGTTAATTGATTTGGACGGTCAGGCTCAACCTGAATTCTACAGTTGAACTCAGTATTATCAGTAAATACAGCATTTACAATAGGGTTATTGTAACACACATCGTAGTTGACAGGATTAATTATTACATTACCATTACCCTCCTCATCAGTACCCCAGAAAGGGCTAAACTGAACTTCTTCAGAAGTTGGGCATAATACTCCATTAATATAGATATAGGCAGTGGGCCGAATAGAACAATCGTTATTAATGAAATAGGTAAAGGGTGGAGCAGATGCAGTGAAAGAGGTATTTCCAGCTGCTGCAATTAAACCATTACCTATATTCACCGTTGAAATCTGATTTCCAGGATCGTTCCACTCAAACCTAATTTCAATATCATTTGGGTTTTGAGCGGCATTAAAATAATATGTAATTGTGAAATCGGTAACCTCAACAGGAGCACAGTCCTGATCTGTATTAAAAGATACGTCAATCTGCGAACGTAGGAAACTGCATTGCCCATAAACCTTAGACAATGACAATAAGAAGAATAATACTAAGCCGAAAAAATATTTTGTGTACATGCTTTACAAGGAATCCTCATAAAGCCAACCAGACATTTTTAATACTGCAAAGTTGAAAAAGGAAACCATTGTAAATCAATGGATTAGTATAATTATCGACTAACTACATCATTGACTGTTGAATGGAATTATGTGCAGACAAATGGATTAATTCCAAAAACCTTCCTTACTATTGAAAGTGGGGCAAGGTATTAGCTTGTTTTTACGTTTCACTCCTCTTCTAAAAGGCTTGGCAACAAACTCATAAATCAGCGAAATTTCATGTGCGCCACCTGCCGCTGTTGATAGTTCGGAAATGGTAAAATCATAACTATAACCTATCTGGAAAGCATTGAAGAGTAATGACAGAGAAAAGACCAAAGCATCATTTTGAACTTGTTTATCCTCTATACCAAGATATTGAAAAGATCGCTGCAAAGGCACCCCTCTGTACCATACTCCAATAGACACTGGATCAATATGATAGTTAACCCCGAAATCAAACTGAGAGAACGCTCCTTGTCTACGATAAACAAAACCAGGGGTCAAATAAGATACCCTGCTAATGGTTCGTGGCCCATTATAAAGAGGTAGTCGCATTCCACCATGAACATTAAGTTTCATCGGTAACCTACTTTCGTTACCAATTAATGAAATATTAGGATTGTTCATATGGTAAGCTGATACACCAAACCAGAGGGCCCTGTTGTACATTACTATGCCTGAACCAACATCAAAGTACTGAGCATTGTCAATTCTTAAAATCTGACTATCATTTGAACCCGGCTGATCAGAAGCCAACTCATCACCTAACAACAGTTTGCTTTGGTCAATACCTTGCTGCCCATATCCAAAATAAATACCTGGTGAAAAGACCCAATCTTTACTTACTCTTATTTTATAGGAATATAAAAGACCTGCAGTCGTTGTTCTCCATCCGCCAGTCCCCATTTTATCAGTAGTGGCCATTAGCCCAAAGCCACTTTTAAGCTCCCCTACAAACATCTCGTAAGAAACTGCATAGGTTGAGAATACCTGAGGCAAGTTGGGCCATTGCAATCTATGATTGGCAATCAACCTCTGCTGAGGTGTAATACCTGTAAAACCAGGATTCAGATATAAAGGTGCATTATAAAACTGAGAAAACTGAGGGTCCTGAGCCTGCAACTTGAGACCAGTAACCAAAAGAATCGTAAGCAGTAAAACTTTTTTCATTTCAATTAAAGTTCAAGTTATCTAATCAAAGTTACATCTCCAACCCTTGTCGTTCGTTGCCCGCTCGACAATATGAGATCAAGCTTATAAACATATACCCCAGGTGGCAACAATTGACCTTTACTATTGTATCCGTCCCATCCAATACGCTTATTATCACTGAAGAAGATCAGGTTACCCCATCGGTCATAGATATACATTTTAAACTCAGTTACACCTGTGGTTATTGGTAAGAATATATCATTGGCCGAGTCTCCAGAACCAGGAATACTTGGATCATATTCTGCACCTCCTGATGGTCCATTCAAACTAGGTGTAAATGCGTTAGGCGTTTTGGTAAATCCACCTTCCTCAACATATACTGTATCTATTGCAGAGTCTACACAACCGAAATCATTCTTAACATTCAGGGTTACTATATATTCACCTTCTTCCTCATAAAAATGTTCTGGGCTTCTAACCTGATTTTCAGGCCCAAAAGAGAAGTCTCCAAAATCCCATTCATATTCAGAAACTCTCTGAGATCTATTGGTAGGTCTGAAACCGTCATCAGGTATATAAACAATAGTCTGTGTGATTTCGAATATGGCAGTAGGCTTGTCATAAACTGTTATTACAAGTTCAGAAGTTTCCTCATCCCCATGGCCATTATCTCCTTTAACCTGAACATTATAAACTCCTCTTTCAGTAAATGTAAATGTAGGATTAGGAGTCTTTAATGTGTTTCCATCAATTATCCACGTAAGGTCCTCAACTATTACATTTTTAGAAAGGCTAAGGTCTTCTCTGAAACTTTCAAAGTTAACTGTAAGCGGAGGACAACCTTCTAATATATCTGCAACACCAACTACAGTTGGTTGCGCAGGCAATACCTCTATAAAGAAGTTCTCAACATCATTACAATTAAATGCATTTGGCGATTCAACCTGCAATTCAACAGCATAACCCAATGTTCCAAATTCAGAAGGTTCTGTAAATGTGTATTGAAAACTTGCTGTTGTCGGGTTAAGTAAGTCATCTCCAATCTGAAGTCTATAAGTATTTGCCGGCTCAAAATTATTAATTACAACATCTACAGTTACAATTCCAGTATTAAAGTCTAACGTCACTGCATCAGGGTTCTTGGAACCATTAATAGTAAAGTCGGCTTCCGCTTCTTCAAATATTATATTCACTTCGTCATTAGGGTTCACGGCACAGCTGTAGAAATCCTCCATTTCAACAATTCTGTATGATACAGATTCGGTGGCCAAGATAACATGACGTGTAGCCAAATTCTCTAATACTTCTGTACTTACAACCCCTTCAGCATCTGTTTTCTCCAAAGTTAACTTGAATGGGGCTGAGCCTGCGAGCTCAAATTCAATTGCCTTAGTGTTACCAACACATAATATCTCATCATCTGTCAGAATTTGCGCACTCACAGGAGGACTCACAGTTACAATAACTACCTGCGGTATACCAGCACAAGGATCAACATCTGGTGCAGGCTGAATGATTTGAGGAGTAATGGTATAAAGTATCGTTCCTGGCGTAGTGCCTGTATGGCTAATAACTTGATTGATAGATTCTCCATTGACTAAGGTATCTGCCACATAACCACTAATATCTGGGTTGGAAGATGATGCTCCTACGATATAAGTAGTGTTTGGAGTATTACCATCTAATAATATATCTACAGTCTCACCAGCACATATTGATATTTGATTTTCAGCAATAACAACATCTGGTACTGGATCAATCGTTACTGTAATAGTTTCTACTGGACCTGTACAGCCATTATCTAGTAACAAGAATGGCTCTACTGTGTATGTCAACACTTGTTGAGTAGTAGATGTGTTAATCAATGACTGGAATAAAGATGATCCCAAACCATCAAACTGACCTATAACATTCGCATTAGGTGATACTGTCCATGCTGCAATAGAATTAGTTACATCCGTTGGTAAAGAAATATTCACTATTTCACCACTACAAATGCGTACATCATTTACTGATGGCGTAACTATTGGTCTAGGGTTAACAGTTACTACGATTGTAACAGGGTCGCCCTCACAAGGATCATTAACAGCCAGAGTGCCAGTTGCTCTTGGTGTGATTTCATAAGTAACAGTCTGGGTACTAGATGTAGGGTTATCAAGTACATCAGCTAACTGATCTCCATTTGTGAATATGGTGCCCAGAGGACTAAACCCTGTTACGCCTCCTGTAGGGGTAACATCAGTAATTTCAAATTCCAGCGTTCCAGAACTTGGCACTGTTGGGCTTGTTAGATCAATGGCCAAGCTCTCTCCTTCACAAATAGTTTCAAAAATTGATGAAGCTTCTACTTTAGGTTTAGGCTCCACGGTGACTACCACATCTACAGAAGGTCCTGTACAACCAGCACCACTCTTAGCACCATTGGCTACAGCGGTAATGGTATAAGTGACAGTAGCTGCATTGTCTGAATTATTAACCAGGTTATCCTCAATTTTATGACCTAAAGGCAAATTATTAGCCACAGGCTGGAATCCTGATAATTGTCCTCCAATTGATGAAACTGCGGTGTAGTTAAATGTGATCACTCCTGAAGTTGGTGTTGTTGGAGACAACAAATCAATATCTGTCAGTGAAGTACTACAGATAGTTGGATTATTATTTACAGGACTGGCAGTAATCTGAGGCTCAACAGTCAATACAATATCCGTGGTTGGACCGGTACATCCAGCAGCGGTCTCTCCTCTTACTGTATAAGTAACTGTTAATGGATTGTTGGTATTATTTTGGAACTGATCCAAAGATACCTCAGTAGTTGCTACTCCGTTTCTAACCCCGGTATTACCTGCTGTTTGGGTAAGGCCAGCGGCTATTACTACATTGGTAATATCATAAGACACGGCAGCTTGGCTAGTGGCAGCGGTAGTAAATACTATACCAGAAGCTTCATCATAACAAACTGTTTTATCAAGGTTACTAGCTATTGCTGGCGAAGGGTTGACAGTAAATATTACAGGTTGTTCCTGTCCCTCACATCCCGCTGCTGTAATAGGAGTAAAAGTATAAGTCACATCTAATGGAAGACTTGTAGTATTGATATAAGTATCGTTGGAGATAACTGTATTTGGCTTTCCGTCACCGATGGTAGCATTACCCGCTTGTGCCGTCAAGCCTGCAGGTATAGATATACCTTTTAAATTGAAAGTTACTGCGGGCTCAGAACCTCCTACTTCAGCCAAGATAATACCTGATGGTAAGCCAGAACATTCAGTTGAAGTAGCTGGCCCTAAAACTGTTTCAGGAAGCACATCTAACGTTATCGTGATCAAGTCTCCCTGACAACCTGATGCGCTAACAGGTATTACGTCATACTCAACAAATAGTGTCCCATTGGTTAAGTTTTCATACGAATCGCCACTAATGTAACTAGCATTAACACCATTCTGAGGGAAGACTACATTCCCCACATTAGCAGTTAACCCCGCATCAATTCTAACATCAACAATGTTATAGTTCTGCGCATTCACTGAAACACCATTTGTGGCAAAGGTAATATTGCTATCTTCGCTGCTACAAACTGTATTATCCAAAGATGGGTTAAGCACAGGTTCAGGGTTAATCTGGAACCTAACATCAAAATCATTCCCTACACAATTATCTCCGCTACCAGTTTCTCTTGGGGTAACAGTATATGTAATAAATACAGGTGAAGATGTCGTATTCAAATAGCTAGTATTAATTGTTGCCGCACTAAATGCAACTCTATCAACATCTGCAGGAACATTTACAGGGTCACTTGAGGTCACGGTGTAAATAAATTCACTCGCTAAACCATTGAAATTATCAATATTATCAGCCTGAATGTCATATAAGATAGGATCATCACTGCATACTATATTATTCAGATCGTCAGCACCTTTAGGGGCCGGTTGAATTACAAAATCCACATCAAATGGTGTTCCTATACAACCTCCTGTATCACTTATAGGTGTTATTGTGTATCTTACCGTTGCATTTGCTGCAGTCTCATTAGTAAACACATCTGTAATTGGTAATACCGAAGCAGAAGTCCTATCCAAAGAACCTGGTACAATTGATATGGCACCTGGATTTAATGAAGTAACTGTGTAGGTATATTTACCAGGAACTGAGTTCCCCAATGTATTAATATTATCATTTTGAATATTGTAGCTAATACTTTCGCCTGAACAGTATATATCAGTATCCGGAGCTCCTTCAGGACCAGGGATGATATTGAATCTCACAAGGAATGGATTTCCTTCACAATTGGTAGCATCATTAGCAACCGGAGTCACGGTATAAGTAATAAGAACGGGTGCTCCTGAAGTATTTGTGTATGAAGTGGTTATTCCCGCTGTACTAGCACTACCAATTGGTCTATCTGGGTCAGGAGTAACATCTCCTGGACTTGAAGAGGCCACACTGTAATAGAACCTACTTGCTATTCCATTAGTTATTTGACCTTGGAGGTCAAAGTTAATAGCTCCACCCCCACAAACATCAACTGTAGCGTTAGAACCAAGTGGCTCAGAATCTATTGTAAATGTAACAGTAAATGGCACACCTAGACAGTTAGTTCCCTGACTAATAGGTGTGATAGTGTAGATGATATCTACTGGCGCACCAGTATTATTGGTGTATGTATCTGTAATAGGCAGCGCACTTTTCACAGTTCGACTAGGCGCTGGAGGAACGGAACCACTTGATGAAACCACTGAATAGGTAAAATCACTAAGTACAGAATTCCCATTAATTACATCATTAATATTCAAGGCCTGAATGTCATAATTAAGTGCAATATCACTGCACTCCTCAACCGTATCATCAAAGCCTTTTGGCTTAGAGCGATAAACAAAATCAACTGTAAAATCGTCTCCCTGGCAACCATCAATTAAACCGAATGGAGTAACAGTGTAGGTAATAGTAACATCACTTCCTGTGTCGTTAACATAGCCATCAGTAATTGGGTCAACTGAAGGAACTGTACGATTACCTCCTGCTGGCACATTAACCTGATCTGAACTTGATACTATGTAAGTAAATTGACTTAGTAAGCTATTGCCTGCATTAATGTTTTGAGTTTGTAGATTATAAGACAATGTAACATCACTGCATTGGCTTCTCGCGTCATCAAATCCTACTGGCTCTGGATCTATCGTAATCACTACATCTACTGCTGGTAAGGTTGTA
>NZ_SMLV01000022.1 GCF_009711525.1 Fulvivirga lutimaris
ATCACTACATCTACTGCTGGTAAAGTTGTACAGTTCAATCCGCCATTCACCGTGGGCGTTATGCTATAGGTCGCTGTTATTGCTGCACCTGTTGTATTGGTCAATACATCGGTGATCGTTAAGGCATTCGACTCCGGTACATTCGTGCCCGTTGTGCCCTGCACCGAACCGTCACTCATCACTGGTAAACCCCAGCTGTATTCTGTGTTCAATGGTAAACCCGCTGGTGTTAAATTAACATGGTAATCAACATTGTCACCACTACAGATCGTCTTCACTTGTGCTGGTACAATCACTGGCTGTGGTTCTACAGT
>NZ_SMLV01000434.1 GCF_009711525.1 Fulvivirga lutimaris
TCCAGAATAACCTGAAAATTCCGAAATCAAACCTTGCTCACTCTATTCGCATTTATTCATTTATAATTCCTTCATCAAATAAATTTGATTCTGTCTATAAATGAATAAACCTCTGGCATTTTTCCAGAGGTTTTTTATTTGTCGGGATGACTGGATTCGAACCAGCGGCCCCCACGTCCCTAACGTGGTGCGCTAACCGGACTGCGCCACATCCCGGAATGATGAAGTTGCAAACCTAGATTTACAAATCATATTTTCAAACAGGAAGAATACATTTTATTTCAGAAGATTACCCTTCTTCTGTTTCAGCGTTATTAGGGATCTTAATTGTAAAGACAGAACCTTTACCTTCTTCTGAATCAAGTAGAATTTCGCCATTTAGACGTTCGATGGACTCACTAACGATAAACAGGCCCAGTCCACTTCCACCCATTTTTTCATCAGAACCCTTATAAAACATGTCGAAGATGTTATTTTTTAGTTTAGGGTTAATGCCGATTCCGTTGTCAGCAACTTTGATAACAACTTCATTATCATCAACCTTGGCACTAATATTTAATTGTGGTTGAGGCTGATTAAGGTTACTGTATCTGATAGCATTGCTGATTAAATTATTCAAAATAATCTCCAATCTATATTTGTCACAGTACAGCTTAACAGTCTGGACAACATCAATAGTTTTTTTGATGTGCTGAGAGCCTATGAAATACTCATGAATGTCTACTGCATTTCTGATAACATCGTTTAGAATAATGTCATCTTTTCTTATCTCAAGGTGAGAATTGCGTGAGTATTGAATAATCTCTTTTAATAGTTCATCCAACCTTTTAACGCTGCCCTCCTGCAGGTCTAAATACTCCCTTATTCTATCAAGGTCTTCTTCTTTTTTTGCCAGATTGATCAAGCCAAGTACTGAAGCCAATGGAGCCCTTAGGTCGTGAGAAGACCTGTATACTAACTCGTCAAGTTCTTTATTGGTCTTTTGAAGTTGCTTAATAAGGTTCTTGTTTTCCAGTCTAAGTTTATAAGCTTCAAGTGCATAATCAATGGTTTCTTTTAGCTCATCTTTATTCCACGGTTTGGTTATGTACCTAAATACTCTGCCCTTATTAATAGCAGAGATTATAGCCTCCATATCGCTATAGCCTGTAAGTATAATCCTGGTAATTTCAGGGTATAGGTTGGCTATCTTTTCCAGAAACTCAACGCCTGTCATATTAGGCATGCGTTGGTCGGTTATGACAAGACGAATTTCATTATCTCTGAGCATTTCTAAACCTTCCTGCGCAGATTTAGCAACAAGAACTTCATATTCCCTTCGGAAAATAATCTTGAAGCTGTCAAGGTTCTTTACCTCATCATCAACATAAAGGATTAACTCTTTATTGTTATCGGGTTTTTTTATGATGCTATCCATAAATGCTCAAATTGTTCCAGAAGTTATCAATTCATTTTAATTGAATCCTTGTTTTGTTGGTAAAGAAACTGTGAATGTTGTCCCATTGTTATCGCTGGTAAAATTTATACTTCCGTTATGGTCTTGAATAATACCTAAACTTATAGATAGTCCAAGCCCTGTGCCCTCACCCGGTTCCTTTGTGGTATAGAAAGGCTCGAATATTCTACTTTGCATCTCTTCTGGTACGCCTGGGCCATTATCTTTTACGGTAATGATAACCCTATCTTCAGCCAATTCAGTTTTTACCAGTATTGCGCCTTCATCCTCTATGGCTTGAACTGCATTGTTTATTAAATTCATTAATACCTGATTAATCTGCCCTGGAGCGCACTCTATTGGCGGAATGTCACCAAATTCCTTAATGATCTCAATTTTGTACTTGTAGTTGTTGTGCAGCATCAAGAGTACATTGTTTATGGTGTCATGTATATTATGCTTTTCAATCTTCTCTTTATCCATGCGGCTAAAGGTTCGTAACCCTTTCACGATTTCAGCGGCCTGCTCAGCTCCCGAATTAATATGGGTAGCCATTTGGTTAAAATCCTGAGCTAGCTCATTCAGGTTATCATTTTCTTCACTTGTTATTTTCTTTACCTCTTCATTAAGTTCTTCTAATAGCATTTTTAGCGCTTCTGAACTTGTTTTTATATAACTAATTGGGTTGTTCAACTCATGAGCAATGCCTGCTACAAGTACACCCAGACTAGCCATTTTTTCGGTATGAATAAGCTGGTCACGGGTGTTTTTTAGCTGATAAACTGTATTTTCCAATTCTTTCTTCTGCACCTCAAGGTTTTCATTTAATGCATGAAGCTCTTCACTTTGTTGCCTTAGCTCTTCTTCAGAAGCACTTAACTCGTAGTTAGTCAGCTTTAATTCTTCCTCTATCTGTTTTATTTTAGAAATGTCATTGATATAAGCACAATTATAAATGGCTCCATCATATTCAATATTGATGGCATTGATTAAAACTGGAAATCTCGACCCATCTTTTTTGATATATGTTGCTTCTACATCTTTCAGTGGTTTGTCACTTCTTTCTTTAAACGTTTTGCCCCACTGCTTTTTATTCATTGAAGGGTCAATGTCATAAATTCTTTTGGTGTTAAACTCTTCTTGGGAAAACTGAGACACCTTTAAAGTCTCCTCATTTACATAATAAAATGAGCCATCTTCTTTTATCCATTCTATTAATATAGGTGCTTTATCTATAGTTTCCTGTGCTAATCTTAACTGCCGCTCAAGATTTTTAGATTCGGTGATGTCTACTATAAAACCTTCCAATGCTTCGAGGCGCCCATAGTCATCATATATGCCAATACCGCGCTCAGTCACCCACTTTTGAGCACCGTTTTTACAAACTATTGGAAAATTTATCTCATAAGGTTGCTGATCTTTCAACGCTCTTTCTATAATCGCTCGGTTTGAGGTTTGAAAGTCTTTCCTGACAATTTTTGTTTCAAAAAATCGCTTCGCATTTTTTATTTCTTCGCTGCTATAACCTGTCAATGGTAGGCAACCATCACTGATGAAAGTTACAGTTGAATATTTATCATTAAGGCATCTATAAGCCATGCCCTGCAGGTTGGTTAGCAGAGTAGCATATGCCTCTTCACTTTCAGAGATTCTTTTATTCTGCTCTGAAATTTCCTGCTGAGCTAGTAATAACCTTTCCTCCTGTAGTATTTCTCTTGTTATGTCTATCATGACACCTTCAAGTGCTACAAGCTTTCCTTTAGCATCATAGACACCTTTGCCCCTGTCAATTACCCATTTTTCGGCACCGCTCTTTGTCTGTATAGGGTATTTAACATTAAAGCTTGTCTTTTCTTTCAAAGCCTTCTTGATTTCTGACCATACCTTCTTATTTATTTTTGGATCAACCAAATCTTTATCAACTTGAAGTATACCTGCACTGAAATCTGTGGCAGGGTAACCTGTTAACTCTTTGGCGCCTTCACTTATGAATGATGTTTTCCAGCTTTTGCCATTAGGAAGGTATTGATATGCCATACCTTGAAGATTAGTTAATAACTCTTGATAAGATTCTTCTCTATATTTTAGCTGATCTGATTTATCTTTAATTTCATTGGTACGATCTACAATCTCCTTTTCTAGCTCCTCAATGATTTGATTACCAGACCTTTTCTCTTTTATCAAGTCTATGAGTTCCTTTTTAGTGAGTTTTTCCAGTGGTCCCAATTTCTTTAAATTCATAACTTTGGCTTTAACACAGTTAGAAAATTAGCTAATTGGAGAGCTAAATCAAATCAAAACGATATTTACACCTTATACAGTACCAGCCTGAGCAAATGCCTAGAAAATCGCTTATATACTTTATTTTTTCTATTTACTGTCTATCTGCGTCAGCTCAGACAGGTAATATTAAAAAGGCGCTGAAGCTGCAGGAGAAAGGAAAAATCGAGAAAGCACAAAAACAGATTGAGAAGGCATTTAAGAAAGATGCAAGTTTACCAGCGGCCATTTATGCTACAGCAAAAATCCAATTTGATACAGCATATCATAATTACAATATAGATAGCGCCTATTTCACCCTATTGGAAGCACGGAAGTATTTCGGTTTGCTCGAAGAAAAGGATATGGAAAAGCATGCTAAAATTGGCGTCAACCTGGTATCGATGGATGAGTTTAAGCGTGAAATAGAAACAGCAGCTTTTTTACGCGCCAGATTAGAGAATACTGAAGATCGGTTGAATTACTTTCTAGAGACTTTTCCTAAGTCGAAGCAAGAGGCCTCGGCTGTCAAGATTAGGGATAGCCTAGCATTCCAAACCGCTAGAAGAACCAATACCTATGGTGCCTATGAAGACTTTATGTCCAAATACCCCAATGCACTTCAATACGATGATGCTAAGCAACGGTATGAGAAACTTTATTTTACGAAAAGTACTGCTGACGGCAAACTTGACAGTTATGTGAAGTTTCTTCAAACGCATGGCACAACACCATACAGGTTTGAGGCAGAAAGAAATATTTATGAAATATCTACAGCAGATAATGAGCCTAAGAGCTATTTGGCGTTTATGGATAAGTACCCAAAAAGCAACTGGGTTAAGAAAGCACGTAGGGTCCTGTATCATGTGCTGAAGGATAAGGGTGAAATTGAAAGTTTTCCCAAAAAATGGCTTACAGATTCGTTAGCGACAATTATAAAATATGACACCATTGGGCCATTAATCCCAGTTTATAAAGCTGGTAAGTATGGTTTTGTGGATTTGAAGGAAAACCAAATCATAAAATCACAATACACCAACATTAATTCCGAGTTGTTGTGCCATGTTTTAGAGACTGATTTTTTTCAGTCGGATGAAGGTGTGATTGCCAGAGATGGGAGTGCTATATTACCAAAGCATAAGGGTGAAGTTGAGGATATGGGAAGTGGCTTATTAAAAGTTAAATACCGAAATAGTTTTAAGGTATTTCACAAATCTGGATGGGAGATAAATTCAGACTATTGGGATGATGTTAAGCTCTTGAATGGAAAATTTATTGCCTTTAAATTAAACGATAAATGGGGTTTAATGTCAGTGGCTGGACGTAACGTGACCAAAGCTGTTTTTGATAACATCTCTACACAGGGCCCGTTTTATATTTTTGAATTAGATGAAAAGTATGATGCCCTCACTGCCAATAAGCTAGCAGAGGCAGTGGACAAAAATCCAATAAACTTCAATCCTATTCATGAGGACTTTGAACTTCTGGAAGGGAATAAACTATGGTTACAATCGACATTCGGAGAGATGGTTTTAGATGAATATCTCAACGAGACCATTCCTTTTAATGAGCAGAAGATAAAAGTGTTAAGTAAGGCGGTAATAGTTAAAGGAAGAGAGAAGATTGAATTGCTAACCATTGAGTATAAGCTCAAAGCCGAAAAGCAATCGGATAAAATGGAATATAACGATGAATATCTAGGGATCAAGATGGCCAATGGTTGGGAGTTATATTCTTTTCTGGACTTCACTCTGATAGATACTTTTGACACGCTGACTTTTTATGGGAGTAATTTTTTGTTGGCTGGTAAAGGTGATACTACCTTAGTTTACTTTGCTGAAAAATCGAAATTGCTCGTTAAAGATATTGAAAGTCTTAAGTTTCTCACATCATCTGGAGCATCACAATACCTGGCCATAAATTATGAAGACAAGAAGAAAACCTACTATTTTGATATGTATGGAAACTTTGTCATCAACGAAAATTTTGAGAGTATAAACCCTATAGGTAAGGAGTATTTGGTCACTACCGATAAAGGGAAAAAAGGGCTGATCAATAATAAAGGAAAAGAGCTGCTTAGACCGAAATATGATGCTGTCGCTAACTATTCAAATGGTTACATATCTTATCTACAAGGCAAGAAATTCGGTTTAATCCATTCTGATTTAGATGTCAAGGTAGACGCAGAGTATGATAGGAATATTGTACCCTATAACTCAAAACTATTAGTGGCTGAAAAGAATGGTAAGTTGGGTTTTGTACGAAATGATGGCAAAGAAATTTCTGATTTTGGTTTTGAGGACATCAAGTTTTGGCAGGATTCGGTAGCACTTGTGAAGACAAACTATCTCTGGAAGTATTTTGATATTTATAATAACACGCTCCGAGATGGTGGATACAAATCATATCACTACCAGTTAAATACGCCAGAAGAGATTGTGATTATAGCCCGAGGAGATCAGGGTTATGGTGTCTTTAGCAGCACCCGGGGAGAAGTAATCGCACCAACATTCAACGATCTTATTAATGTGGGTTCTACCGCTGATCCTATTTATTTTACCGAAAAGCATGTTGAAGAGGCAGAGTTCTATGTGGTTATTTATTATGATAAAACGGGTCAGATAATCAGAAAACAAGCTTTTGAGGCAGCGGATTATATGTTAATTTATTGTGAACAATAGAATTTCCTTCTTATAACTAAGTCTCAATTCCTAATATTGCCATCAGGAATTAAAGAATAAATCATGAAGGCAAATTATCTGCTAGCTCTATTATTTTTATCAACATTTACAGGCCTTAATGCACAAAGCCAAAAGCCAAAGTTAGTGGTAGGTATTGTGGTGGACCAGATGCGTCAGGAGTACCTATATCGTTTTGGTGACAGGTTTCAGGATGACGGTTTTAAAAGATTGATGGGCGAGGGTTTTATGTTTAAAAACATGCATTATAACTACATCCCTACAAAAACTGCCCCTGGTCATGCGTCAATTTATACAGGCACAACACCGGCCATTCATGGCATAGCGGGCAATGATTGGTACCAGCCAGACCTGGAAAGAGAAGTTTATTGTGTAGAAGACGAGCATTATAATACAGTAGGCTCTGATTCAGACAATGGTCAGATGTCACCAAATAGATTGCAGGCCACCACTATAACTGATGAGCTCATGCTTTTTAGTCAATATAAAAGCAAAGTTTTAAGTATGTCATTGAAAGACCGTGGAGCAGTACTTCCTGCAGGGCACAGAGGTGATGCATTTTGGTATGATAACTCTACAGGAGATTTTATAACCAGCACTTATTATATGAGTGAGCTGCCAAAATGGGTTAGCCAATTTAATAAGAGGAGACTGGCAGATGATTACCTGAGTAAAACATGGAATACACTTTATGATATCAGCACTTATAAGGCCAGTAGTGAGGACAATGATAGCGCTGAGAAAACACTCAACGGGCTATTCAAGGGATTTCCTTACGATATGCGCGAGATCAAAAATGATTATGGAATCCTAAGGAATACTCCTTTCGGGAATGATATTTTGGCCGATTTATTTATCGCGGCATTGGATAACAATGACTTTGGAAAGGATAACTATACAGATGTTATAGCCATTAGCTTTTCAGCAACAGACTATATGGGGCATGATTCAGGGCCTTATTCTATTGAAGTGGAAGATGCCTATTTAAGACTAGACCATAATATAGCTGCAATATTGAAAAAGTTAGATGAAAAGGTTGGAAAAGGGAATTACACCGTCTTTCTTACTGCAGACCATGCTGTGGCTCCAATTCCCCAGTATATGAAGAACAATAAATTTGGAACAGACTATTTCAATAAAAGCTCAGAAGTTAAAGAACTTTCTAAACTATTGAATCTGAAATATGGCGAAGCAAAATGGATAGAGTACTCCATTAATAATCAGCTTTATCTAGATCATGATTTGTTAAGAGAAAAGAAGATTGATATTGATGAAATGGCCGACTACATAGCCCAATACATGGCTGATATTGAAGGCGTTCAATTTGTCTATACAGCAAATGAAATAAAGACAACACCATGGAGTGATACAGACATCAAAGGCAAACTGGCCAGAGGTTATAATATTAAAAGGTCTGGTGATGTTATGTATGAATTCTACCCAGGTTGGTTAAATACGCAAACGGGAGATGCTACCACGCATGGTTCTGGCTATAGCTATGATACACATGTGCCAATGCTTTGGTATGGAAATGGAATAAAAAAAGGTGAATCTGTTATGAAGCATAACATTACAGATATAGCTCCAACCTTATCCATGCTCCTCAATATTTCGCTACCCAATGGAGCTACAGGCGAACCATTATATGAGCTATTCGACCACTGATAAAGTGCCATTTTATTTGTTGCCCTTTTTTGAGTATCATTAGGCCTCTTACAAATGGGCTATGACAAAAACTGAAGAATTTAGTAACCGATGGGGCATTGTCCTTGCTTCATTGGGAATGGCAATTGGGGCAGGTAATTTATGGCGCTTTCCTCGCCTGGCTGGGCAATATGGAGGCGCTTTTTTAATACTATGGATTGGCTTTTTGCTTATCTGGTCTATACCTATTTTGTTGGCCGAATTTTCCATTGGTAAGAAGTATAAAAAAGGAGTTATTGGCTCTTTTGGTAGTGTGTCAGGTAAAGGACTTACTTGGGGCGGATTTTTCATTACAGTATGTACTTTGGGTATAGCATTTTATTATGCTGTAGTTACAGGCTGGGCATTGCAGTACCTGGGACTTGCCAGTCAGAACTTATTCTCATTTATTACTGGTAGCAAGACCATTGCTGTTCATTTAGCAGAAGACCCAACTTATTTAGAGACTTATTGGGATGGTATTTCTACTGGCAGTATGTCAACTGTCATCTTGTATATACTGGCTGTCATTGCTGGTATTTATTTATTGATTAAAGGCATTCAAAATGGTCTTGAAAAGGCCAACAAGGTGCTGATACCTAGCCTATTTGGGCTGTTAATTGTGATTACAGTCATTTCGCTAAATATGGAAAATGGCTTCAAAGGGCTAGAGTACATGTTTGCCATTGATACAAAGCACTTTTCTAACCCAACGATCTGGATCGAGGCACTATCACAGTCGGCATGGTCAACAGGAGCAGGTTGGGGATTGATTAT
Organism: Fulvivirga lutimaris; assembly: GCF_009711525.1. GTDB lineage: Bacteria > Bacteroidota > Bacteroidia > Cytophagales > Cyclobacteriaceae > Fulvivirga > Fulvivirga lutimaris. Next base: position 8,854 of record NZ_SMLV01000434.1, read on the forward strand.
GACCATATCCTCTTACTCTAGAAAGAAAGAAGATGTGGTGCTTAATACATTTATTAGTGGGTTTGGAAACAACACTGCTTCAATAATGGCCGGTGTGGCTATTTTGCCTGCTGTTTTCGCATTGGCTACCAGCGAAGGTGAAGCCATCTCATTTCTTCAAAGTGGAAATCAGGCATTGACATTTACCATCATTCCGAAGTTGTTTTCTACCATCACCGGTGGAGCGATTTTGTCGTTCATATTCTTCCTTGCATTTTTTATGGCAGCATTTAGCTCGCTGCTCCCAATGCTTGAGCTTTTCATTAGCAATTTGAAAGACATGGGCATAACCAGAAAGTCCGCAGCCGTACGAGCTGGCGTGTTCTGTATCATATTTGGATTTCCATCAGCCTGGTCGTTGAACTTCTTTAATAATCAGGACTGGGTGTGGGGCATTGGCCTAATTATAAGTGGACTGCTTATTATTATAGTTGTTTTGAAGTATGGAATTTCAAAATTCAAAAAGGACTTTATAGATACAGATTCTGATCTGAATGTTCCATTGAAATATTTCTCAATTACACTATGTTTTAATGTGGTATTGGCCGTAGTGCTGATTTACTGGTGGATGTCCAGAGGGTATTCTGAAAACCCATGGTTTGATGCCAATGGAAACTGGAATGTGTTTGATGTGTATAGTAATGCTTCAGTAGTTACGCAATGGGCGTTGGCCTTGATAGCAGGTATTGCCATCAACAAATATCTTTACAATAAATTTGTCAAATCATGAGTGGAGGAGCTATTATATCAATGATTTTTATAGTAGGAGTAGTTGTAGGCGGCTTCCTTTATTTCTTGAGACTTGCTATGAAAAACGAAAAGTCAAAGAAGGTTGATTAAAAACCACTAACAACTACGGCTAGTTTATCGCCTTGTGGGCTAACGGCTAATCTTGAAATTCCAGATAGGCCAAATTCTTTTAAATCAGCAATTGGCATCCAGCCCTTTTCATTATCATATTGGTGGAGGACATCGCCCTGGCCCATAATCATTATACTTTCTGGTGTCCAGGCTAAATCTTCAGATCCTTCCAGGGCATCAGCTATTTTAACCTTAATACCTGTTTTTGGATCTATAGAGTTGATAGCAAAAGGTGAAGTCTTTTTACTCACATAACTGATCAAAGGCTTATTTGGAATATTAAGCAGGCACCTTCCAATATTATCATCCATAATTTCATTGGTCTTTTTCTTTAAGTTGTACTTTCTCAAAGTAAAGGTGTCACCCAAAACAAAAAGTAATACCGTATTGGCGTCAGCCCAGCAATGGTAGCCAACTACCAAATCATCTATCAAGACTACAGGTTCCTTTTTATTAGGTAAATATTTCACCAAATATTGCATGCTGTCATATATGCAGCTAAAGGATTTTTCTCCATATACAGGTGTTGGTGAGTATTCATTTGCCCTTGTGTTGATTAGGTACTCATTGGTTTTCTTATCAAAATCATAAAGCGCGACATCGGTCTGACCATCTTGGGTGCTGGTGTACATTAAATTGCTCTCAGGAGTAAAATGAGGCTGATTATCATAACCTTCATTTTTATTAGAAACGTTAATAGGATTGCTTACCTCGTACTTCCCATTGGTGGAATTGAGGTCAAAAACATAAACTTCAGTGTCTGGCTGAGCCAGAGCAGCGGTGGTGGCAAATAGTAGTAAAATGATTAATCTCATAAGGCAAGATAATCACTTTAATATAAATGGGCTAAACTTTTACGCCAACAACTCTGAATGGCAGCAATAATATTGCTTTAATCAACTCAAACAGAGCATTTATTGATACGCCTACAAGTCTGAAAGGAATTGAAATTATCCAGATGATGGGGTAAAGGAAAATAGCAAGAATAGCTATTGGCCAACACAGCACAAATAGTAAACACCAAAGCAAAAAGGACATTAAAAATCTCATGATTGTATGAACGAAAAACCCGCTTTAAGGTTGACATAATAAGCAGCCATAAAGGTAGTTATTGAATGTATCTTTTGAAGATGCCAAATTTTGAAGATGCAACTGCTAATTAGAGATGTCATAAATAGGCATTTAAGGCCAAACCAATTACATTTGAGACTTATTGTTAGTGAAGGAGATGAGATATTTTTTACGCGGATTAGTACTGATTTTAATCACCGCTGTTTCTGTTGCCCAGTCAAAGGATTTTCAACTTATATACAAGAATGGTAAGGTAGGCCTGTCCGATGCCAATGGAAATGTTATTATTCCTGCTGAATATGAAAAGCTAGGATGGAGCACGGGAAATGAGGAGCCACAGTCTAATACTATTGGGTATAAAAAAGGTGAATTGTGGGGTTTGTTGACACTTAACAATCAAAGAATAACAGAGGCAGAATACACCAGTTTATATCCAGCCAAAGGTGGATTTTATATTGCCTCAGTTCGAGGAAAAGTTAGTCATAACGATTTTTTAGGAGTTATTACCAATCAGGGAAAAATCATTATTCCATTTAAATACAATGCCATAAAAGTGGTAGACCTTAGGGCTGTCGTTGGAATTAAATATGGAAGACAATACAAGTTTGGTGTTGTTGATATGACCGATAAGTCAATCATTCCAGTAGAATATAAGGAGATAATCAGCCTCGGCCAGTTAAGGTTTGCAGTCAAAAACTTTGAGAACAAAACGGCCATTTTTTCCGATGCCGGAAAGCCCATGGTAGATTTTGTGTTGGATAGCATTTCCAATTATCGGAATGGGCATGCTATTATTTATGCCAATCATCAATTAGGTGTGGTAGATAATAATGGTCAGATAATAGAAGAACCACAGTATCAGGATGTGCTCTTGGATGATGATTTGCAAGTAAAGGGATTTGACGAATGGCAAGTGCTCAAAGCAGGTAAAGCTTCATCATCAATGTACTATGATCATATAAGGCCATTTGGAGAACAGAATTATAAAGTGGGAGCTAATGGAAAAAGCTGGGTAATTAGTAAGGATAATGAACCTCTTACACCACAGAGGTTTACCTATATAGATGAACCGGTGAATGGTAAAATGTTATTCAGGTATCATAATAAATGGGGTATTATCAATAGCGATGGTGAAATATTTATGAAGCCGAAGTATGATTCCCTGATCCTTAATAAGGATGTTATTTATGCTAAAAGTAAAGGCAATTGGTCATTATTCGACTTTCATGGCGTGCAAAAATCCAATACCAATTATGAAGAGATTGGAAAACGTACGGGCTATTACTATCCTGTGAAAAAGAAGAACCACTGGGGCTTTATTGATAGGTCAGGGGAAGAAATTATTCATTGTGTGTATGATCAGGTGGGTGAGATCATCAATAACATGGTGGTGGTGAGATTTCATGGTGAATATGGCATTCTCGATAAAATGGGCGAATGGGTTGTTTTACCTCAAAGGGGGAGACTCACGATTATCAATGATGACTATTACCTTATTAAATCTGGAAAGTTAAGCACATTGAAAAGCTATGATGATGAGACCATTTACTTTACAGAAAATAAAGTGGATATTATGGAAGATCATTTGCTTGAGCATTTATCTGATGGAGGATTATGGAAAATTGATTTTAATGGAAGAATAGTAAACCGGGATATTCCGCAACAGCGTTTTGAAGAAATCAGGTCTTCAGGAGCTGGTTTATTTGCAGTTAAGTATCAGGGCCGGTTTGGTTTTGTTGATAATCAGAACAGGCTCATAATAGCCAATAGATATGAAAATGTGGGCGACTTTGGTGATGGTCTAATTGCTGTTAAGTTGTTGGGAAAATGGGGTTATATTGATAGATATGAAAAGATAATTATCCAACCCGTTTATACCGAGGTGAGCATCTTTAAAAATAATATGGCCATTGTAAAAGCACCATCAGGATATGGAATAATAGATAAGGAAGGCAAAAAGCTTACTCCTCAAAACTTTGATGAAATTACGGTCCTGCCATCTGGTAGATTCCTCGTTAAAAAACAGGGTAAGTATGGACTGCTGGATACCGAAGGAAGCTTTTTGATTAATGCTAAATACGATATGCTTGAGGAGGTAAATGACATGTATGTCAAAGTAAGTCTTTTTAATAAATATGGTGTTCTTTCTAATAATGGGGTAGATGTTATTCCCATTATGTATGACGACCTTTTTTATGATGCCAGGTTCGATGAATATCTCGTGATGAAAAAATCATCATGGGTAAAAGTAGCGCAATAATATTTTTAGTAGCTTTAGGCTTTACTTAAAAACATATGTCAGCCTGGACCACAGTTATTTTTCTTGTTATTTCCGGATTTGTCCTTCTTATTGTTGAAGTACTATTTGTGCCGGGCACTACAGTAGTTGGTATATTAGGATTGATTGCCACGGTATTGGGCATTTACCTAAGTTTTGACTATTTCGGAAGTGAAGTAGGGTGGTGGTTTACACTGGGGTCAACTATGTTTTTTGGGCTTGCGATTTATATTAGCTTCAGGAACAAGACATGGGAAAAGCTGGCACTAAAAGATACCAATGTTGGCAAAGTGAATGAAGGGCTCACCGATAGCCTGACTGTAGGAGATAAAGGGATGGCTATTTCTACTTTAAAGCCTATAGGCAAGGCAGAGCTTAATGATAAAGAATACGAAGTAAGAACCACGGGTTCTTATGTGGATTCTGGCACAACTGTGCAGATAATAAAAATTGAAAAAAATAATATAATAGTAGAACCAATCAACTAAAACTAATGGAAGAATTCGGATTAATTGCGATTATTTTTCTGGGCATAATAGGCTTTTTTATATTCATCTATTTTATCCCAGTAGGGCTATGGATTACAGCCCGTTTCTCAAATGTTAATGTAGGCTTATTTGAGCTTATGTTCATGAGAATACGAAAAGTGCCACCAGGAGTAGTTGTAAATTCAATGATTACAGCTACTAAAGCGGGACTTATTGTTAGTACAAAAGAATTAGAAACTCACTACTTGGCTGGTGGTCATGTGCCTTCAGTTATTAAGGCATTGATTTCTGCTGACAAGGCGAATATCAACTTGACTTTTAAACAGGCTACGGCTATTGACCTTGCAGGTCGTGATGTATTTGAGGCGGTGCAGATATCTGTAAACCCAAAGGTGATAACCACACCTAAAGTAGCAGCTGTTGCCGCTGATGGTATTCAGCTGATTGCTATTGCAAGAGTAACCGTAAGAGCTAATATCCAGCAGTTGGTTGGTGGTGCCGGAGAAGATACTATTCTTGCCAGAGTTGGTGAAGGTATTGTAACTTCTATTGGTTCTGCAGAGTCACACAAAAATGTATTAGAGAATCCTGATAAAATTTCTAAGCTGGTATTGCAAAGAGGTCTGGACGCAGGTACTGCATTTGAGATACTCTCAATTGATATTGCGGATGTAGATGTGGGTGCTAATATTGGAGCGAAACTTCAAACCGATCAGGCTAGTGCTGATCTTAAAGTGGCGGAGGCTAAGGCTGAAGAGCGTAGAGCCATGGCTGTAGCAGTAGAGCAAGAGATGAAGGCGAAAGCACAGGAGGCAAGAGCAAAAGTAATTGAAGCTGAGGCTGAAGTGCCAAAAGCTATGGCCGAAGCCTTTAGACAGGGTAATCTGGGCATCATGGATTACTACAAAATGGATAATATCCAGGCTGATACTGATATGCGAGAGTCTATCGCAAAACCTGGAAAAGGATCTTCTAAATCGAAAGGTAAGGGAGAGTAATAAAGCTTAATTGATGATAAGAAAGGCGCCTCATGGGCGCCTTTCTATGTTTTACAAAAGTATTATTAGTATTCTAGATCACATGTCGGGCAAGAGAAGTTCTTTTATTAAGAAATATGGGTATTTACTGATCTTGTTAATCATCGCAATTCTGTTGTCTTGGGGGTTTTATGATCAAAAAACACACACGCTTTCGCTGGAAGGACATTCTAAATACGTGATTGGGACAGTAATTGGGAAACAGCATCGAAAAAGTAGAGGTGATTGGGCTAAATACCAGTATTTAATTAATGGTGAAAAACACACCGGAAGTCAGAAGATAAACGTCAATGTTGAAATTGAAATTGGAGATAAGTTTAAGGTAAAGTATGATTCATTGGATCCAGATAATTCAGAAATGATATTTCTAGAACCAATGAAATAGCTAATTACAGGATGCTTGTCAAATATTAGGCTTTTGGCCAATGTAAAATCTTACTCCTCATCACGGTAGCAATTGACAAAGCCCTGATCTTAATTTGCTCTGCATTGTTGCCCTTAAATAACTCATCTACCGTTGTATTGAATACCTCAAGCCAGACTTGAAAGTGTTGTTCGGTTAAGGCATGTTGCTCATTCAGGTCTTGATGAACAGCCAGCACATTGCCCTTGTATATTGTCTTTTGAAAAAGAGTACTCTCCCAAAAATCGCAGATAATGGGCAGGTGTTTTTTCAAATTCAACTTGGCTACATCGGTAAATAGAAAACCAATGTCTTTATTATTTATCACCTTTTGATAGAAGGAATCCATTAGTGACTCTATATCCTTCCGGTTTGAAATGTCGCCCATTAATTATTTGTCTTAAACATTGACAATATTACCTGATTGGGTCAATTTGCATGTAACCTAAAGTAAATAATCATGAAAATAGTTTCCTGGAATGTGAATGGCATCCGAGCCATTATAAAGAAAGACTTTAAGAATAGTATTGATGCGTTAAGTCCTGATGTCTTTTGTCTTCAGGAAACTAAGGCGCCTTTAGAGGAGGCGCAAACTGCACTTCAGATATTTGATGATTATACAAGTTATGTTAATTACTCTAAGGCCAGAAAGGGCTATTCGGGCACAGCTATTGTAACTAAGGAAAAGGTGGTGAATGTTACACATGACATTGGTATTGAGGAGCATGATCAGGAAGGGCGTGTGAATACTGCGGAATTTGAAAAATTCTTCTTGGTAAACGTATATACCCCAAACTCCGGAGCAGGCCTAAAACGTCTCGATTATCGCGAAGATTGGGATAAGCAATTTTTGCATTATTTAAAGAATTTAGAAAATAAGAAACCAGTAATTCTTTGCGGTGATCTTAATGTCGCACATCAGGAAATTGACATCGCCAGAGCGAAAGAAAACTACAATAAGTCAGCCGGGTACACTCAGCGAGAGATCGATGGCTTTGAAACTTATTTGGAAAACGGATTTGTAGATTCTTTTAGAAATATGCATCCAGATGAAGTAAAATACAGTTATTGGAATTATATGTTCAATGCAAGAAGCAGAAATGTTGGCTGGAGAATTGATTATTTCCTTGTAAATCAATCACTTATGGAGAAGGTGGAGGCCGCTGAAATCCATAATGAATTTATGGGCTCTGATCATTGCCCAATTAGCATTACTATCAAAATATGATTTTCGAGAAATAGTGTGATTACGCTACATGGCATAGAGAATGACACTTTTTGGATTGTAGATTTTTTCTCACATATTGCGAAGTAAAATATTAATTCAACCTGTAAACCAAACCGAAAGGGCGTCCTAACCAGACGCCTTTTTTTATACTATAGGTAATCCGTTAGCGTCTGTAGTCAGCACTTCGCTCATGTAATTGAAATAAGGACGTAGAAGCGCAAATCGCTCTGATACCTTTTGAGCAAAACCTTTACTATTTGCTTCTTCATCGCTAAAGTGGCTCACAAAGTAGAATTGCTTATACCTGATCAAATCAATGGCAGGGTGCTCTTTATCAAATCCTTTTGGGGCAGTTTTTAATTGTTCACCCTGAAGTTGTCCAAAATGCTTTTTGAACTGTTTGTCACTTAAGATTTGGCGCATTGGCTCTTGATCTTCAACTATTTCTTCTCTAATTCTTTGAAGATCTTCTTTAGAAGGAGAAAAGAATCCTCCTCCTATCAATACATTGCCTGGCTCCAGGTGAAAATAGTAGCCACCGCGGAGCCATTTAGTTCCTCTTTTAAAAGACCCACTAAAATGGGTTTTGTAGGGTGATTTATCTTTAGAGAACCTGACATCCCTATAAATTCTGAAAAGTGATTTTTTCCCTGACACTGTTTCAATGTCATCGTGTTTCTTCATCTCAGATAAGAGATCATCGGCAAATGAAATTACGGACTTATGCGCTGCGACATACTTGTCTTTATTTTCACCAAACCAATCTCTGTTGTTATTCTTTCTGAGGTTATTCAGGAACTTGAAGACGAATGGATCGATGGAACTCATGAATAGATATCATTAAGGATCCCCGCCAATCTTATACCGGCTTGCTGAAGTCTTTTTTCCACTGTTGGCCAGTTATCATACCTATATTGGTAGCCAAGTCTTTTGTTTTCTGGTAGATTGTAAACTTGCTTTCTTAAGTCCATCGATTCTTTTGCCCAGACAAGCACATCATCCTGTTGCCAAAGTTTGATAATGTTCGGATCGACATGATCTATAGAAGAAGCCAATTCAGTATAGCTAAATTCTTTGCTTTGAATCATGTCTGAATCCCAAATCCTATGGAGGTTAGAATCTTCACCAAACCAGCTTACCTTGACGGCATTGCCTCCGATATCTTCACCTGTGCCTACGTGCAATGGCTGATGAATATCGCCTACAAGATGAACTAGTATTTTGAGATTCATAACCTCTTGCTCTTTGGTAAGCGTTCCCGATTTTAGTTCTTCTATAACTCTATTAATGGTCTGTATTACATCTCCATTTTCGTTCTTTTCGGTTTCTGCATAGGTTTTTCCTTCTGGAATAGTTACCCAATGCCAGTCACTCGCATGCCTGAAATCTGGATTAGATTTCTGATCGTCCATCCAAACGCTAATAATAGCAAGTGACTCATGAAAAAGTAGCTCTTTAAGCTTCTTTTTTGTTTTCTTTTTGAGGTGCTTCTGTGCCACTAGCCCAACAGTTCGGTGTCCAATTTGTCCCCATGAAAATGCTTGCTCAGCACTAAAAATTGTGATTAATAAAAATGCGATTACTCTAACTCTAATCATGTCTTACTCTTTGAAAAGCTAAAAATATCAAAAACATTATTAACGGTTGTTAATAAATAATGATGTGTATATAAAATTTGATTTTTTTATTTAGACGGTTCTGACTCCTTATCCAAATCGAATAAGTCATTCAGTACGTCTATCAAGGTTTCAGCTTCACCTCTTTTACATGCTGCTTTAAGCTGTAATACTGGCAACTTCATGATTTTCTGCATCATGCTTTTCGTTACTGTGTCAACAACCTTAGCCTCATCGCTAGAAGCATCTTTTAAATAACGCTGAATTTCTTCCTGACGGATGTTTTCTAAAGCTCCCTTTAGTTTTTTGATAGTAGGAGAAACTATCATTTCTTTTGACCAATCTTCAAAATCGACTAACGACTCATTGATGATGTTTTCAACATCAGGAACCGCAGCTATTCGCTTGTTCAGTGTTTCTGAAGCTTTACTCTGGATATTATCAATGTTGTAAAGTAATGCGCCTGGCACATCTTCAATGGTCATCTCAATACTCCTTGGAACAGAAAGGTCAATGAAGAACTTTGGAGTTAATATTTCTATCTGAGAAACACTTCCTTTAGTAATTGTTGGTTCATCCCTGGCAACAGAGCAAACGACAACATCAAAAGTAGAAAGGTCGCTTAGAGCTGCTTCGAAAGCAAGTGTTGGGAAGCCACATTCAGCACCCAATGATTCAGCTTTTGCTGCCGTACGGTTAGCAATAACTATATCCTTTTTACTGCCTACAAAATTTCTGCAAACGTCTTGGCCAATCTCACCTAAACCAAGGATCAATATCTTAGGATTTGCAATTTCAGCAGTAATATCTTCGATTAATTCTTTAGTAGCATATGATACAGAAGCCGCACCATCTCTGAATGATGTTTCCTGAACTACACGTTTGTTAGCATAGAAGATTGTGTGCATTAACCTATGCAAAAATGGACCTGCTGTGTTTTCATCAGCACTCCATTGATAGGCTTTTTTCACCTGATTAGAGATCTGAATATCTCCAACCACCTGAGCATCCAGCCCCATAGAGACATTAAAAAGGTGCTTCACCGCATCATGATTTTCTGCAATGCACGATAAATATGATGCAACAATACCTTTGTCAACACCTTTGATCAAAGCAAGCCCGGTAGCAATTTCATTGTTAAGGTCAGTACTGAAGTTATAATAAATTTCAGTTCTATTACAGGTAGAAAGTATCAGGATGTCAGTAGCAGCAGTATTATTATTAATAAACTGCATCAATTCCTTGGCCTGAATTTCATCCAATGCCAGCTTCTCACGCACCTCGATAGGTGTGCTTTTAAATGATAGTCCGGTGACTTTGAAGGTATTCTCCATGAACTTGCAAATCTAATCAGTTATGAATTGTTTTGAAAACACCCACGATAATTTAGAATGCATTCAAATTATTACATCTGACAAATATAAAAAGGCTCAATACTTATTAACCTCCTTCCGATCAGATATTTAAATGATAAAAATCAGTTTGTGATTTTATTGATATATAAATAAATAATGATTAGTTTGAATAATAAATAATTTAGTAGAATTGAATAGAATTAATCATTGGTTAAGAAGTCAATTAGGAATATCTAAAACCGAAGCCAATGGTATGATAATTCTGATTCCTTTAGTGTTTCTATTCATTGTTTCACCCTATTGGTATCGTAATTATAAGGCTCAAAATGTGGAGTTGCTGATTGAAGATCAGCTGGTATTAGATAGCCTGGTGGCAGTTTGGAGAAAGTCAATTATCATCGACTCCTCTTCTGGAGATATCGAACCTTACGTTGTCCATCGCTACAATAAATTTAAAAGCAAGCGATTTGAGTCTACAGAAAGAGCTGACAGAAAGCCCGAGAAAAAGGTATATAAAGTTAAAATAGAAACCTTTGACTTAAATTCTGCTGATACTATAAACTTTAAGCAAATAAGAGGAATAGGCAGTGTTCTATCTAAAAGGATCATTAAATACCGCGATCTTTTAGGAGGGTTTACCAACAAGGGGCAATTAAAGGAAGTTTATGGCTTAAAGGATTCGGTCATTCTTGCGCTTGATTCTGTATCTACATTGTCGGTAGCATTTACACCAGAGCAAATAGACATCAATAAGGCGGATGAATACAGCCTATCCAAGCATCCTTACATTTCAAGAACTTTAGCAAAAGCAATTATTAATTACCGGTTTCAGCACGGACCATTTAACCAAGTAGCTGACTTACAGAATATTCACCGATTAGATTCGTTAAAGCTGCAGCAAATAACCCCATATATTAAATTTCAAGAACCGTAATTAATACACGGGAGTGTCTCAATTATTTATTATTTTTTGGTTACTTGGTTTCTCCTTATGCTAGATGTCCTCAAATCATATTTAAAACGACTGACCAATCTATCAGCCAACAACAGATCTCTGTTGCTTTTAAGGTTGAATAAAGATCAATATCTAGATATCAAGGATTTGCAGTTTGTTAATAAAAATGGTCCTTTCGGGATTATTGAATCTCTTATTGGTGGACATAGACATACACTTTGTCAACAATTTGATAGCAGAGATGAGGAAACTAACAGATTAAGCAATCAGCTAAAAAAGATATCGAGAACCGAAAAGTTCATCTATGATGAGCGTGGTTCAAAAGACCTTTATGTGGGATGGCCATTTGTAAAGGGCAAACTTTCTGACGGTACGCCAGTGCGTGCGCCATTATTATTTTTTCCGGTTGATCTTGATTTAACCAATGGAAAGTGGATTCTTAAACCGCGTGCAGATGAAGGGGCCTCATTGAATAAGTCTTTTCTATTGGCATATGGTCATTATAATGGCGTAAAAATCTCAGATGATTTCCTTGATAGAAACCTTGAAGATTTTGATACTGACAGTACTGTTTTCAGAACATCTTTATATCAGCTTTTTAAAGACAGTGATATAGAGCTGAATTTTAATCAGGATAATTTTCAGGATGACCTGCAGAAGTTTGAAGACTACAAGAAGGCAGATTTTCTTGAAAAGCATGGTGATGGTGAGTTGAAGCTATTCCCAGAGGCTGTGTTGGGTATATTTCCGCAGTCAGGGTCATACCTTGTGCCAGATTATAATACCCTGCTGAGCAATAATTCTGTTCAGGATGTTGAGGAGTTTTTTATTGGCAGAACACCAAAGGAAGAGGCATCAGTTTATAAGCGATATTCATTTCTTGATAGTGTTGAAGAAGAAAAGACCTTTACACCATTTAAGATGGATGCCCATCAGGAGAATGCACTTAAAGCAATAAAGAAAGGTAATTCTGTTGTAGTGCAGGGGCCTCCGGGTACCGGTAAATCACAGCTGATCTGTAATCTAATATCAGACCATATTGCAACTGGTAAAAAGGTGCTGGTAGTGAGCCAAAAACGGGCGGCACTTGATGTGGTTTACAATAGAATGCATGAGAAGGAGATGACTCCTTTTATGGGGCTTGTTCATGATTTTAAGAATGACAGAAAAACCATATTTGAAAAAATAGCGAGTCAGGTTGATAGAATTGATGAGTATAAGATGCTCAACAATGGATTGGATGCCATTCAACTCGAAAGAAAATTTTTACAGATCAGTAGGCGCATTGATCAGATTACTGAAGAGCTGGAAGAGTTTAAGTTTGCTCTGTTTGATGAAAGCGAAGCAGGGGCTTCAGTCAAGGAACTTTACCTTACCTCTGATTTGGAGGGTGAGGCTATCAATTTCAAACAAGAATATACACAGTTCAAGATCAATGAGCTGGATAACTTTATTCTCCATCTTAAGGATTATGCAGAGCATATTCAGGCATTTGGAAGGCCAGACTATGAATGGTTTGACAGGCGCTCATTCGAGAATTATAGTGTCGGAGACCAGCGGACAATCAATGAAATTCTAGACGAAATTCCTTCATATCAGGAGGAAATTGCTAAACGAGCAGAGGAAATTGTAGGCTTCAGGCTTACACTCGAAGACTTTGAGTTTATGCTGAGCAAGCGAGATTTTATTGTAGAGATGCTCGGTACATTGAAGAATGATAAGGCCTATAGCTACTTTCAGCATTTGTCAGGATTTAGTGATGCAGAGACCAGTACGCTGTGGTTATCAAATATTGAAAGGGTTTTGATGGAGTGTTACAAGGGCGAGGGCCCGGAAGTTTCACTCCCTTCAGATCAGCTCGGCAAGTTTCAAGAGACTTTGCAGCGTAATATCGATGCGCGCAGAAGTTTGTTTCGTTTAGTAAAGTGGAGATTGTTTTCAAAAGATAAGTACCTCATTAAAAGAGTACTTGTTGAAAATGGTTTGAAACGAAACAGGGAAGGCTTTAGAACATTGGTTGAACGTATTGACAACAGGTTAAACCTCGAGCACAACCTTACAAAACTCAAATCCAGAGAATGGGTACCTGATGTGCCTACAAGCTATGAGAAGGTGCATTTTCAGACTTGGTTTCATCTGCTGAAGCTGACCATTAAGTCAAAACTGATCTTTAATTCGCTTAGAAACTTTAAGCAGTATTTCAGTGTGCAAAAGATGGAATATACTGAGCTTAAAGATGGAATAGAACAGTTATTTCAAATCATAAAGGAAATACCACAAAAGAAGGAAAGATGGCTGATTTATCTTACTGATAGTCAGATTACAGCTGTAGAGCGGAAACCTGAGTATGTAAACCGACTAAAGGAAACACTTAAAACTGATTTTGAGGAGCTGTGTGAATTTGATAGAGTAAAAAATGAAATGGCTGTTCACGAGATAAAAGCCATTGATAAGCTAATTCAGGAAACTGATATTACTGAGTCACAGACATTGGAGAAAATATTTCAGAACAGCTTAAGACTAGCCTGGATAGAGCATATTGAGACCAAGTTTCCAATTCTTCGTTCTGTGTCTTCTCGTAAATTTCATAAGCTGGAAGCTGAATTACAGAACCTTGTCAAGGAAAAATTGATGGTCAGTAATGATATGTTGCTGCTGCGATCTCGCGAAAGAACCTATGCCAATGCTACGCATAATAGGCTCAATAATATGGTCACTTATCGTGATTTATATCATCAGGTAACGAAAAAGCGCAGGGTTTGGCCGATTAGAAAGGTGGTGGCTGAGTATCAAGAGGAGTTGTTTGATTTGGTGCCTTGCTGGCTGGCGAGTCCCGAGGCAGTGTCAGCAATATTTCCTATGCATGAGATTTTTGATCTTGTCATTTTTGATGAGGCTTCTCAATGTTTTTCAGAGCGCGGTATACCAGCCATGTACCGTGGTAATAAGGTGCTAATTGCTGGAGATAGCATGCAGCTTCGTCCTAATGACCTGTATCAGGCGCGCTACGATGATGAAAATGACAGTCCTGATCTGGAGGTGGATTCTCTACTCGAGCTGGCCGATAGATATTTGATGGGGATTCAGTTGAATGGTCATTACAGGAGCCGATCGTTAGATCTTATTGATTTTTCTAACAAGCATTTTTATGGAGGTAAATTGAAACTGCTTCCTGATTTTGATGTGGTTAATAGTAAAGTTCCTGGTATTGAGTATCATAAAGTAGATGGTGTTTGGGAAGGTAATGTCAATGACATTGAAGCTTTGAAAGTAGTAGAAATGTTACTTGATCTGGCTAAGGAGGACCAGCAGAAACAAGTTGGCGTTGTTACTTTTAATGCTAAGCAACAGCAGCATATTCTGGATAAAATAGATGAGAAATTTATTGAAAGAGCCGTGTTGTGGCCAGAAGGCTGGTTTGTTAAGAATATTGAAAATGTGCAGGGAGATGAGAAGGATGTGATCATCTTTTCTACTGCCTATGCTCCTGATGAAAAGGGTAAAATGAACATGCAGTTTGGTAGCTTAAATGCTGTTCATGGTGAAAATAGATTGAATGTAGCAGTAACAAGGGCTCGTGAAAAAGTTGTAATTGTAAGTAGTATAATGCCAAATCAGCTGAAGGTTGAGGATAGCAAAAATGAAGGGCCAAAGTTGCTTAAGAAGTATTTGGAATATGCTCATCATGTCAGTAATGGAAAATTCACTCCCTCATTGCCAGAAACAAAAGGCCATCGTCCTGATTGGTACCTTAAAACAGCCTTACAGAAGTGGACCTCTGAGCAGATTGATTCGGTACAGCTTTCTGAAGAGTTACCATTTGCCGATATTACCGTAAAGTGCAAGGGTGATTATCAGGCTTTAATAATGACGGATGATGAGCTTTACTTTGAAAGCCCTTCTATTAAAGACATTCATGTTTATACCCCTTTTACCCTAAGTAAAAAACACTGGCGATTTAGAGGCTTTTTTAGTCGTGAGTGGTGGAGCCATCGCCAGCAAGTTCAGGAAACTATAATGAGATTTATAGAGGGTTCTTAGGCCAAGAATATTTTATGATTAACTTATGGTAGGAATTGATTTTTGCTAAAAATTCATCATTTTATCAAATATTTGACAATTAATCTTACATAGTAATAATGATAGGTTCAATCGTTTGTTATACCTTATAATTCTGAATTACAATTAGTTAAGTCAATGGGTTTGCGCAAAATTCAATAATTGCTGTTTGGTTATAATTTTAAGTTGATGCAACTTTGCGCTTAATGGTTAAAGTAGCCGCTAGATATTTTCTTTCACTTTGTATCCTTCTTTTGAGTGGATACGGCTACCTCTCTGCCCATGCTGTTCATGATTCTTTTGCGGCTGATGCCAGTGCCCAACAGCAAACACATTTCAACATTATTCATAATCATGCAGCTAATCCTGGCATTCTAACTTCAAGTACTGAAAGGGAAAAAAGCAAAGACCCTATTGAGTTTGCAGAAGAAGAGGAGGTTGAAGAGAACAAAGAGTCTTCTTCCAAAAAATTATTAGAGATCAGTGATTTCTATGTTGTCCTTCTTGATACAAAGCAGGCCTTATTTTATTCCCATTTTATCAAGAGCCGCTTATTATTCTATGAGCGCAGTTCTTACTACTCTTCTGAAGAACCCCTCAATATTGAGCTTGGGGTTTTCTTAATATGATTTAACCTTTTCAGGCTTTTCATTGCCTGACAATAATCCTGTTTTCTTAACATCCTGTATTCGATAGCTTAAGCTAAACAGGCGTTTGTGTTGTGCTATATGCACTTCACAATAATCATAAAATTTTATTGGTTAATAAATATTTAAAACAATGAAGAGAATTCTCTTAATCATGGGTTTTGGTGCATTGATATATAATACAAGCTGCAACTCGGGTCATGGTGAACATACGGAAGAGGAAACCAAATTTTTGGTAACTAGTCCTGCCAGAATGGATACATCTATTACTAAAGATTATGTATGTCAGATCCATTCTGTTAATCATATTGAAGTAAGAGCTTTAGAAAAAGGCTACTTGCAAAGCGTATTTGTAGATGAAGGGCAGTTAGTTAAGAAGGGGCAGCCTATGTTTCAGGTTATGCCGATGCTTTATGAAGCTGAACTGCAGAAAGCTCAGGCGGAAGCTAATTTCGCTGAAATAGAATTTTTAAATACCAAGTCACTAGCAGACAGTAATGTGGTATCTAAAAATGAGTTGGCGTTGGCCAAAGCCAAATTTGATAAGGCCAAAGCCGAAGTATCACTTGCTCAGGTGCACCTTGGTTTCACAAGGATAAAAGCGCCTTTTGATGGTATAATGGACCGTTTTCATGTAAGAATAGGAAGTCTTGTTGATGAAGGTGAACTGCTTACCAGCTTATCTGATAACAGCAAAATGTGGGTTTACTTTAATGTACCCGAGGCTGAATATTTGGATTACAAAACGACTATTAATAAAGATAGTCTTATCGAAGTGAACCTGATGATGGCAAACAATAAAGTGTTCCAATATCCAGGCAAGATTGAAACGATAGAAGCTGACTTTAATAACGAGACGGGAAATATTGCTTTCAGAGCCACTTTTCCTAATCCTAAAGGTCTGCTAAGACATGGTGAAACAGGTAATATATTGATGAAAGTGCCATACAAAAACGCCATGCTGATTCCACAGAAGGCAACTTTTGAAATCCTTGATAAAAGATATGTTTATGTGATTGACGAGCATAATACTATCAAGTCAAGAGAGATTCAGGTTGCTGCTGAATTGCCACATATTTATATAGTTGAGGGTGGTTTGAAAGAAGACGATAAACTGCTGCTTGAAGGACTACGTCTGGTAAGACAAAATGACGAAATAAGCTATGAATTCGTAGAGCCCGATTATGCGATCTCGCATTTGAGCCTCTATGCTGAATAATTAAGTATCCCAAACTACAAAAGAAATGTTTAGTAAAATTATTCATAGACCGGTTTTCGCCATTGTAATTTCCATTATTCTGGTCTTTACAGGAACGCTGGCTATCAAGCAGTTACCGATTTCGCAATTCCCACAAATTGCTCCCACAACAGTAAATATTTTTATTGCTTACCCTGGTTCTAGTGCTGATGTATTGGTAAAATCTACCCTCATCACATTAGAAAACTCTATTAATGGTGTGCAGGGTATGCGTTATATGGCTACCGATGCTACTAGTGCTGGTGAGGCTACTCTTAGGGTAATCTTTGAACCTGGTACTGATCCCAATCAGGCCGTTATTCGGGTGAAGACCCGGGTCGATCAGGTCATGCCTTTGCTGCCCGAACTGGTGCAACGTGAAGGGGTGATTATTACGCCTATCCAGCCAAGTATGTTGATGTATGTCAACCTCTATAGTACAGATGAACACATGGATGAAAAGTTCTTGTACAACTATGCTAATGTGAACATGATTCCTGAAATCAACAGGATCAAGGGTGTAGCAAGAACACAAATATTGGGGAGTAGAACCTATGCCATGCGTGTTTGGCTCAATCCTGACCGTATGCGTGCTTATAACATCTCCATTGAAGAGGTAATGGAGGCCATGCAAGAGCAGAGTATTGTTGGTCGCCCGGGGCGATTAGGGCAAAGCTCTGGTATTGAAGCTCAGTCGCTGGAGTATGTTTTGACTTACAAGGGTAGGTTTAACAAACCTGAAGAATATGAAGGCATTATTATCAGAGCCAATTCTGAAGGTGAGAGCATTCACCTTGGAGATATTGCCAAGGTAGAGTTAGGCAGTGAGTTTTTTGATATTTATTCCAATTTGGATGGTCATCCTTCAGCAGCTATTGTATTGAAGCAGAATTATGGTAGTAATGCCAGTGATGTAATTAAGGAGGTGAAGGCTAAGCTTAAGGAGATGGAGGCAGAATTTCCTCCAGGGGTTGACTATAAGATCTCTTATGACGTATCACAATTTTTGGATGCCTCTATTGAGCAGGTAACCCATACTTTAAGAGATGCTTTCATACTTGTTGCTCTGGTGGTGTTTGTTTTCCTTGGTGATTGGCGCTCTACATTAATTCCAATATTAGCGGTGCCTGTTTCATTGATAGGAGCATTTTTCGTAATGCAGTTTTTTGGACTTTCTATCAATCTGGTTACACTTTTTGCTCTTGTATTGGCGATAGGTATTGTGGTTGATGATGCCATTGTAGTAGTAGAGGCTGTGCATGCCAAAATGGAGGAGGAAAATATATCTCCTTACAAAGCTGTGCAAAAAGTGATGCGTGAGATTAGTGGAGCGATTATAGCCATTACTATGGTTATGGTATCTGTATTTCTCCCTATCTCTTTCATGACAGGGCCTGTGGGTACTTTTTACCGACAGTTTTCTATTACTATGGCCAGCTCAATTGTGCTCTCAGCTTTGGTGGCACTTACACTTACTCCGGTATTGTGTGCTATGCTATTGAAAAACAATCATGGCAAGCCTAAAAAGAGAAATATACTGACTAAGGCACTGGATGCTTTCAATAGTGGCTTTGATAAAGTGACAGGTAAATATGTAGGTTTACTCAGAGTTATTGTAAACAGGAGATGGCTTACGTGGGGCATTCTAATTGCCTTTTGCATTGGTATATTTTTCGAGAATCAAATTCTACCCTCAGGTTTTATTCCGGGAGAAGATCAGGGTACTATCTATGCCATTATCCAAACTCCTCCTGGGGCAACTTTGGAAAGAACCAATGAGGTTTCTCAAAGGCTACAGAAGATATGCGAGGAGATTGAAGATATTGAATCTGTATCATCATTGGCTGGTTATGAGATTATGACCGAGGGTCGTGGTTCCAATGCTGGTACCTGTCTTATCAACCTTAAAAACTGGTCAGATCGTGATCATTCGGTTCATGAGGTGATGGAGGAACTTGAGGAGAAATCAAAGGGTCTTGGCGCCATAGTTGAGTTCTTTGAGCCACCAGCAGTACCAGGATTTGGTTCTTCAGGTGGTTTCTCTCTAAGGCTTCTTGATAAAAACACAACTACTGATTATCGTGAGTTTGATAGAATAAACCAGGAGTTTATGGACAACCTGCGCAAGCGCGAGGAGCTGGCAGGATTGTTCACATTCTTTGCGGCTAACTATCCTCAATATGAGTTGATTATTGATAATGAAGCTGCCATGCAGAAAGGTGTTTCTATTGGTAAGGCCATGGAAAACCTAAACATCCTAATTGGTAGTACCTATGAGCAGGGTTTTATCAGATTCAACCGGTTCTTCAAAGTTTATGTACAATCAAGTCCAGAGTTTAGAAGGCTTCCTTCTGATGTTCTAAAACTGTTTGTGCGAAATGAAGCTGGTGAAATGGTGCCTTATTCTTCTTTTATGAAAATCGAGAAGAAGCAGGGGCCTAACGAGATTACACGTTACAACATGTACAATTCAGCGGCCATTCGCGGGTTGCCAGCTAAAGGTTTTACCACTGGTGATGCCATCGATGCCATTAGAGAAGTGGCTTCCACAACTTTGCCGAGAGGTTATGATATAGCTTGGGAAGACCTGTCATATGACCAGTCGAGACAAGGTAATGAATCGCTTTATACCTTCATTATTGTATTGGCCTTTGTGTATTTGGTGTTAGCGGCACAGTATGAGAGTTTTATTCTGCCTTTGGCAGTACTATTCTCTTTACCTGTCGGAATATTTGGTTCGTTCCTACTCCTCAAATTGATGGGGTTAGATAACGACATATATGCACAGGTAGGTCTAATCATGCTTGTAGGTCTGCTGGGTAAAAATGCCGTGTTAATTGTAGAGTTCGCGGTACAAAAGCATCGCCATGGAGCAACTATTTTCGAGGCGGCTATTGAAGGTGCCAAAGTCCGTTTCCGTCCTATTTTGATGACTTCCTTTGCCTTTATTGCAGGATTAATACCATTGGTAATTGCTCATGGAGCTGGCGCCATTGGAAATAGAACTATAGGTTCTTCAGCAATGGGAGGTATGATGCTAGGAACGGTGTTCGGGGTGATTATCATTCCGGGGCTGTATTACATATTCGGAAAAATGATAGAGGGTCGAAGCATGATTAAGGATGAGTATGATCGACCACTTACAGAATTACCACAACATCATAAATCGAAAGAAAAACATGATTAAGAGTATTATAAATAAGTGTTTGGGAGTTGCGTGCACGGCTGTAATCTTTACAGCGTGCACCATTCCTACACTAGTTGACAAATCGGTGAATACGAAGACTCCGGAGAGCTTTAATACCTCTATGGATACTACTAGCACCGCTACCCTGCAGTGGAAGGATTATTTTACAGATCCTTACCTAATTGCTTTGATAGACACGGCTTTGAGTAACAATCAGGAGCTGAATATCACATTGCAGGAAATACAAATTGCCCGAAATGAAGTAAGAGCGAAGAAAGGTGAATATCTCCCTTCCGTGGGCATTGGAGCTGGCGCAGGTGTGGACAAGGTGGGCAAATACACCAGAAATGGTGCTGTTGAGTCTAACCTTGAAATAGATGAAGGCAAGGAATTTCCTGAGCCTTTGGGTGACCTTATGGTTGGTGCTTATGCTAACTGGGAGGTAGACATCTGGAAGAAACTCAGAAATGCTAAAAAGTCGGCCATGATGAGGTACCTATCATCTGTAGAAGGTAAAAACTTTATGGTGACTAATCTAATTGCTGAAATAGCCAATTCATATTACGATTTGTTGGCGCTTGATAATGAATTAGAAAACGTGCAGAGTAACATCAAGATTCTTAACGATGCTTTGAAAATTGTTAAGCTTCAGAAGGATGCCGCTCGTGTTACCGAGTTAGCTGTACGAAGGTTCGAAGCTGAGGTGCTGAAGAACCAGAGCCGTCAGTATTATATCAAGCAGGAGATAGTTGAAATTGAAAATGAGATCAATTTTCTTGTGGGTAGATATCCTCAGCCTGTGGAGAGGGATTCAGAATCTTTTATCGATTTGGTTCCTCAGTCCATACAAGCGGGTATTCCTGCTCAGTTGTTAGAAAATCGCCCTGATATCAGACAGGCAGAAATGGAGCTTGCAGCAGCTAAACTTGATGTGAAAGTAGCCAAGGCAAGATTTTACCCTTCATTGGGAATATCTGCCGGGGTAGGTTTTCAGGCATTTAGCCCAAGTTACTTTGCCAAAACTCCAGAGTCATTGTTGTATTCACTGGCAGGCGATGTTATGGCACCTTTGGTTAATAGAAATGCTATTAAAGCAGACTATATGAGTGCCAATGCAGCGCAGATTCAGGCAGTTTATAATTACGAGCAGGCAGTTTTAAATGCTTATATAGAGGTAGTTAACAAACTATCGCTGATTAGCAACTTGAACAGTAGCTATGAGCTGAAGGCCCAGCAGGTGGAGGCGCTTACGCAGTCAATCACTATTTCTACAGTATTGTTTAGATCGGCCAGGGCTGACTATATGGAAGTGCTGTTGACACAACGTGAGGCTTTGGAAGCTAAGTTTGAGCTGATAGAAACTAAAAAGCTACAGCTAAGTGCTTTTGTAAATATGTATCAGGCATTAGGAGGAGGTTGGCATTGATATGTAAGGTTAGTATCAATGCTGGTTTTGTTTGATAGGAGGCCCTGAATACAGGGCCTCCTTTTTTGTTTCTATTTTCCAGAAGCGGCTTTTGCTTATTCAGAATTCATGACGGGTTCAACATTTTTTACAAAGTCAGTTGATTAGATATCTAATCCTTAGTCTTTTATTTTATACCTCTTACCCTGCTTCAATTTTTGATTAGCGTATCCTTTAAAATAAACCGGTATTGCTATGTCTCTTTCTTTGCGAACAACAAAATGCAGGTGAGGCCCACGGGTAAAACCTGTTACTCCTGATATACCAATTTTGTCTCCCATAGCAACGATATCACCTTCTTTAACAAAGCTGCCGTGATAATCCAGATGGACATAAGAGGCGATAGTTCCATCATCATGCAAAATCAATATTTTATTCGCAGCGTTTATTAATTCTCTTCCTCCTTGTTTTGTGAACCAGTCAATCACTTTGATAACCAATCCGCCCCTGGCTGCATATACAGGTTCACCAACATTTAGCTGAAAGTCAATGGCATACTTGGACCTTGTACTGTTATGAGAGGCCTTGCCATTAAAGCTTTGACTGACTTCATACTTTTTACCTTCCTTGAAAGGCAGTCTGTACTGAAAGTCCAAATCTGGTTCTATGACGGATTTATGCCCTATAAAATAAGCTAATCGCACACTATCGCTAAATTCTTGTCGAAATACAGAATCTACTTTTTTTCCTGTGTAGTTGAGAAATACAATACTATCAGATGGTTTCAATAAAAATGACTTCAACTCTTTGTCATTAGCTCTGCTATAAAAAATAACTTCAATGGGTGCTAATGTTTGGTTTTGTGCAGTAAACTTTAAGATTGAAGAATCATGCTGCCATGCAAAAGTGAGGTCATCTTTGTAGGAATAGGGCTCATCATCCTGCTTTTGGGCAAAGCAGAAATTGGTTAAGGCTAGTAGTGGTATTATGATGAAGTGTTTATTCAACGGTATTTGTTAAATTAATCTAAGTCTTCATTGGTGTGTTCAATAAAAAGGACTCATTACTAATAATCTATTGACTATAATACCAAATAAGAATTGATTGTTCTATATGAATTACGATTACTCTTTTCTACGCCTCACTATTTTCACAACCCGCTTATAAGCGATTTCCGCTAAACTCCATTCATAACCATTAAAGTCAGTGGTATTGTTAAATTGGATAACAACAGCATCTATGTCTTTGTGGTATTTGGCAATACTTTGATAGCCAGGAAGCAGGCCTGTATGTTCGTAAAAATAAATGGAAGAATAGATTTTCTGTTCCCCTTCTTTGAACACCGATCCATCGTTTAATGCCCTTAAGAAAATACCCACATCCTCTGCTGTAGCCACCATTGAGCCAGCAGGGCTTATAAATTCATTGTACTTCAGATCATCATCATACCCCACATAATATCCACTCATCACATCGTCCATATTCACTTCACTCAGCAAACTGTAAGTATGGTTTAGGTCAAGCGGTATCAATATTTCACTTTTGATATATTGATGATGACTATAGCCCAATGTTTTATCAAGGATTTTGCCTATCAACAAATAATTCGTATTCGAATACCTATATTTTTTATCAGGTTCATAGTCGGCAGGCTTATCAAGTATTAATTTAAGATTATCGCTATCGGCTTTTGGTGGAGCTTCCCAATAGCCAGGCGTGTCTGTAAAATTGGAAATGCCACTTCTATGTTGCGCCAACATTCTCAAGGTAATTTTATCAGCATTTTCAATTCTTCCTTCAAGTTCTGGCATGTAATCAGCCAGTGTTTTATCTAAAAACAACTGATTGTCATATACCAATTTAGCAACTGCAACAGCCACATATAACTTGCTGATACTTGCAATTTTGAATAATGCTTTCGGATCGGCAGGTATTTTGTTTTTACGGTCATGCCACCCGGCCGCGTAAAACTCTGGTGGCTTTCCTTCCTGATCTACATATACAATCATGCCATCAAACCCATAATCAATGGTCTGATTTAACTGTTCCTGAACAGTATCAGGCAGTGGTTTGATCCAGGCCTTTACCAAAATCCATGGTACAAAATATAGCGAGCCTATACTGGCGGCAATAAATAATATTCTTAACATTAGTTTTACTTGTTTCTTATTCATAAACTCAGTGTATCTAAGAGGTTAGTTTCTATTTAGTGTTGTTCAAAAGCGGAACCTTGTAAGCATGATGTTATGCTTAAAACTAACAAATCCCAGCCTTAAGCCATAGCCAGCTTTTTCTCTTTTACCATCTTCAACCCGAACAGCGGCCTTATCCAGTTCACTCTTTTTACTACAAATTCGTACGTTACAAAGCATCCTACCAAAGTGATGATCACTACCAAGACAAACTTTGCAAAAGCGGGTATTGCCATCGGAAACAGCAACCACGAACCCAAATAGAGGAATACCATGTGCAGGATGTAAACAGGATAAGCAGCCTGACTTAAATAACTCAGTATATTGCTGGGCTTGTTAAGATACTTGTGGGCAAAGCCAAACACGGTAAAAATCCAAAGGTTAGACTCAATGGCCTTTAGATAATAGGGTGCATTAAATTCACCTTCCTGTACTCTCAATCCATATAATATGGACGCTATAATAAGCATTACCCATCGCCATTTAGTCACATTGCTCCAAAATGTCCGGCCGCTATAAACACATAGAAACCCAGTCAAAAAAGCGACCATGCCTAACCAGAAACCATGGGCATTCATGGCATAATATTCAAAACTTTCTGGGTTAAGCAGCTCTGCTTCTGCAATGAATGGAAGGATGACAACCAGTAGCCCCAAAGGATGGCCCATGACCTTGCTGATCCATTGATGCAGCTTCCCATCTGGGTTATGTTTCAGGTAGAAAAACAGAGGTGTAAAAATGAGTACATAAATGAATATGTTGCCTAAAAACCACAGGTGCATAGGGCTTACTACATAGTTTAAATCCTGATTATAATACTCTTGCCATAGAAACACGTGCAATGGCACAATGGCCAGCATCCCGAAAGTAAAAGGCACTAAAATTCGTTTTGTACGCTCAATTAAAAGTGCTTTCCAATCTCGCCTCTGGATGGCGAAGTAAACGCCCATACCAGAGACAAAGAATAATAGTGGAATACGCCAGATGTTGAGCATCGCCATAGGAGTCCATAGCCACTGCATAGTTTCGCTGTTTTGGATAAACCCGATGAACACCCCCCAGGGTTGAAAGCCCACTGCTATGTGGTAGATCAGTAATAGACCTATAGCAATGACTCTCACCCAATCAATATCGTATCTTCTTGTAGTTGACATTGTATTAATTATTTGCCGTTAGCTTGAATCATTTCAGCAATCAAAGGGCGATTGGCCTGCAACTGCTCATAATCCAGTTTCAAACCTAGAGGTCCAAGGTCTTTGCTTAATTGATCATAAATGGGCTTTACACTCTCAAATGGACCAGACACAGACTCATAGGCAGTAGAGTTGTAGGAGTTACGAACTGAAGCATCAACACCTTTTTTAAGCAATGCCTTTACAATTTCAGTGCGTCCGTAGAATGCTGCAGTATGAAGTGGTGTAGAACCATCAGCACTGGTTGCATTTACATTGGCGCCACCTTCTATTAATAACAAGGCCACATCTGTTTTTCCGAAAGTAGCGGCAATGTGTAAGGGTGTTGATCCATAAGCATCCTTCTCATTGAGATCAGTTTTAGCGGCAATATGCTTTTTCACTGCCTCTGCATTGCCAAAAAATGTAGCCTCATGTATGGTAGCTTTCGGTGCTTCTACTTTTACTTCTTCCGAAGTTTCATCTGCAGTTTTTTCCTGCGCTTGATTACAGGAAGCCGTTCCTAATAGTATAATAGTAAGGCTTAGGACAAACCAATTTTTTACTGTTGTTAATTTTAAAGTTTTCATTGTTTTTGTGTTTTGTGATTAACATTTATTTCGATGATACAAAGCTCAGAAGGAAGGCAGTGCGCCACTAAACAGCCATGCTGCAAGAGTTGTCAGCTATGCGTTTTATGTAGAAACTATGCTGATAGACTATAAACTATGATGCAAAAGGGCGATATTGAGCTGTTGTGAGTGGTATTTAAATTCCCGATTATTGCATGTCCACATATTGATATAAATGTCAGATTTCCAGACCTCTAAGAGTACTTTTTTAAAAAAGGTAGTTGCCATTATTGAAGATAATCTTGCCGATGAACACTTTGGTGTAACTGAGTTGGCTGATAGCATTAGTATGAGCAGGTCAAATCTGCTGAGGAAGGTGAAGCAGGAAACTGGGGAGTCTGTAAGTGTACTGATCAGGAATGTAAGACTACATAATGCAAAGCAGCTTTTGAAAGATGATACTTTGACGGTATCGGAAATATCCTATCAGGTGGGTTTTAGCAGCACTTCTTATTTTACCAAATGCTTTAGAGAATTGTATGGCTATACTCCTGGTGAGGCAGGAAGCAGAGCAAAGCTTGAACAGGAACAAGAAGCTGCTGAAGAAGCGCAGCCAACCTCTCAGGATAAACGAAATATGACCTGGCCATTGATCATTTCTTCATTAGCCATTGTAGCGGTAATGCTGTTTTTTTATTTCGACAAGCAAAAACCTGTTCAAAATAACCTCAGTAAATCCATAGCGGTATTGCCCTTCAAGAATGACAGTGCAGACAGTACGAACATCTACTTTATGAATGGGCTGATGGAAGCCATTCTGGACAACTTTCAGAAGATAGAAGATATAAAGGTGACTAGTCGAACCACTGTCGAGAAGTACAGGGGAATCGCCAAGACCATTCCTGAGCTATCCAAAGAACTTAATGTGAGTTATTTTATTGAAGGCAGCGGTCAAAAAATTGGGAATGAAATTTTGCTTACCATTCAGTTAATTGAGGCACCAAGTGATAAACACTTGTGGTCAAAGCGATACAAGCGTGAGATCAATGATGTTTTTGAGTTACAATCTGAAGTAGCCAAGAGTATTGCTGGCGAGATCAATGCTATTATTACCCCTGCTGAAAGAGAGCGCATCGAAAAAATACCGACCAACAATCTGGTGGCCTACGACCATTATTTAAAAGGTAAGGCTTTGCTTGATGACGAAACGGGCGAAGGACTGAGAGAGGGCCTTGCAGAGTTTAAGAAGGCCATTCAGGAAGATGGGCAGTTTGCTCAGGCCTATGCCTACATTGCTATTTCATACTATTACCTGGACCTGTACCAGACAGAGCAGAAATATACTGAAGATTTGAAGAGCTATGCTGACAAGGCCATGGAGTTGGATTCAGCGCTGGGTGAAAGTTTGATCGCCAGATCTTTGTATTATATGCAAACCAGGGATTTTAATAAAGCCATTGACTCTTTTGAAGAGGTGTTGGAATACTACCCCAATGTGGCCTGGGTGCATAATTTCTTGTCCAACATTTATGGGTTGATACTTCCTGATACCGAAAAATATCTTACGCATGCGCTTCAGGGTATTCGGGTGGCAGTAGCAGGTCAGGACTCTGCAACGGCCAGTTATACTTATTTGCATTTGAGTAATGCACTGGCACAATCCGGTTTTATAAATGAGGCAGAGACTTATATTAAAAAGTCGCTGGAGTATAATCCTGATAACTTATATTCTCAGTACCTGTACGTCTATATTAAAATGGCACGGGATTTTGATTTGGTGAGAACCAAGAAGGAATTATTAGAAGTACTGGCACAGGATACTACTAGAGTGGATATAATTCAGGAAGTGGCGAAGGTATGCTACACGATGAAAGATTATAAAGAGGCTTGGCAGTATTATGATCGGTTTATTAAGTTGAAGGAAGCACTGCAATTGGATATCTACCAGAGTGAAGACATTAAAATAGGTTATGTACTTGAGCAGTTGGGCCGTAAAGAAGAAGCCAAGCGCTACTATAACAGTTATTTGAAATATGCTGAAAATGATCAGTCGATGTATAGAGATTTGAGCCTGTCCGCTTATTATGCAACCATGGGTGATACCGATAAAGCCATGGATCACTTAAAGGCCTTTTCTGAGCAGGATAATTATCAATACTGGATCGTGCTGTTTCTAGATAAAGACCCGATCATTCCGCAAATGACAGATCATCCTGATTATCAAAAAGTGATGAAAAAGATCAAAGATAAATTCTGGGCAAAGCACAAAGAGATCAGGGTAATGCTAGAGAAGAAAGATGTTATCCAGCCTTTGAAAGGGGATTTGTAGTTGGCATTAAAACTCATAGGCCTTGTTAAGAAATTACTTTTTAGTAAGCCTAGATTTATGTACAAATCCATGAATCGGGTATGGCGTTCCATTCTTGTAAATAATGACTTTCCACCAGTTGTAATTAGGATCTTTCCAATATCTAAAGTCAGAATTCGGTAATAGTTTATAAACAATATTTGACTTTATTATTGGTCTCATTCTCACATTTACATATCCATCAGGGTCATTAATTTTTCCAACAATGCCCTTTATCAATTCTTCCGATGTTGTTTCATATGGTGAATAGTCCATATACGATCCATTTAAGCATTTAACACTATTCAAATCATGAATTTCTTTAAATCTCATAGTTTCACGATTTACTCTCCATGCCTGTATAGTATTGTTAAAATATTGGAATGTCTGAAGTGGATGCTTCTGCCAATAGGTTTTTTGATTTTCAACTGTAATGGCAAAAATACTTATATCATTATTGTCACTTAAATCACAGCTTAAGTAGTTTATATTTTGACTCTCACCATTTTTAAATGGTACTTTAATTTTATCTAAAACCTTGACTTGACTTGCGTATTCCATTATCCCCAATACGAATAGATATGAAGTATCATTCCTAAATTCAAACACAAAACTATTTCCCATTCCAAATAAGTATCGTCCCTCATGAATTTTATCTGCAACTGTGTCAATGGTTATTTGTTTATGAAGACCATACTCTAATACATTTCCTTCATCTTCGATGTTATATGTACAAACAAAACATGGGGGTTTATCTTTAAAATTAAGGTATTCAATATCCCCTTTTTGATAGTTAATTATGTCTTGGGAGAATAACAGAGGCGTATATAATACTACAAAGCAAAGAATTGAATAAGATTTCATGATTTTCATGCGATGCATTTATCACAAACACCCACCGAGTGTTTGTCATTTATATTAGTAAGCTTTAAAACTAATAAACCATACTTATTATTTCACCTCAATTACTTTTTTCATCGCAACTAACATTAAATTTATTCCATGGTATATGATGTCATTGTAATTGGGGTTGGTTCTATGGGATCGGCCACCTGTTATCAGCTAGCTGCACGGGGTGTGAAGGTGCTGGGTATTGAGCAATTTGGTATTAGCCATGAGAATGGTTCGCATACCGGCCAAAGCCGCATTATTCGCAAAGCCTACTTTGAGCACTCCGATTATGTGCCGTTGTTACATAAGGCTTATGACGGCTGGCGTCATCTGGAAAAGAAGTCGAGGAGGCAGTTTTACTGGCCTACAGGCATTGTATACTTTGGTGCTGAAGGTGACACTACACTAACATCTATAAAGCGTTCGGCCGACACCTATGACATAAAGCTGGATCAACTGGACTTAGCTGAAGCTAAGCTGAAGTGGCCTCAATTTAAAACACCTTCACACTATGAGTGTCTTTTTGAGCCAGAGGCTGGTTTTGTAACTCCAGAAAGGGCTATTCAGACTTATGCTGAAATGGCAAAAGAACTAGGCGCGGAAATCCATACCAATGAGCGCATAGAAAAATGGGAGGTAGGCAGCAATGGAGTGACTGTTACTACCAATCTAAGACAATATAGAGCAAGCAGGATAGTATTTGCATCAGGCGCATTTTCTGAGCAGCTGCTTGATTTGAAAGTTAAGCTTAAAGTTACCAGGCAGTATTTGGCGTGGGTAAAACCGCAAAATAATTTCAAATACGATCCGGCCAATATGCCATGCTGGCTATTGGTGGATGAGGGCAGAGATGGCGCTTTTTATGGGTTCCCTCAAATGCCAACTGAAGTTGGTGGTCCAGAAGGGGTAAAGTTTGGCTATCATAACCCCGGAGAGGTTTATAGTGACCATGAGGATTTAGAGGTACTTGAGCGTGAGAAGGAATTACTCAATGATTTTCTGGCTCGCTATTTCAATCAGGTGAATGCTAAGTTAGATACAGTGAAGTCGTGCAAATACACCTATACTCCCGATGATCATTTTATAGTTGACCTGCTGCCTGATATGAATGAGCGTGTTGTGATTGCCTGTGGATTCAGCGGCCATGGTTATAAATTCTCACCAGTAATAGGCGAGGCATTAGCCGATCTTGCCCTGGAAGGCGGCAGTGATTTGCCTATCCAGTTTTTGGAATTGGGGAGGTTCTAAAACCCACCTCAAATTATTGTCTTGCCGGACTTGATCCGGCATCTCCGACATTTAGACCCCGGAACTAGTCCGGGGAGAGCATTTTTTTACTGTGTACTAGTTCCCCTCCTGGGAGGGGCTAGGGGTGGGTCGGTTAACTTCAATCCATTGATAAATCTCATTGACAACCCATCTGATATTTTTCTTAACATCTAAATCATCAAAGCGTAGAAAGTGCACTCCTAATGATTCTAACCGTTCCTGTCTGACTTTATCTTTTATCTGCTGTATTTCAGGATGATGACTACTGCCATCAATTTCTAGCGCAAGCATTAAATCTTTGCAGTAGAAATCTACTATGAAATTGTCAATAGGTATTTGTCGGCTAAACTGAAAGCCGAGTTGTTTGCCTTTGAGTTCATTCCAAAGTAGTACCTCACTTAATGTCATATTGGCTCTGAGCTTTTTGGCCAGTGGAAGTAGCTTTGGGTTATATGGAATGATCTTGCGCATTAATTACAATATAGTAATTGTGAGAGAAATGTTACCCACCCCTTTGTCCCCTCCTTGGAAGGGATTACTTGCATGGTGTATTAGTTCCATTCTAGGGAGAAAATAGGGGTAGTAGGTTATCTTGCCGGACTTGTTCCGGCATCTCCTGATTAATAGTTGAAGTTTTATTTAAAAGGGCCCGGAACTTGTCCGGGCATAGTGCTTTTTCATTTATAATTATAAAAATAATTTTATAATTATAAATATAGTTATATATTTGACGCATGAATGAATTAACTAAGGCCGAAGAGAATATCATGCAGGTACTCTGGAAGCTCAAAAAGGGCTTTCTGAAAGATATTGTGGAGGCTCTTCCAGACCCCAAGC
This sequence comes from Fulvivirga lutimaris, assembly GCF_009711525.1. Taxonomy (GTDB): domain Bacteria; phylum Bacteroidota; class Bacteroidia; order Cytophagales; family Cyclobacteriaceae; genus Fulvivirga; species Fulvivirga lutimaris. The sequence continues at coordinate 40,000 of NZ_SMLV01000434.1, forward strand.
CAGCCTACCCAACGGTATCTACTGTTATTAGAGTGATGGTGAAAAAGAAATTTGTAGGGCATAATACCTACGGAAAGATCAATGAGTACTATCCATTGATAAAGAAGGAGGATTACTTTAAAAATCACTTCAAAGGAATGGTGTCTAACTTCTTTGAAAACTCATGGCAGGGCTTTGCTACATTTTTCAGTAATTCTGATTTGACGGTAGATGAACTTCAAGCCATTAAAGCTGAAATCGATAAAGAAATTAAAAAGAAAAACGAATGAACCCTGTGCAGTACTTTCTCATGTCTGGCATTGGCCTTTTACTCTTCTGGCTTTATTATTTCATATTCTTAAGAGGCAAGACTTTTTTTGCCATGAACAGATGGTATTTGCTAAGTGCACTAGTTATCAGCTTAGCTGTCCCATTTGCCTCTTTATTTCTTACTTCTGAACAATTACCTGCAGCCATATCGCAGGTCACTTCTTTATCAGAGACCTCTAACCTGGATATTTCAGAGGTGACAAGACAGTGGAGTACTATGAGTTCTTCGACCAGCATTTGGCCAATTGTAATTCCTGCTGCTTATGGAGTGATAGCCCTTTTATTGTTAGTAAGGTTAATATGGGGCATTCGGTCTGCATTATTTATGGTGAAACAATCGGAAAGATTGATCATCCACGGACAGGAGGTTTATGCCAATGACAAAGTTAAAGAGCCAATTTCCTTATTTAATAAAATATATATTCCAACCCACTGGAAGAACCATGTGCCTTATGAAATTATTATTCATGAGCGGGAGCACATTAACAAAAAGCACTTTATTGATCTGGTTTTTATAGAGCTGTCAATAATTGTATTCTGGTTTAATCCTGTGATCTATCAACTCAAGAAAGCGATTAGAATTAACCTGGAATATCTGGCCGATAGGGAGGTAATACTACAAGGAGGAAATCTTCTGGCCTATCAGTCATTACTCGTTTCACAATCACTTGAAAGCAGCAACAAGTACCCAATAACAACAAATTTTGCTGCACCACTTAAAAATAGAATAAGTATGATGAACAAAACAAAAACTCGAAACTGGGGACGCCTTTTTATTATTGGTGCGCTTCCTATGACCGCAGGACTGTTGGCCATGAACACTCGCCCTGAGGTAAAAGCCCCAATCCTAGAATTTGCTGAGCCCCTGACAAGTTTGGTTGAGGAGGTTCAGCCTAAAGGCTGGCCAATTAGATTAGATGGTGCGATAAAAATAACCGCACCATTTGGAGAAAGAATGCATCCTATTCTTAAAGAGAAGAAACACCATGATGGTGTTGATATCAAAGCCAAAGAAGGTACACCAATTTATGCTACTGCTGATGGTGTAGTGGAACTTGCCAAGTTTGATGATGCAAGAGGTTATTACGTTCAAATCAAACATGGTGATAAATATGCTACTCAATATGCGCATATGAAAAATTTTGTGGTGATGCAAAATCAGAAGGTATTTAAGGATCAGCTTATCGGCTATGTGGGTAATACCGGAGCTTCTACAGCTCCACATTTGCATTATGAAATCCATGAAGACGGAAAGCCAGTCGATCCAAAATTGAGTACCGAAGGCTGTTAATTTTTTAAATAAATATTCAAAAGGCTCAGCAATTAAAGGTTGAGCCTTTATTTTTATAATCCATGAGATTAACAACCACATTTTACCTGATATTAATTGGTTTTGCGGCCAGCGCACAAACCAAGCAAATTTGTATCACCGTAGATGATTTGCCCATAGTTCCTTATGCAGTATCCTCACCAGACACACAATTTGAAATCACACAAAAGCTCTTGGCTACATTTAAAGAATATGATGTTCCGGCCATAGGTTATGTTAATGAAGGTAAATTATATCCCAACGGAACCTTTAATGAGTCGAAGTATAAGTTGTTGGTGTATTGGTTAGACAATGGGTTTGAATTGGGCAATCATACCTATTCGCATGGAAGTTATAATAAGATGTCATATACAGACTTTACCGAAGATTTGCTAAAAGGTGAAAAGCATATTCGTCCTTTGCTTAAAGAGCATGGCAAGGAATTGAAGTATTTCAGGCATCCATTTCTTCATAGTGGAAATACTCAAGGGGCATATGATTCTTTGAATCAGTTTTTGGCTGATCATAATTATATACCTACACCCATCACGATAGACAATGAAGATTACCTTTTTGCTCAGGCTTATGCGAGGGCCTATGTGAATGGAGATAGTACTTTGATGAAAAAAATAGGTGCGTCATATCTTGATCATTCTGAGCAGAAGCTGAAGTATTATGAGAACATGTCTTCCACATTGTTTGATAGAGACATCGCACAAACTATGCTCACCCATGCGAATAAGCTCAATGCTGATTACATGGATAAGCTAATAGGTATTTTTAAAAAGCATGGCTATACTTTTGTCTCGCAGGAGGAGGTCTTAAAAGATGAAGCTTATCAGGAGCAGGTAACAAAGTTTGGTAACTGGGGTATCTCCTGGCTCGAGCATTGTGCCTTGAGTAGAGACCTAAAAGGTGATATATGGAAGGGGAACCCCGAAGTACCCAAATACATTACCGACTAGCCTCGTCATCTTCCAATGTGTTAATAAATTCCATAGCCGCTTTTAGCTTCTCATTTGGAAATCTTTTGAGGATAAAAACCAGTATTGCCGCTACAACAAAACTGCCTCCAACATACTGAATCATCCAGGTGAGATCAAATTGGTATAAATCAATACCCAAAAGTCCTTTGGCTAGAATCAGAAAGAATGGCCCTGAAAAAACAGGAATAATAATGTACAAGCTGTAAGTATCTATTATTTCCAAACGCTTGAGTAATGTAAGTTTTTCTTTAACCTTCAATACCGATTCCTGAGCATCTAAGGTTAATACTTGATACAGCTTGAATATTTCAGCGCCAACCTCAACTATTGTCAATACCAAAAGCAATATTGCTGGAATTAGGAACTCATATTGGGTCAGATGATCTCTTATGAAATTGACAAGAAAGAAATAGAACAATACGTTTACTGCCAGCTCAAAGAAGCTTGTCCACTTGATTTCATACAGGCTTGACTTGATTTTTCTGAAAGCCAGATTTTTAACTAATAGCCTGTTTACTTTAATGGTGCTTTCTAGTGTTTGATCATTTGCTTTCCAGGCGGATGCTAATTCTTCAAAATTCATAATGCTAATTTTTTAAGGTTTCAAAATGACCTTTCAATTCTTCGATGATGCGCTGCTTTTTGGTTGAGATATTTGAAACTGTAAAACCCGTAATCTCAGCTACCTCTTTATTTGAAATTCCATCCAAATGAAGTAGTATAACGGCCTTGTCAATTGGCTTTAATAAACCAATAAATTTGAAGAGGTTAGCCAGATTTTCATCTTCATGCTGCTCGTCAATGTTCAAATACTCCACCTGCTCCAGATACTCTTCAAGCCTTTTGCTTTTAGAAGTTGACTTGCGGAGCTGTGAAATGGAAACATTAAGTGCAATCCTGTAAGTCCATGTAGAGAAGGCATATTTGTCATTATAAGAAGGAAAAGCCTTCCATAATTGAACGATAATATCCTGAATCAAATCCTTTAGGTCTTCAGCGTCATGACAATAGACTCTGGCCACTTTATAGATCAGCTTTTTATGCTTCTCTAGGTAGTTAGTGAATTCAATTTCCTGTGCTGCCGTCAATGTTCAAATAATTAAGAATGAAAGATTTTAACTATTATTCGAACAGACTTTGAAAATGTCACAGATCTTTAAAAGAAATTTTAAAAATCTTAACCAGCGTTGTCATACGCTTTCTTGAGCCAGTCAAGTACTTCGCTATCTGCATCATTGATATCTGCCAGATTGATCTTGTGAGAAAACATGGCATTGGCTGCAGTCACCTCTTCCAGTTTGCCAGAACCAGGTTGACCTTTGAGATTAATACCAACTTCAAATCTTGTTTTAGTAGCAGGGTTCAGGCAGCCGAATTGTTTTTTCCTTCTAAGGCTTACATAGGCTTTTTTCGGAGCTACTTCTACATCTTTGCCAAACTTAAGGATGTCAGCCAGGAGTTTATCATAAAGAGGCTTAAAGTGCTCCTTGCCTTTATATTGAGCTTCCACCAGATCATCAGTATTACTGGCTGAACCGGCATCTGAACCTTTGGATTTATGAGCTACCAGATTGGCAAATCCATGGGTGAAGCCGTGTGTTTCTTTTAAGAATTTTATAACCTCACCGTGCTTGGTAAAATTCTCTTTTTTAACAATTTCGATCCATTCTTCAAGAGATTTACCCGTGTTCTTGTGCAGGTTATCTATCATGGTTTGGGCTGCTTGATCCATATTCTTAATTGGTTATTCCTATTAAATTATGAAAATCAAGGCATTGAATCAAACGACTTACAACTTATTGATTCGCTCCATCAAATGGTGAAGTCGGTCTCGGCCTATAGGAAGCTTTTCTTCATTTATCACCACATATTCTGAGTTAATGGCAGACATCTGATCCAGATTGACGATGAATGACTTATGTGTTCTATAAAACTTATTGTGGTCGAGCTTGTTTTCTATTTCTTTCAGGGTAGACCGTAAAACATAGTTTTTATCTCTAGTTTGAATCTGGGAGTAGTTGCCATCAGCTTTAATATACCTGATTTCGCTCAATGGTATTTTCACGGAGAGGTTTTTGGTTCTCACGAAAAGAGAGTCTGACAGCAGCATGGGTTCTTCTTCAGACTTTGCCTGTTGAGATCTGAAATTACTTAGTGCGACTTCTATAGCGACCAGCACATCTTGATCTTCAAAAGGCTTTACCAGATAGCCGTAAGGATGTACTTCAGTAGCCCGCTTAACAGTTTGCGGATCGGAGTGGGAGGAAATGAAAACAAATGGGATATTGTAATCTTCACGAATTTTGTGTGCCAGGTCTATACCATCTTGTTCACCTTTAATCTTGATGTCCAGTAATACTATGTCAGGTTCAGTGTAGTCAATTAACTCAATGGCCTTGTCATAATTTTTTGCAACCCCACAAACATGAAAGCTGTTGGATTCGAGGATGTCTCTTATATCCTCAGCTATAATCATTTCATCTTCAATTATGCCAACTCTAGTTCCTTCCATATATTATCTCGCAGTTATGGGGCTTGTAAATTTTAATGTAAATGATGTTCCTGGTTGCTCTGATATCTCAACTATTCCATTAAGTTGTTCTGTTAAAGCATTAACAAGTCGCATTCCCATGCTTTTTTTAGTTCTGAAGTCTTCAGGAAGACCAGGGCCACTATCCATTACCGATAAGATGTGATTGTTAGCCTTACTTTTCAAACTTATTTTTAATTCGCCATCCTCATTGTTAAAAGCGTATTTGAGCGAATTTGAAATAAGCTCATTCAAAATCAGACCGACAGGAACGGCAGTGTCAATATCAAGGTCCAGCGAATCCACATCAATATTTCTTTTTACCTCATTTTTAGGTTTGTAGCTGCTGAATAGAAAATCATTAAGTTCTTCAATATATTCTTTCATGTTAATGACTGATAGCTGATTATTTCCATACAGTTTTTCATGAATCAATGACATTGATTTAATTCGGCTCCGACCTTCATTTACAGCATCTTTAGCTATTTGATCTTCTAAATTTCGGGACTGTATATTTAGGATACTTGATATGATCTGGAGGTTGTTTTTAACTCTATGATGAATCTCCTTTAACAAGGTTTCATTCTCATTGTTTTTAGCTTCAATTTCCAGTTTCTGTTGAGCTAACTTTTTGTTACTGCGGAGCTTCACTACCAGGGCGAGCAATATACTCAGCGCTGCAATGATAGAAGCTGCTACACCAATGATAAGTTTTGTATTCGTGCTTTGCGCCAGATCCAGACTAGCCTCTTTGGCCTTTAAATCAGACTGCTGAAGTTCAATGGTCTGTTGCTTCTTTTCGGTCTCAAAAAGGGCAGACATTGCCGCCATTTGTTCCGATTTCTGAATATTGAAAAGGCTATCTTTTAAAGCTTCGTATTGCATTCTGTAGTTCCATGCTTTTTTATAATCCCCAAGGCCCTGATAGCTTTCTGAGAGGTACATCATTGATATTTCTTCACGATCTTTATGATTGATTTCTTTTGATAGGTCATAAGCCTCTTGAGAATATTCTAATGCCGTTTTATGCTGCTCAAGAGCATTGTGAATTCTTGCTAAAAAATGCAGTGAAAAAATAATACTTGCTTTATCACCGCCTGCTCGTTTCATATCTAATCCTTCTTTGGCTATTGCGTATGCTTTTGAATAATCACCTTTCAAAAAGTAGGCTTCTGACATGTTATGTAGTGCAGTCCCATAGCTTCTTCCTCGCTCTTTGTCTATTTCAATGGTCTTATTAAAAAAGTAAATGGCACTATCATACTCTTTTAGCTTCATTTTTAGTAAACCTAATTGATTGGTGTAGTTCGATTGTAGTGAAAGATTAGTTTTTAAGATAGGCAAGGAACCAGCTTCATCTAAATAGGGGATGATCATCTTATAATCCTTTTGATAGATATAGGCCATTGAAATATTAAGTAGATTCAGTGCTCTTTTTCTTTCAAAGTTATTTTCTTTATTAAGCTTTAGGGCTTTCAGATAGTATTCAATGGCTTTATCATAGCTTCCCACTTTCTCCATCACTTTTCCAATATTGTTGTAGGCACTGGTAATGCCGCCAATTTCATTCATTTTCTGCTGATAGAAAAGTGCATCGTTATAGCTGGAAGCTGCACTTTTGAAATCACTAATTTGAAGCTGCAGATTGCCTAAAGCATTAAACGCATTGGCGATGCCAACAGTATCAGCTATGGATTTTGCGTAGTTAACTGCCTCTTTGAAGTAATAGGCAGCACTGTCATTATTATGGTAGTCAAGATTATTATAGCCAACATTGATTAAAGCCCTGGCCTGTCCTATCCCGTAGCCTATCGCTTTGGCTTCTTTCAAACCTTGGTATGAGTATTTCTTTGCTTTTTCTAATGAGGAGAAGGCATAATCGAAGCCCAAAGTATTAAGTATATCTACTTTCTCACTTCCTTTTTTACTATCGACAATAGCTTCCAGGCTGTCAAGCTTAGATTGACTGTGTAACTTACCATTAGCAAAAAGGTACAGCAGCGCCAACAGGAAGTACCTCATATATTATAGACAGATTCGAGATATAACACCAAGTATTCAATATAATAGCTCTCACTACATTATCCTACTGTTAATCAACATTTTGCTGCAGTTAATCCCAAAGCTTTGAATTATTAGGTAGGATGGTTCTACATTTAACTAAGCAGGTTTATTCTTCATAAAGTGTCCAGAGGTGGAGGCGTGGGATCGAGAGGTTCTGCGCTTCCGCCTTTTATGACCTAGAGTATTAATAGCCCAGCTTCACGAAGTTTGTTGATAGGCTTAGAATACCAGAATAATTCAAAGTCTTCGAACTGTTCCTCAAATGATTTTTTTACTGCACCTAAATTCAAGGTTGGCGTTGAGTCTGGCTTTGCTTCCTCCAAGAATTTAAGAAGCCATTTAACCTTGTCTTTTTCTATTGTGATTTGAGTTGAATCTGAATTTCTATAGAATGTCAACTTAGTTTTTTTACCTTCTTCCAATATCGGTTTCTGTCCTAACCAGAAAACTTTAGCGGTAGCTGAGAGTTCCTGAAACCCTTCATTCTCAAGGCAATTAAAAATGTAATCAGGCTCAATAGTTGTACTTGGAATTTTGAATTCGAACCACTCCTGTAGGTCATAATCGAAGCAGATACCATGCATATAGTTAAACAATGACTTCTTCAGTCCAAAACTGAATTGATTATGATCTATGCCAGTATCATCGGTGAATTGAATATCATTATTGGCAAAGGAGATTTTTTCCTGAATAGGAGTAACTCCATAGGCTGCTGGTTCTAGACCGACAGGGCTATGTGCCGTAAGTGCAAACTGATGCCAAAACCCAGATTGTAAAATCCCTTGTTCAAACATCTGGCGCACCATTTCTAAACTATCAATGGTCTCTTGTACCGTTTGGGTAGGATAGCCATACATTAGGTAAGAGTGCACCATAATACCGGACTCAGTAAAATTTCTGGTTACTCTAGCTACTTGTTCAACAGTTACTCCTTTGTCGATAAGTTTTAATAAACGATCAGAAGCCACTTCCAGTCCTCCTGATACAGCTACGCAACCAGATGCCTTGAGCAACTGGCACAAGTCATAGGTAAAACTCTTTTCAAACCTTATATTGGTCCACCAGGTTACGACTAAACCCCTTCTTAAAATCTCCAGAGCCAATTCCCGCATGAGTGCAGGCGGTGCTGCTTCATCCACAAAGTGGAAGCCCGTATCACCGGTTTGTGCAATGAGCTGCTCCATTCTATCTACTAATACTTTGGCTGCAATGGGCTCATAGAGTTTTATATAGTCTAGCGAGATATCACAGAAAGTGCATTTGCCCCAATAGCAACCATGCGCCATAGTGAGCTTATTCCATCTGCCGTCACTCCATAAGCTGTGCATCGGGTTGGCGATCTCAATTACTGAAATGTATTTGTCTAGTAACAGGTCTGAATAATCAGGAGTGCCAACTTGTGTCTGTTTGTAATCGGAGCTTGTAGAAAGGTTATTGTAATAAACTTCACCATCTTTTAGATGAAGGGTTCTTTTAAGCTCAGCCTGATCTATTCCTTTACTAAGTTGTTGTACTAATAATTCAATGGGCAACTCACCATCGTCAAGTGTTATAAAATCAAAATACTCAAATACCCGAACATCGGTTACTGACCTTAACTCTGTATTAGGAAAACCACCTCCCATTGCAATTTTAATACTAGGATCATGAGTTTTTATCCATTGTGCGCAGCGGAAGGCACTGTACAAATTACCGGGGAAAGGAACCGAAAAACAGACTAGCCTTGGTTTTATTGAATTTACCTTTTCTTCAAGTATCTGAAGTGTGAGCTCATCAATAAAAGTTGGAGGGGCGGACAAACTTTGATGCAATTCATCAAAGCTATTGGCACTCATACCCAGCCGCTCTGCATACCTGCTAAAACCAAAATTTTCATCAATACACTCGATGATAAAATCAGAAAGGTCTTCCAAAAACAAGGTGGCCAAATGCTTTGCTTTGTCCTGCAAACCCATATTGCCAAATGCCCAATCCAAATCATCAAGTTGATCAAAACGAGAAGCCTGAGGCAGAAAATCATGGGTGGTAATGGATCTGGCAAGTGACAGATTTTTACCTTGAAGGAAATTGATTACTTCCTCAATTTTGGAAATATACTGCTCTTTTAATGCATAAATCCTTTTAGCATTGTCAGACTTTATTGTCCTATTCTTTTCAGCTTGCTCAAAAACTCGACTCAGGTTCTTTTTTGAAAATAACTCTAGTATTACCTCTATACCCAAATCCATTTGATGGGACGGAATGTCTTTGGTATTCAAAAAGCCTTTTAAATATGCTGTTGCCGGGTAGGGCGTATTAAGCTGTGTAAAGGGTGGAGTAATTAAAAGTAGCTCGTTCAAGATGAAAGCAATTTATGCAAATATCGACTTAGTGATAGAACCTTGCTCTAATATTTCAAAAAGATTATAGAAACCTTCGAATTCGATAGCATCAACCGATCATATAAAATCATTAGGGTGTTGATGTCTTTTAACTAAATTTAATGATCAACCAATCAGATTAACTATGCGTCAACTATTAACCCTCATTATTATTACATTTTCTTCGCAGCTTTTAGCGCAAGATTATTTCTATAAAAAATTCGAGCCGTTTGATCCTGCCATTCCTAGCCCGGAGCAGTTTTTAGGCTATCCTGTTGGTGAGCATCATACCAGGCATGATCGTATAGTAGCCTATTTACAAAAACTTGCTGATGTTTCTGATAAGGCCAGTCTTACAACTTATGGTATAACACACGGTTATCGCCCGCTGGTTATATTGAATATTTCTTCACCAGAAAATCTTAATAATTTACCCAAACACCAGGCGGATCACATGGCTCTGGTTGACCCGAATAGCTCAAAAACGGCAAGTGAAGACATGCCGATATTTATCAACCTTGGGTATAATGTTCATGGCAATGAACCGTCAAGTTCTGAGGCAGCACTGTTAACCGCATATACTTTGGTGGCTTCGCAAAGTACTGCGGTAAAGGAATACTTAAATAAGGCTGTTGTTTTTATTGATCCAACCATTAATCCTGATGGCCGTGACAGACATACGCATTGGGCAAATATGTATAAGGGTAGTCCTAAAGTAAAAGACCCTGCAGATGCTGAACATAACGAAGCTTGGCCTAGAGGTAGAACCAATCACTACTGGTTTGATCTTAACAGGGACTGGTTGTTAGCCATTAATCCTGAGAGCAGAGGGAAGCTTAAGTGGTTCCATCAGTGGTACCCTAATGTAGTGACTGACTTTCATGAAATGGGCACCAATAGCACCTATTTCTTCGAGCCTATGAAGCCTATTGCTTCCAAAGACCCAATAATGCCAAAGGAGAACTACACTAAACTGAATGATCTTTTCGCTAAATATTTTGAAGAGGATTTGAATAAAATCGGGTCGCTCTATTTTACAAAAGAGGCCTTTGATGGCACTTATCCGGGTTATGGTTCTTCTTATCCTGATTTGCAGGGTGGACTGGCTTTACTCTTTGAGCAGGCAAGTAGTAGGGGGCATGTTCAGGAAACCCCAATGGGTGATATCACTTTCGCCTTCACTATCAGAAATCAATATACCTCTAGTATGGCTACGGTTAGAGCCGCTGTGGAGAACAAAGGCATGTTGATGAATTACCAAAAAGATTTTTTCAAATCAGCCATCTCAAATGCTAATAAAAGCGGAGTGAAGGGCTATGTCTTTGGTGACCCTTATGATGAGAATAGGACTAGAGCATTTATTGATAAACTATTACTGCATGAGATAAAAGTGCACAAGCTTTCATCTGATGTTACCAGAAATGGGAAAGTATTTAAAACTGACTACAGCTATGTAGTGCCGACTGCCCAACCACAATATAGAATGGTGCAGACCATGTTTGAGACGTACAGTCAATATTCTGACAGTGTTTATTATGATGCATCGGCATGGTCAGTGGCTAATTTTTACAATATGCCTTATGCATCTGTAACTGGCAATCTTAGCCTTGGTGCTGAAGTGACCGCTGACAAAAATGTTAAGGAAGTTGCTGCTGTTGAGAGCTCTAATTATGCCTACCTCATGTCTTGGGAAGATTACAATGCACCTGCTGCTTTGTACTATCTGCAAGACCATGATGTGAGAGCAACGTCAGCCTTTAAACCATTTTCTATTAATGTGGCGGGCAGTGCCAAAAAATTTAGTTATGGTACGATAATGATACCGGTATCAAAACAGAAGATCAGCAAAGACTCATTAAATTTATTGCTTAAAGTTGTTACCGATAAGTATAAGGTTGATATCTATCCGGTGGCTACCGGATATTCTTCCAGTGGCATCGATTTAGGTAGTGGTAATTTTGAAACGGTGCAAAAGCCAAAAGCTGTAATGCTTATTGAAGGCAATGTTTCTTCTTATGAGGCAGGAGAGGTTTGGCATTTACTGGATACCCGTATGGATATGCCAATAACCAAAGTACCAATGAGAAACTTTGGAGGCCTTGACCTCAATGATTACAATACTTTAGTAATAGTCAGTGGAAGGTATAATGACCTTGACTCTGCTGATAAGGCTAAAATAACCTCATGGATTAGCAGTGGAAATACCTTGATTACTATTAGAACCGCCACATCTTGGGCCATTAATAGCAAGCTGGTAAAAGAGAAATTGGTGGATAAAGAGAAGGACAAGAAGGATGATGATAAAACTCTGGTTAAGTCAAAGCCTTATGTGGATGCAGGACCAAATATTGGCAAGAAGGAAGTAGGAGGGGCTATTTTTGAAGTTGTTCTTGATCTTACACATCCATTGGCCTTTGGTTATAGAAACAATAAAATACCGGTTTATAGAAATAGTGATGTGTGGTTAGCCCCAAGTGCCAGTGCTTATGGCACGGTAGCCAGATACACGGATAATCCACATATAGATGGCTTTATTACACCAAAAAATCTGAATGAGAACTTGAAAGGATCGGCTTCATTGATTGTAAGCCCTTTAGGTAGAGGCAGGGTAGTGATGTTTGCTGACAACCCTAATTTTAGAGGTTCATGGTATGGCACTAACCGACTGTTTTTAAATGCATTGTTTTTAGGAAATCATATTTCGGTACCTAAGGAGTAGAATTTTTCAATAGTTGATGAAAAAAGGATAGTCTCAACGGCTATCCTTTTTTATTGGGGAAATTGAAATCTGGACTGTGATTAGAATTCTAGAACATACTATGGCGCAAGCGTCCGCTTGTGTCTCATTAGATTAACTATTCATGACCAGCCTTGGGTAAGCGCCCTTCTTATGTTCCAAGGGTTTTCTTGAAGACTTTCAGTGTTACAAAATGCAAAGGCATTAAAATTATCTAAAAACCTAATACAATAAGGATAGGCATTGGTATCATATTGGCCTCAATTATTTTAAGCTGGGATAAGATCAACGAAACAATCGAACCTCCAACTCCTAATATCAGGAAACCCTTTAAATATATAAATGGGTAAGTCTTTATTTTAGAATTGTCAATGATTTTACAGATTGTTACAGGAACTAAAGCACTCGTAGGAGATGCAATTCTAATTTGAAACTTTGACCCGCTAAGTCGTCTGATCTGAAGTTCATTTCCATTTTTTAACCAATATTTCGCAGTTGCCTTAATTGGAATTTGGCTGAGGTTCTGAATAATGTTCTTTGTTATTTTAGCAGAATCTAATTTTTCTTTTTTCTTATTTTCGCTTAGGACTTCTACTTCTTTATCAAAGGCTGCAATTACTGGAGAAGCTGATTTTCGGTTCTTCAGGATGATCGATGCTGCTTGTCTTGCCTCAAAAACATAAGCTTTCGAATCTTGAGCTATTCTCTCAAGTTCTGAGTCGGTCTTTGATTGAAATTTTTCTAAAAACTGATTTTCAGACATATGGTGCAAATGTATTCTAGCATCCAAATATACCTTGCAAATAAGCATAAGTATATTTATCTGCATATAAACTTCCTCTCACAATCTACCTATCATACAACTTCTTTCCAGCCAACAGCTTGTCCATCATGGTCACTATTCTATCGGCTCTTTTGTCTTCTGTTTTGGCGCCATATACCCAGTCGATATAGGCTTTTTGCTCGCTTTCATTTAGTGTTTCAAAGAATGCTTTTACCTGCTTCGGTTCATTGTCAAAGCACTCATAAATTTCTTCTGGTATGGTCAGTGGGGTGTTGTCTACTTCAGCAATGATATGTACTCTATCACCCGCCTGCTTTTTAATTTTTTTCCTGATTTCAGCTTTTACAGGAAGGAACAATTGACCATTACCAAAAGGCATCAGCTTGTACTTTACCAGCAGGTAACCATCAATGCTACCATTAATTGTCACCCATCCAAAAGGTATTTTACCACTGCTCGGTATTTCAGGAATCAGCGCATAAGTCCAGCCCCCCTTACCAGGAAATTTTTCGAGTTGGTATTCCTTATCTACACGCGTTACAGGCTCCATATTTCATTTATTATTAGCTGAAATGATGAAATAAAATTACAGTTCCATTTTAAAAGTGTAACCTCTTGTGCAAAAAAATGTCTAACAAATGCATCCATTGCTCTAAAGTGCTGTCATTAAGACAGTTTGTCCACCAAAACCCACGCATATGTTCTTTAAAATAGCCCTTCGAAATCTACTCAAAAGAAAAGTTTACACACTTATTAATGTTTCAGGATTAGGAATTGGTTTGGCCGCTTGCCTCACCATTTTTCTGTTTGTCAAAGACGAGCTGAACTATGATAAGTTTTACCCAAATGCTGATAATATCTATCGCATTGTAAGGGAGTCAGGTGTTCAGGACGATAAATCAAGTCATGCTGTGATCAATTATAAACTTGGTGAATTGGTAAAGGAAAACCTATCTCAGGTCACCATGCTAACACAGTTTTCGCAGCGCAATGAGGTTAAAGTTAAAGTAGAGGAGACTGTCTTTAATGAGAATAATACTCACTTCACAGACAATCAGTTCTTTCAGGTTTTTGGTGTTGATTTTCTGGAGGGTAATAAAGAGGAGGCGCTTCTCAAGCCTAACCAGGTTGTAATTACAGAAGAGGTTAGTAAAAAGGTTTTTAATGACCAGTCAGCCTATGGCAAGGTTTTATCCATTAATGATATTGACTATGAGGTGGTTGGGGTTGTCAATGAGTTTCCGAAAAATGCCCACCTGCACTTTGACTATTTAATGTCAATAGAAACTACAAGACAAATTTATGGTGAAAGTATGTTTGAACATTGGGGAAATATCTGGATCTATACTTATGCTGTGGTAACTGATGGTGTTAATGCTGGAGAGCTTGACCAGGCCATCAACCAAATGGCTTTGGCAAACGGCCCCACTGAGGTTTTAAATAATTTTAATGTCAAGTTTTTTTCTCAGCCTGTGAGTGATATCCATTTGCACTCGAGCTTATCTTCAGAGATGGAGAAAAATGGAGACTTTCAGCTCGTAGTAATACTTGTAGCAGTGGCAGTTTTAATATTGATTATTGCCTGCTTCAATTTTATAAACCTTTCTACTGCAAGGTCCATGTGGCGTGCCAAGGAAGTAGGAGTGAAGAAGATTTTGGGTATCAGAAAAGGAAACCTTATCAAACAGTTTTTAGGGGAGTCTATGCTGATCACAACCATATCATTTTTGTTTGGGATGGTGCTGATCACTCTGATTTTGCCCTTCTTCAATAATTTTACTGGCAAGGAGCTTTCGTTCAGCGATTTATTAATGGCACTACCAGTTTTTGTCCTACTCATTCTGTTCGTTGGTCTTGCTGCTGGGGCATTTCCAGCTTTTATTATGTCTTCATTCGAGCCACTTAAAATCATAAAAGGTAAGTCTAGTTTTGGCAATTCGAAGATCGCAGGGCCTCTTCGTCAGTTGTTGGTCATATTTCAGTTTACCATCGCTGTTATGCTAATTGTCTGTGCTATAGTTATCTATCAGCAACTCAATTTCATTAAGTCAAAGGATCTGGGAACTAATATAGACAATGTTTTAGTGCTTAATCTGAAGAATAAAAATGTGCGTAGTAATATTGATGCGCTTGAAAACAGCATCCTGCAAGTGTCTGGAGTTACTTCAGTGGCTGCAACTTCTGATCTTCCTTTTGAGGGCTTGAATTCATGGCGGGTGAAAACTAAAGAAGGTGGAGGAAATGAAGAGCTTATTAACGTGCTAACTGCCGATGAGAAATATTTTAGTACGCTAGATATCAAGTGGAGTGAACAAATGGATAAACCGGAACTCGATGACCGGAGTATTATCGTTAATGAAGCCTTTGTAAAGCACTTTTATATTGAAAACCCGATAGGCAAGGAGCTGGTTATAGGTCATATTGAGGAGCCAGTGCAAATTGTCGGTGTGGTAAGTGATTTTCATTATGAATCACTACATGCGGCCATCAAACCATTGATGATGTATGAGCTGCCATCATGGTACAGAAAGCTTGTGGTCAGACTTCAGGATAATGAGAGTAATAACACCTATGCCTCCATTGAACAGGTTTGGAAGAACATAAACCCAGATGATCCTATTGATTACTACTATTTGGAAGATAAATTTTCCTCTCTGTATGACTCTGAAGAAAAGTCAGCTAAGATGATTTCCTATTTTTCAATACTTGCCATTTTTATTGCTTGCCTCGGTCTTTATGGGCTAGCAGCCTTCATGGCTGAAACCAGACTTAAGGAAATTAGTGTGAGAAAAGTGTTAGGTGCATCGCTGCGCGAGCTTGTAACCATTCAATACAAGGTGTTTTTCAAACTGATTATAGTAGCGGGAATTATGGGTATCCCAATGGCTATAGCACTTACTAACAACTGGCTTAATGGTTTTGCCTACCGTGTTGATTTTCAGGAGTGGGTTATAGTTCTGGCTTTGGGAATATTGCTTTTTAGCAGTTTAATTAGCGTAGGCTACAGCTCATTGAAGGCAGCATCTTCTAATCCAGCTGATAATTTGAGAGTGGAGTAGACCACTACTACTTCTTGCTCTTTTTGGCTTTCGGATTGAAGTCTAGGGCAAGGTCTATCCAATATTCAAGGTCTTCGTCCATATCAAAGCCTTCTGGCTTCACAAAGACAAAGCCTTTCATAGGCCTTCCTGTGAAATCCATTGGCGCGCAACCAGTTTTGGTGAATGCTTCTTCCATGGCCTCTTCACCAATGCGTGCCATCAGCAAGTCTTCATTTGTTTTTTTGTCAACCAGTAAACCAACACACATTTTCTCATCTACCATAAATACATAGCCACCCATCATTTTCTTTCCGAAGAAAGGCGCCTTTCTTTCTGTGAAGATGCGTTCTATGCGTTCTTGTAAATACTCATTGTAAGCCATGACATGAATTTAATGAAAATAGGGTATCTCCATTGGAGAGATACCCTATTTCTACGAATCAAAATTTATTTTGGTTAAAAATTAACCTGTTATCTCCGGATAATAGCCCTCATTAACTGCACCAACTGCCAGTGTAACCCAAGCAAGTATAAGCGCTAATATGATCTTAAATATGTAATGAATATTTATTCCTGACCATTTTCTTGTCAGTGCATCAATAGGAGAAAAGAAAATTAAAGAAGCAATGATCAATGCTATTCCAAATTCAAAATCGTTACCGCGAAGCATGTTCAGAATTCCATGAGTAAAGATGTAAGTGCCAAATAGGGCACTTACTACATTTTCGAATTTTAATGATGATGTCATGATCAAAAATTTATTCAGTTTCGATATTTAATTTATACCAGTTGATATTTCTAGTGAAATACATGGTTGCTGCCAGAATTACGGTTAAGCCGATGCTTCCCATTAATAATGCATAGTCAGCCAGCTGTAGGGTGACAAATAAGAAACCATAAATACCTGATAAGGTAGTAACTAAAAGCAGCGTTAGTTTTTTGGCCTTAAATACACTCATTGAATAAAGCGTGATCATGCTTACAATACCAGCAGCTGATAAGCCATAGGCGAAATTGAAGTTGGAGTGCTCGGAGATGGAGACCAACAGTATGTAGAAAAGACATAATGCTAAACCAACCAGTGCATATTGGAAGGGGTGGATCTTTTTGCCATTGAGTACTTCCACCAGAAAGAAGATCAGGAAAGTTAGTGCAATAGTCATGACCGCGTATTTTGCTGATCGGGTGGACTTTTGATAATCGTCCATTGGCATCAAAAAATTTACTCCGAATAGAGATGATTCCAATGGTACTTTTATTTCTCCCTGCGTCCATGACTGTGGAAAATTTCTGTTAAGGTTCAATATTTTCCAATCTGCAGTGAAGCCAGCTTCCGTTACTTCTCTATTGTCAGGCAAGAAGCTGCCATCAAAGCTTGGGGTATCCCAGTTCGATTGTAGATTGACATTGGTTGTACTACCCAAGGGAATAAATGACATGTTCTGACTACCCTGAAGCTTCAAAGTATAGTCAAATGGAATGTCGGTATTTATGTATTCTTCAACATTCGGGACGTTGATGGTCATACCGGCATATACCACATCTGATATTTTTGAGCCTGGCTTTACAGTAAGCTCTTCTTTGTTCCAGTTGAAGTTGATATGATCCTTGATACCCCTCAAATCTTTTATACCTATAGTTATAAAGGCCTGATTAAATTTAATTTGTTTAAGGTTGATTTGATCGAAGGTCTTTTCGAAATTGAATTTTCCTGAAAGCTTCAAATCTGATTTGTAAACAGCGATTTCATATATGCCCCTTTTAAGCTTTTCTGGGGTTACATCACCTTTGATATTCAGCTCTTCAGGTAGTATATACCAATTAACCTGATTTTGATAGGTAGTATTTTTTTCCTTATCAAAGTATTCGTATACCAACGGAATGGTCAGAATTGGGCCTGTAATGATTTGCTGTCCACCCCACTTGCTACTGACTTCATTCATAGCTTCTAAGCTCAGACTTTCTCTCTCATAAATGACAGAAGTAATCATTGAGGTAGGGATGAGTAGCAGCAACATCAGTATAGTGATTGTGGCTAGTTTTAACATGATTGAGTGCTTCACCCAACTGTTAACTTTTTCGAAAGTGGTGTTTTGTTCTTCCATTGTTTGTTTTATTTAAAAGTACTTTGTATTTCAAAGTAAAAGGGTAAAAAAATTTATTTGAGTAGTTGTTCTATTGCTTTTATGTGTTTGACAAATGCATCCTTTCCTTCATCGGTAGCAGCATATTTAGTATTTGGTTTTCGGTCTAAAAACTCCTTTTTAAAGCTGATGTACTTACTTTTTTCTAAAGACTTAAGGTGGCTGGCCAGGTTACCGTCCGTTACATCAAGTAGCTCTTTAAGGGTGTTAAAATCCAGATAATCATTAACGACCAGTGCCGACATGATGCCCAGCCTTACCTTATTTTCAAATGCTTTATTTAAATCTTTGAGTATTTCCTTCACGACTCATACTTTCTGTGCATCACCAAACCATAAACGATGTGCAATATACCAAACCCTATGCTCCAGAATATCAGTCCATATCCTATAAAATAAGTAGCGAACAGCCCTAGTGCAATTTCTAGTAGTCCAAGGCTTCTAATTTCATCTAATGTATACTTACTTGCATTTACAAGTGCAAGCCCATAAAAGATGAGTGTTAGAGGAGCTACAATTCCTATATAGCCCTTCATTAGAAGTATCAGGCTCATTATGCCACCAGTAACTAAAGGTATAAAGAGATTGACCAAAAGCCTTTTTGTCTGATGATCCCAAAGCTTTTCATTAGTCTTTTTGGCTCTGCGAGTGGTGAAGAAAACACCTGCACCAATTGATAGAATTAAGGTGCCAATAGCAATGGACAATAGGCTGATAATAGTTTCATTATTTAATACAGCCACTCTATATCCTAAATAATTTTGATCGGTATAAACTGTAGTATATGCCAAATATGCTCCTGCAAGAGCAAAAATCCCTGCAAATACACCCGCCAATCCACTTAGGGAAATTAGCCTTGAAGATCGGCTCATGATTGACTTGATTTCCTTTAAGTCATCAATATATTTTTGTTGATCCATAGAAAGTACTTTGAAATACAAAGTAAATATAAAGAAATGAATTTAGCATCATAATACTTCTAATAAATTTTATTTGATATCTATCCGAATAATTTCTGTCAACCTGTTAGAACAAATAGTGATTTCTGATTCAGGTGCTTCCTGTATTACTATTAATTCATTTTGGTTCAGCTGATGCTCTTTATCAATCTGGACAGTGGCCATTCCTTTATTTAAATAGAAGAACGTAAGCTGATTACTCGAGTTAAGCTTTACACTTTTTGATCCTTCAAAAGTAATGGGAGTAAGAGTGCCTAAAGTTCGGCCTCGCGTCATTAAATTAAAATCTCTGCAGGTACCTAGACATTTTGTGGTCCAGTCGCCCGAAAACCGATCACTGTCAAATTTCTTCAGGTCCTTTTGATGATGCCCGTCATGAGTGAGTGTTATTTCACCATCTAAAACCATGAGCGTACGACTAACTCCGGGGAGTTTAGTAAAAATTGATTCTTCAATTTCAACAGTAGCAATACTTAACCTGAAGTTATAGTCATTGTTCTTAAACTGAGTTTCAATAGGGTCGATGTATAATTGTGTGGTTGTTCCTCCAGACCACGATGTCATTATATAATCCGATGAATTTAGAATCTTAATATCCATGCAGGTTAATTGATTCGGTTTCCTGAAGTTCAATGGATCTTTTCATTTTCTTCATAATGACCTGAAAATGATGATCTTCTTTTTCGGTGATAAGAGAAATTGCTTCACCAGGATTTTCTGCCCTTCCAGTTCTTCCAATTCTATGGATGAAGTCCTTTGGAGATCTTGGTAACTCATAATTAATAACATGAGGTAGAAATTCTATATCAATCCCTCTCGATAGGAGGTCTGTGGTAACAAGTACAGGCAGCTTACCACTTTTGAAATTTTTAAGTCCCTCTATTCTGGCAAACTGGCTTTTTTTACCGTGAATCGCTTTGGCATGAATACCATTCTTATTCAATTTCTCAGCTACACTATCTGCCTTGTGAATGGACGAGGTAAATACCATGACCTGCTTAAGTTCCAGATGCTTAATTAAATATCTTAAAAACGGTCCCTTTCTTTCTTCTGTTACTTTATATGCCGATTGCTTAATAAGATCAACAGTAGCTTCTTTTTCCTCAATCTTGATAGTGATTGGATTACTGAGAATCAACCGATCCATCGACTTTATGTCATTGCTAAGTGTAGCAGAAAAAAGTAGATTTTGCCTTCTCTTTGGTAGAAGAGTAAGTATTTGATCCAACTCTTTTCTGAAACCCATGTTGAGCATTTTATCGGCTTCATCAAGTACGAGTGTTTTAACATCATCAAGGTGTACGGCATTTTTATCAGCCAGCTCTATTAACCTTCCTGGTGTTGCTATCAGAATTTGAGTGCCTATCATTTTTTTCATTTGTGGGTTAATGGAGGCACCTCCAAAAACGGCCATTGCTTTTGGTGGATGGTTAAGATAAGGGCTGAATTGTAAGAAGACTTCTAATACTTGATTGGCCAGTTCACGGGTCGGCACTAATATTAGACTTGTAACAAATCTATTTCTTGTGGTTTTTCTATCTGCTTCCTTAACTAATATTGGAAGAACATAACTGGCTGTTTTCCCAGAGCCAGTCTTAGCAATTGCTAACACATCATTCCCATCAATTATGGCCGGAATTGCTTTTTCCTGAATCGGATAGGGTTTTTTGTAATGATCTTTTTCAATGCCCTTAGAAAGAGGGACAGGCAACTTAAGAGAGGTAAAGGACATGCTGTAAAGATTTATTAGGCAAAATTAACCTTTAAATCAGGACAATAGGAGAATATCCGAAAGATATATGTTTCAAATTAACATTCGCAGAGCTACTTTTAGCTTATGGATCGCCAGTTCAAATTCAAAGCCTGGAATAAGGAAACTCAACTAATGATGCGCTTAAATCAGATAGATTGTGAAAAGGGAGTGCTTTATAAGAAAGACCATGTCCTTCTGCAGTTTACCGGGCATTATGATAAAAGCAAAACAGAGGTTTATGAGGCTGATATTCTCCTTTTCGGTACTGAAAAAAGAATGATTGTCTGGGATGAGCCTCGGAATGGCTGGGCGATGATTGGTGAGAAAGGTAAAAAAACAGCCACTTTTAGTAAATATGAATTGGAAAAAGGCGTTAAACTTTGCAGTTACTATGAGTCGCCATCAACTTTTGAAAGGTAAATGGTGACCTTTGGCTTAATTTTTGGATATAGAGATAACTTTTACAGAGTTCAAAATAAGAAGAGGTTATGAAAGTATCTGTTAACATTAATAGCGACATAATCACAGCAGGGGAAGCAAGTGTCGTTGGTCATCTTTGTGATGGACTAATGAAGGATATTGAGTCTTTGAAATGCAATAAGTGTACTGCTGAAAGTGAGGTAGTACTACATGTCAATACCTCAAAATTTTCTGCATTAAGGACTGAAATAAAGGCTTGTTGCCCTGAGTTTCATGCGGAAATAGAAAATGCGATGTTGGTAGAGGCTTAGCCCATCTTCTCGCTGATATAAGCAACAGCCTGAGTCATGGTTTGCAGTTTCTCTGCATCTTCATCAGGTATTCTAATATTGAAAGTCTGTTCGAACTCCATCACCAATTCAGCATAATCTAAAGAATCTATTCCTAGATCTTTGACAAAATTGGCATCAGGAGTAACTTCCGTTTCAGCAATACCTAATTTATCAACTAGTATTTTGGTGATTTTATCGTTTATATCCATTGGGGTTCTTTTTTGCTCTAGCAATCCGTAAATCTATGAAATAAATTAAAATCGCAAAAAGAACTCTGTCCCTTCATCTACTTTCGATTTTACTCCGAGCATGCCCTGATGCTGCCTCATGATTTGACGCGATAAACTTAGACCTATACCCGAGCCACTCTTTTTAGTAGTAAAAAACGGAATAAAGATTTTCTGAAGTGCCTCATCATCAATGCCATTGCCATTATCTTTTACAGATATTATGGGCCTGCTCTTCTCATCAAAATATGCCTTTACTTCTACCAGTTTGTTCGTTTGCTCATCAAAGGCTTGTGTAGCATTTTTTATCAGGTTAATCAATACCTGCTCTATTAATTCTTTATCGGCATTTATGGTCATTGAAGGCGGGTCTACATTAATTGATGCCTTTACATCATTAGATTCAATTTCTTTTTTCAATAACATTAGCATTTCCACCAACAATGGCTTTACGCCAATCTCTGCAATTTTAGGTTTTGGTATATGCGTCAGGTTTCTAAAGTCCTGAACAAACCTAATGAGCCCCTGGCTTCTCTTTTTGATAGTTTGTACTGCCAGATGCAAGTCTTCAACGTCTTCATTACTAATGGCATTTATTTCCTGATCATTGCTCAACTGATGTTTCAATTCATCTTCTACAGTGTTTGCCAAAGAGCTGATCGGGGTCACGGAGTTCATGATTTCATGAGTCAAGACACGAACAAGGTTTTGCCATGCTTCCATCTCTTTTTCTTCAAGCTCATTTTGAATATTTTGAATGGAAATGAGCTTATACATTTTGCCTCGTAAAGTAAGCTCAATAGCATAAATGGCCAGCTGAACAATATCACCACCAATTTCCATTCTAATGAGATCGCGACCACCGGTTCTTAACCTAATAATGATGTCAACCAGATTCTCATTGAGTGTTTTAAGGTCGCTGATATTCTCAAGTTGGCTTACCTTCAGCAACTTTTTTGCAGCAGTATTAATAATTTGAATCTTGCCCTTTTTATCAAAGGTAATAAGGCCAATACCGATGTGTTGAACAATATTTTTAAGGTACTGATAATCGGCCTCTTTCTCCTTTCTGGCTTCGTGAAGGTTATTAAGTACGTTATTTAATGCTGCATTTAACCTGTTTAATTCAGGGTTGTCAAAGTCAGTCTTATATCTATGCGTGATGTCATCATTCTCGATTGACTCAAGAAATTCAAGAATATCCTCATTGCCGCGCTGTACATACTTAATTAGTGAAATGACCTGCAGCCCGAGTAAGATGAGTAGAATAAGCTCTGTAACTATGTATCCGTCCGAGGCAATAAGAAACGCCAGAGAAAAGATGGTTACTAATAAAGCACCTACTCTAAAAAGCACAGCTGTTTTTACATTACTAAAGTCCATGCTTTTCTAGCCTGCGGTATAGAGAAGCACGTGTAAGGCCTAACTCCTTAGCTGCTTTAGATATATTGCCATCATGAATATTGATGGCTCTTTTGATAACATTTCTTTCTACATCATCAAGGTTAAGGTTGTCAGTAATTACATCATCATTTGAGCTTTGTCCACCTTTAAGAAATAAAAAGTCATTAACCTCAAGCGTTTGATTGTCACTCATAATTACTGCTCTTTCTATAGCATGCTGCAGCTCTCTTATATTACCTGGCCATTGATATTTTTGAAGACTGGTTATAGCATCAGGCGAAATTTTCATGATGTCCTTCCTGTATTTTTTAGTATAGCTGGTCAGAAAATGACTGGCTAATAAAGGAATATCTTCCAGCCTGTCTCTCAAGGGGGGAAGTTTTATTTCAACCGTATTAATTCTGTATAATAAATCTTGCCTGAATGTGCCATCGTTCACCATATCATGCACGTTCATGTTGGTGGCACATACCAGACGAATGTCAATGGGGATTGAAGTATTGGAACCTATTCTTGTAACTTCTCTATTTTGAAGAACAGTTAATAACTTCGACTGCAATGGCATACTTAAATTTCCTATCTCATCTAAAAATAATGTTCCGTTATTGGCAAGTTCAAACCTTCCTGCACGATCGTCTTTAGCATCAGTAAAAGATCCTTTTTTATGACCAAACAACTCACTTTCAAATAGGGTTTGGGTAATTGCTCCCATATCTACCCCTATAAAACTTTGATCTTTACGCAAAGACCTTTGGTGTATGGCTCGCGCCACCAATTCTTTACCGGTTCCGTTCTCACCTAAGATGAGGACGTTGGCATCAGTCTTCGCCACTTTTTCTATAAGGTTAAATACTTCCTTAATGGAAGAACTAGTACCTATAATGTCTTTAAAAGGCTGGTTAAGGTCAGCTTCTAGCTGTTCCTTAGCCTTCTTAAGTTTGTCAACTTCTTTGTACGAGTGCTTTAATTTTATAGCTGTGGACACGGTGGCAAGAAGCTTTTCATTCTGCCATGGTTTAAGCACAAAATCAGTGGCCCCTTCTTTAAGTGCCTTTACAGCCATTTCTACATCACCAAAAGCGGTTATTAATATTACCACTGCATCTGGGTCATGTTCCAGTATTTGGCTTAGCCAAAAATACCCCTCTTTACCACTGGTAATGTCTTTACTAAAATTCATATCCAGTAAAATCACATCATAAGTATCATTATTAAGAAGGAAAGGGATCTTCTTTGGGTTTTTTTCAATAATTACCTGATGAGCGTGTTTTTTTAAAAGCAGCTTGGCTGCCAATAATACATCCTCATCATCATCGATCATTAGGATCTTGCCGATTTCTTTCTCCACAAGTTATTTGTTTAGGTTACTCCTCTTATGCTAAAAATAATGCCAAGTCGCCCAGGTTATGGAAACACTGTTTTTGACTTATAACATGTACTAAAATGCACAATATTGTTCGTAATCGAACACTGTTTGCTGATTTAGTTAAACATTCTTGCAAGTTCCGCTGTCAGTATGTTAACTTTAGTGAAAAACCACCAAACTATATGAAAAAGATACTATTATTCATGTTCGTGATGGCGTACGCTGTTGGAGTTTATGCACAGTGTAATCCATATTATAATTTTAAAGAAGGGGCCAGCTGGGAAATAACTAACTATTCCGCAAAAGATAAAGTCACAGGAAGACAGGTAAACACCATTAAATCAATGGAAGACCTTAGCAATGGTTGGAAGGCTGAAATGAATATGAAGAGCTATGATAAGAAGGATGAACTGGTAATCGATAAAGATATTGAGGCCAGTTGTGAGAATGGTGTTATCAAACTGGATATGGATAGATTCTTTCCTGAAGAGACTATGCAGGCTTTTAAAGACATGGATATGACCATTGAAACTGAGAATTTGGAGATACCGTCAGATCTTAGTGTGGGAATGTCACTTAATGATGCTTCTCTCAAATTGAGTGGAAGTATACCTTTTAAAATGGAAGTTAATATTACCAATAGGAAGGTTGAGGCTAAAGAATCTATTACAACTCCTGCCGGCACGTTTGACTGTTATAAGATTACTTATACAATCAATACTAAGTCTATAATGTCTATGGAAACTTCTGGTGTAGACTGGATTGCTAAAGATGTGGGAATGGTAAAATCCGAGAATTATAAGAAAAATGGTAAGCTTCAGGGCTACAGTCTCTTGACAAAAATGGACTAATAGCAACTCTAGTAGCTATGATTTAAGTTAAACATTACATCAATTGATGGATTTAATTAATGTTTTAACAATGGTTTAATAGAGCTTTTAAAGAAATGTGGATTTTTTATGATAAAAGCTTACATCTGAAAAACCTTTTTTAGAAAATTATGTTATATTAGCAGTGTTGTTATTGGGATAACTTGAGAACTTATCCTATTTATTTTGAGTTTTTGACCTTGGAAGTGCTCTTGACCGGAGCACTTCTTTTTTTAGCCTTATTTTATACAAACTCAAAAAATCGAACTTCCTGTTTTCGTGGTAAATAGTTCAAGTGCTTTCATCCCAACTAAAGAATTTCCATTTTCATTCAGTCCTGGGCTCCAAACAACAATACTGTAATCACCAGGCATTATAGCCGCTATTCCGCCCCCAACACCACTTTTTCCTGGAAGCCCAACCTGAAAGGCAAACTCCCCAGCTTCATCATAAAAGCCGCAGGTAAGCATAATTGCGGTTATTCTTTTAAACTGACTTTTTGAAATGTATTGACGGGTATCTACCACTCCTTTACCATGATTCGCAAAAACTCTGAATGCTTTGGCCAGCTGACAACAGGACATTTCAATACTGCAGCAATAGCAATACAACTCTAGTACATCTTCAATTTCGTTTTTGATATTCCCGAATGACTTCATCAGGTTTACCATGGCAGCATTTTTAAAACCTGTTCGCAGCTCTGATTGAGCCACAGCTTCATTATAAAATATTTTATCATCACCAGCTAATGACCTGACGAATCGGAGCATTTCTTCTTTTGGGTTTTCGAAATGGCTTAGCATCATGTCTGTAATAACCAGGGCACCAGAGTTGATAAATGGGTTTCTTGGTATTCCATTTTCATGCTCGAGCTGAACAAGTGAGTTGAATGGGTCTCCTGATGGCTCAACATCTACGCGCTTATAAACGCGCTTACCAATTTTAGAAATCATCAGCGCCAGCATAAACACCTTAGAAATACTTTGTATTGAGAACAATTCCTGCGAGTTACCGGTCTCATAAGATTTTCCATCAAGGGTAAGTAGATATATGGCGAACTTATCCTTTTTTACTTTAGCTAATTCAGGAATATAGTCGGCCACTTTACCTTTACCAATAAGGTGTGACACCTCTTCATTTATTTCTGCCAAAATTTTGTGATAATCCATTGTGCCAAGATACAAAAAAGCCCTTACCGAGATCGGAAAGGGCTTAATTCATTTGAACTTGATTATTTAATTGTCCAACGGCTCGTATTCCTTGAATGGAGAGAGGTCAGCTTTTTCAAGCTCTTCTCTGAGTGGCTTCCATTCAGTTTTAAAGAAGGCATCTACTTTTTTTACAGCCTCGTCTAACTTTAAGTTAGCCTGCTCTAATAATCTATTTTCAGTTTCACCTGGCTCATAAAGCGCACTACCAGCATATCTTGATACACTTCTTATTCTATCTTGAATTGAAGGTTTTTTCTCACCAATGATACCTTGCTTTCCAGTGTTGTCTTTACCAACGAAAGGCTCAAAAAGGGCATTAATAGAATCCATAGCAGCTTTACTCTTATCAATAAGCTCTTTAAATCCATCTTCATCCTTTTCTTTCATCCTTTTGGTAAAGTCTTCAAGTATTTCTTTTGATTCAGCCAGCCTAGTGGTCGCTTTTCCTGCTTTCTCATAACTAGCTTCTATCTTCTTATCAAAATCATATTGAGCTTTAAGAGTGGCATTGGTCACCTTAACCCTTGGGTCGAATTTTACTGTAATCATTGTGGAATCCTCTTTATCACCAAAAGTCATTTTAAGTTTGTACTGCCCAGGCAGCACTGTTGATCCTGATCTTTCAGGGGCATCTTTTCTTGGTGCTCGTCTTGATGGTCCGTCAACTCCTTTTTCATCTAACCTCCAGTACATTCTGTGCACACCGTTTTCTTTTGGAGCTTCAGACTTTAAAGTTCTGATAAGTTTATTCTCTGAATTATATATGGTAAGGATTACAGAGTCATACTTTACTTCGTCTTTTTTTACATCCTCAGTCTTAATCTCTGGTGCTTTATTTTTCTTACCCTTTTTACCCTTAGTTTCTTCTGGTTTAGCATCTTTCTTTTTCTTCTCAGGCTTATTTACCAAATAGGTTATCATTGCGCCACGGCTTCTATTCTCACCATTGAATATTGCATCGGCACCAAAGCGCGTTCCTGAAGGTTGCTGATTTAAAGTAATAAAGGCATCAGGAGCATCATAAAGATCCAGAGTGCTTTTAACTGAATTAGTACCTTGCTTAGCAATGGCTCTTAATGGTCTGATATCATCCAAAACATAGGCTGCTCTTCCGTAAGTGCCTATTACAAGGTCGTGTTCTCTTGGGTGGATGGCCATATCCATGGTCGGTACACTAGAATATCCTTCTTCCCATTTATTCCAGTTAGAGCCTGCATCGAAACTCACATATAAACCTCCTTCAGATCCTAAGAACATTAATTTAGGCTCTAATGGATCTTGTATAAATGACAAGGTGTAATTCCAAACCTGGCCTTCACTCACCATATTTGTCCAGGTATTACCAAAGTCTGTTGTGTGAAATAAATAAGGTTTATAATCAAAGTTTCTGTAGTTATTGACTATTACAAATGCTTCACCAGCATTATAGGTAGATGCAGTTATTTGAGCTACCCATCCAGCTTTCGGCATACCTGTAATTTTAGAAGTGACATTAGACCATGACTTTCCTCCGTCTCTGGTTATTTGTACATACCCATCATCTGTTCCTACCCAAATAATGTCCTTTTGAACCGGGCTAGGGGCTATTGCCAATATGGTGGTATTATTTTCTGCACCAGTGGCATCCATAGTTAAGCCACCACTTTCATATTGTTTTTGTTTCTCAGGGTCGTTAGTTGTCAAATCCGGAGAGATGACTTTCCAAGTTTTTCCTTTGTTGGTACTCTTATGCACAAACTGGCTTCCATAATAAACAGTTGAGTTATTAAATGGATCTTGCGCTATTGCAGCATTCCAGTTAAACCTCAACCTCATGTCAGCATCAGGATGTGTTGGTTGTGCATATCTATTGTGCCCAGTTTCCCTATCATATATAGAAAGCGAACCTTCTTGAGACATGGTATAACCATACCTAGAGTTGTCAGGGTCTGGAACAACATCAAAGCCATCTCCAAAAGAGATCTCCTGCCAGTATGAGTTTCTTATTCCCTGAGATTTCCAAACATATGCGGGGCCAGCCCATGAACCATTATCCTGCATACCACCATAAACATTGTATGGATATTCCATATCTACATTGATATGGTAGAACTGAGCTAAAGGAAGGTTTTCAACAAAACGCCATGAAACGCCTCTGTCTCTGGAAATATTAAGTCCACCATCATTACCTTCAATGATGAAATTAGGATCTTTTGGATTTACATAAAATGAGTGATGGTCAGGGTGAACACCTTTATTAGTACCATAAGCATCCATCAACTGTGAGAAGTTCTTGCCGCCATCATTACTTACATTCACATAGGTGAAAATAGTGTACAGTCTATTGTCATTGATAGGGTCAACATATACTTCAGAATAGTAGAAAGGTCGATTACCAATTTCATTGCCTTTATTTGACATTAAAGACCACGTATAGCCACCATCATCAGAACGATACAATCCGTTTTTACTAGATTCTATTAGAGCATAAACTCTATTTGGATTACTGGGAGCCACAGCCACTCCTATTCTTCCTAAATCTCCTTTGGGTAAGCCATCCTCTTCCGAAAGTTTTTTCCAGTTTCTACCGCCATCAACAGTAACATATAATCCTGATCCTGGTCCACCTGACTTAAAAGTCCATGGTTTTCTGCGATGCTCCCACATAGCAGCAAAAAGCTTATTTGGATTTGTTGGATCCATTACTAAATCTGCCGCACCTGTTTTATTATCTACAAATAGAACTTTTGTCCAGGTTTCACCACCGTCAGTTGTCTTAAAAACACCTCTTTCTGGATGCTCACCCCAAGGTGAACCAATAGCACCTACATATACGGTATTTGGATTCAGCGGATCTATTACAATTCTATGAATATGACGCGTCTTTTCAAGCCCCATGAGCTTCCATGACTTTCCGCCATCATAGCTTTTATAGATTCCGAATCCACCATTCAAACTATTTCTTGGATTACCTTCTCCGGTACCTGCCCAAACTACATCTGGGTTATTTTGCTGAATCGCCACGGCACCAATTGACATTACCTTTTCCTTATCAAATACAGGATTAAAGCTGATGCCACCATTTACTGATTTCCACAACCCGCCAGAGGCAGTTCCAACATAAATTATGTCTTTATTATCGTCCACTGCATCAATGGCAGTAACACGGCCACTCATTCCGGCAGGGCCGATACTTCTCGGTGTCATGCCTTTAAAAACAGACATATCAACCTTCTGAGCTTTTAGTGTGAAGCAAAAAAACAGTAACATGCCTAGTAGCATGCCAGACTTGGTATAATTATTCATAATGATGTTAGGTTTAATAGTTGAATAAAGATGCCATCAAATATTCAGCGAAGCAACCAATGCCGCTGGTGATTATTCCATTTTTCCACTAGCGGTAGAAATTACAGAAATGCGACTTCTTTAAAAGCAAAATACCTAAGCCCAGTAGTTGTTTCAATTTCTAATCGGCCGTCTTTGTCTATTCCGGTAATCTTGCCATTGAAGATTTTATCAGCCTCAAAAAGCCGGTCTTCACAGAAACCAAGCATTTGGTTTAAATATTCATTTTTAAGTGCAGCGGCATCGCCTTTTTTAAGCTGTATGTATCTTGATTCTAAGCAATTCCCCAGCTGTTCAAGAGCCATTTGTAATGTCAATTCTTTTAACGCAGTAAGTTTTAATGAAGTAGCCTTGGGATGAGAAAAATTCTCCTGATTAATATTAAGGCCAATACCTACTACACTGGTTTCTATATTACTGGCTTTCAGGTTATTTTGTATTAGAATGCCTGCTATTTTCTGCTCATGATAATAGATGTCGTTAGGCCATTTGACCATGAAACCTTTTTTATATTGATTTAAGAAATCTAGGATACCTAATGATACAGCCATGTTGAGTTGAAACTGCTGATTGGCCGCTAGAAATTGAGGTCTCAAAATCATTGAAAATGTCAGGTTTTTCTCAGGCTGAGCTTCCCATGAATTTCCACGCTGACCTTTTCCGGCAGTTTGGTTGTTAGTAATGATAATAGTGCCTTCCGGCAGTTTTTCATCTTTTAGCATCTGACTCGCTACTTCATTTGTTGAATGACAAGATGGCAGGAAAACGAGCTTTTTGCCTACAAATAATGTTTTGGCAAGAATTTTATACAAGTATTTTCGTAATTTTGATAAGTCTAACCAAAGATAGTGAATGGATGTAAATAAGGATTTCACTCCTTCCGAAAAGTTAAGTGAAGCGGTGGTAAAAGGGATGCAGGAAAAAAAAGCTTCAGATATTGTTGTAATGGATTTGAGGAAAGTGAAAAATGCTGTGGCAGACTATTTTGTCATATGCTCAGGATCTTCCGACACACAGCTTGATGCTATTGCAGAATCTATAGATGAAGTAGTTTTCAAGTCACTCAAACAAAACCCTTGGCATCAAGAAGGAAAGACTAACAAAGAGTGGTTACTTATTGATTATGTCGATGTAGTGGCTCACGTCTTTAAAAAGGACAAAAGAGAATTTTATTCATTAGAAAAGTTATGGGGTGATGCCACCATTGTGTCGGTTGAAGCCTAAACTAAATTTTATAAGAAACGTTGTACGTTGAATTGAGAAACAAATAAGAGATGCCGGATAAGAAAAAAATATTACCGAACAAACCTCAGAGACCAAACTATCAAGTTTGGATAATTGCCGCTTTAATAGCTTTAATTTTTGGGATTACCTACTTCAATGGAGCCAATAATCTGGTGATCATTACTATGACCAAGTTTGAAAACATGGTGATGAGCAATGATGTGAGCAGGGTTGTGCTGGTGCCAAATCAAAAATATGTTGAGATAACATTAAAAGGTGAAGCACTAAATAATGCCAAGTATAAATCAGAGCTGGAAAGCAAAAACTCTTTTGGCGTAACGGAAGGGCCACATTACAAATTGAAAATAGCCTCTGTAGATAGCTTCGTTGAGAACTATAAGGAGCTTCAGAAAAAACTGCCAAAAGACCAACAAATGGACTATGAGGTAGAAGATAAATCAGACTTCACAACCATGTTGTGGAATTGGGGCTTTTTAGTACTACTACTATTTGGGTTCTGGTTCTTAATGAGAAGAATGACCGGTGGTGGAGGCCCTGGAGGTCAGATATTTAATATTGGTAAATCTAAGGCGGCATTATTTGATGCTGAGAATAAAGTAAAGATCACTTTTGGAAACGTAGCAGGATTAGATGAAGCTAAAGAAGAAGTAAAGGAGATTGTAGACTTCTTAAAGACGCCTAGCAAGTTTACTAAGCTTGGGGGTAAAATACCTAAGGGTGCATTATTAATAGGCCCTCCCGGAACTGGTAAAACGTTATTAGCGAAAGCCGTAGCAGGTGAAGCTGGCGTTCCTTTCTTCACATTATCAGGTTCTGACTTTGTTGAAATGTTTGTTGGTGTTGGTGCTGCCAGAGTAAGAGATTTATTTAAGCAAGCCAAAGAAAAGGCACCATGTATCGTTTTTATAGATGAGATTGACGCTATTGGTAGATCAAGAGGTAGAGGTCAGATGCCAGGCTCTAATGATGAACGTGAAAATACCTTAAACTCTCTATTAGTTGAAATGGATGGTTTCTCGACTGATTCAGGTGTTATCATTTTAGCAGCGACTAACCGCCCGGATGTATTGGATTCGGCCTTAATGAGACCAGGACGTTTTGATAGACAAATAAGTATTGATAAGCCAGATATTGTTGGTAGGGAAGCTATTTTTAAAGTACACTTGAAGCCTTTGAAAATGGCTAAAGATGTTGATCCTAAGAAGTTGTCAGCTCAAACCCCAGGTTTCGCAGGCGCTGAAATAGCTAATGTTTGTAACGAAGCAGCACTTATAGCAGCACGTAGAGATAAAGAGGCGGTTGACCTTCAGGATTTCCAGGATGCAATAGATAGAGTTATCGGTGGATTAGAGAAAAAGAGCAAGATTATATCTCCAGAGGAGAAAAAGATTGTTGCTTATCATGAGGCAGGGCATGCTGTAGCTGGATGGTTCCTTGAGCATGCAGACCCTTTGGTAAAAGTGAGTATTGTTCCAAGAGGAATTGCCGCTTTAGGGTATGCTCAATACCTGCCAAAAGAGCAGTTCTTATATCAGACAGAACAGCTGTTGGATGAAATGTGTATGGCATTAGGTGGAAGGGCATCTGAGGAAATTATTTTTGGGAAGATATCTACAGGTGCTTTGAGTGACCTTGAACGAGTCACTAAAATGGCTTACAGTATTGTATCCGTTTATGGAATGAATGATAAGATTGGTAATGTTTCATTTTATGATTCTAAACAAAGCGATTACAATTTCACGAAGCCTTATTCTGAATCTACATCACAAACTATTGATGCTGAGGTGAGGAAATTAATAGAAGGTGAATATGAGAGAACCAAAGCTTTATTAAGCAAACATAAAGTTGAGCTTGAGGTTATTGCTAAAGAGCTATTAGAAAAGGAAATTATATTCCAAAATGATTTAGAAAGGTTAATTGGCAAAAGACCTTATGAGGCACAAACCTCTTATCAGGCATTTACCAATACAAATGGTAATGCTAAAGATAAGGAGTCAGCTAAAGAAGTAGAAACAGAAGTTAGTCAAGAACCTGAAGCAACATATAGTTCTTCAACGGGAAGCACTGATTCTTCTGATAAGGAAGATGCTAAATAAGCTCAATAAAATAAATTGATAAGAATCAGACGTGTGAGCGTCTGATTTTTTTATTTTTAGTGGTTATGAAATTCGACAACCTTGGTAGTGTAGATAAACTTAATGGCAAGAAGATTTATTTTGCATCTGACTTTCATTTAGGAGCACCCAATAAGGAGGAAAGTCTTAAGCGGGAAAGAAGGATTGTGAGATGGTTAGACTCCATTAGGAGTGATGCTCATTCCATTTATTTGGTGGGTGATATTTTTGATTTCTGGTTTGAGTATAAGCATGCCATTCCAAAGGGCTTTATACGCCTGCAGGGCAAGCTGGCTGAATTAAGAGATGCTGGCATACCAATAATATTTTTTACTGGTAATCATGACATGTGGATGTTTGATTACTTTCCTACAGAATTGGATATTCCAGTGTACCGTGAGCCAAGACAGTTGGTTGTCGGTGATAAGAAGTTTCTTATTGGTCATGGGGATGGCCTTGGCCCTGGCGATCATACATATAAATTTCTCAAACGAATTTTTGAAGGCAAGTTCTGGCAATGGCTGTTTGCGAGATTACATCCTAATTTGGGTATTAGCCTGGCAACGGGTTGGTCTCAAAGCAGCAGGGTAAGCAATCAAAAGAAAGAAGAGGATAAATTTCTGGGAGATAGAGAGTTTTTGTGGCAGTATAGCAAAGATGTTGAAAAAGATGAGCATCACGATTATTACATTTTTGGGCACAGACATCTGCCGCTTAACCTTGAAGTAGGTGAGGCCAATGCTCGTTATTTCAATTTGGGAGAATGGGTGAATTTTAATACCTACGGAGTGTTTGACGGTGAAAAATTTGACCTACTCACCTTTGAAGGCTAGCCCAATATTCATATTACTTTTAACTATTCATTTTAATGTCTCCGGGCAGTTTATTGTTACTGACAGCATAAAGGTTAGCAATATAGATAAAGTGTCTATTGACAGGCAGGGTTCTGTTTATCTTGGCGATGAAAGTGGAAACGTTGATAAATATAATGCTCAGTTAGAACTAACAGACCGCTTCTCACCTGTACAGAAGGGCGAAATTGGAGTATTGGAAGCCTGGAATCCACTTAAGATTTTCGTTTTCTACCAACAACTTCAGCAGTATGCTTTTCTCGACAGGTTTCTCGTTACGGCCAATAGGTATGACATTAAGGACATTTCATCCTATGCAGGGTTGGCAACGGTAAGTTTAGACAATAATCTCTGGCTTATTGACTTAGCAAGATTTGGTTTGATAAAATACAATATCAATTATGCGCAGATTGAAATTGAGCGACCATTCGATTTAAT
>NZ_SMLV01000351.1 GCF_009711525.1 Fulvivirga lutimaris
GTCTGTAGACTCGCCTTCACAAATAGTGGCGTCTCCACCAATCACAACCGTTGGCAATGGGTTAACAGTAATTGTAAGTGACATATCCAATATGGCTTCACATGTCACTGTGTTATCTTCTGCGACTACCGTTAATAAATTATCTCCAATTACAATTCCGTTACTACCCGCAGTTAAGGTAACCGCAGATAAAGGTGTGCCTTCTGTCCAAGTTCCAACTTCATTGCCTCTATTTCCTAAATCAACAAAGGCGCTATATAATTTGTAGGTATAACCCGTTTGAACGCCTGAGCCAATATTAAAATCAAATGAATCTCCATCACAGATAGTCAATTGACTGGCTTGGGGCACCGCAGCAGGATCAACCAGTGCACCGTTATCATTGATTGCCCAGTTATTTGTGGCATTTGTTAGAATATCTCTGCCTGTAGGATCACAATATAAAAGACCTGCTGCTCCTAAAGTAATATTAGGCTGAATTGTTTGTGATGACCAACCTAGCAAAGTGGCATCGTAGTTGGCAGATGACATTCCTGAATTATCAAACATTTCTTGCATGGAAGCACCTGCAACCGTTACTCCAGTAACATCCCAACTCCCTAGATCTTGATCAAATGCTGCAGCATCTTTAAATACCCCGAACATGTCAGTAGTACTTGACACGTCCCATGAGGAGAGAGGTTGATTAAATGACGAAGCACCTTCAAACATAAGAACTATTGGCGCATTACTTGGCTTTGTTGCTCCCCACTGATTCAGAGGCTGGTTAAATGAGGTGGCGAACGCAAACATTTGAACCAAATTTACCGTACTTGCAAGACTCCAGTTGTTATCCAGCGGCTGATCAAACGCTGACGTACCAAAGAACATCTCTCCGAAATTTACCACGTTGGCCGTATTCCAGGTGGCTGAGTTTAAAGGTTGATTGAAAGCTGTAGCATTCTTGAACATTGCCCCCATAGAAGTCACTAAACTAACATCCCATGTGTTTAATGGTTGATTAAACATAGAGGCACTTTCAAACATTCGGAACATATCCGTTACCCCTGAAACATCCCATGAACTAACATTTTGGTTAAATGAAGATGCTCCAAGGAACATGGCATTTGTATTTTGAAGACTGCTGGTGGTCCAGCTAAGTGGTGAGCCAGAAGCACCTGGTGCCTCTCCGTTGTTAAAAGAAGTGGCACCACTAAACAGTTCCTGCATAGTAGTAACACTACTTACATCCCAACCTGAAAGATTTTGATTGAAAGCAGTGGCGCCAGAAAATGTTCCAAGCATGAAGACCATTCCAGTCGTATTCCATGTGCTTATATCACCGTTAAATGATGTTGCTCCTGCAAACATTAAAGATATGTCTGTAACCAAACTTAAATCTGGTGCATCTGAAGCATTATAAGTTAAATTAGAACAACCCTGAAAGGCCTGCCCCATACTGGTCCAGGCAATGTTTCCCCATTGCTCGATAGTCATTATCTTATCTTTATCTCCTCCATCGGCAAAGTAAATACGAGGGAAGGTGCCAGATATAGAAACTGTATAAGTACCTGCGGTAGCATAATTATGTTGGGCATTTCCTGTAAAACCAGTCTCCACTGGACTACCATCTCCCCAGTCTACGTCATATAAATAAGGTCCACCCAATGTGGGTATCGTAATTAACTCACCGGGTGAGGTAGTTTGCCAGGTGGTGACGAAAGGTGGCCCCGGAGACCTGATAACAACCCTTGTATCGCCAGAGGTATAATTACCTCCTACAACAGTAGCATTCAAAAAATTATCAGACGCAACAAGAGGATCTGCTGCTAAACTAGAGAAGAGGCCGTTGCTAGTCGCGCCTTGGCTAATTTCAAAATCTTGAGGGTTGCCATCATTATGGCTTATAAACACCGAACCAGAAGAAGTTCCCCCGACCGTGGATATAGACGCATTATTCCCATTGAGATTGGTAAATGAAGCTGATCCAATAACATTTGTTAAGGCTGAAAGTGTAATGGCGCCCCCATCAGCGTTGGTGCTTTGCGTGTTGATGTAATCAAAGACAATCTGTCCTGCCGTAGAAGTTATATTAAGTGTCCCTCCATTTGTATCTTGTGAGGACATTTCAATAGCTCCAATTGATGCATTATTGCCTACGGTAATATCAACTGTTCCTGCATTTTGAGTTGCTGAGGCCGCTATACCAAAAGTAGGGGCGAAGATTAAATCTCCTGCAATGGTCAATGTTGCACTACCTGCATTACCTAGGGCATCTGTTGGCTCTAAATCCAGATTTGCATTAAAAGTAAGATCTCCACCGACATCGGCAATGATTGACCCTCCGGTAAATTGAGCACTAAGATCTAGGGTATTAATGATAACAGAATTAGCCGAGTTTATGTTGACTGACCCACCGCCTGCATCTCCTGAGGCATCTAACGCTAGAGGGTCTAAAATTTGCCCCTGACTCGTTATCGATATACTGCCTCCATTATTAAAACCAGTTGGGCCTGAAGCAGTAATTGAAATATTTGGATTAGGAGAATCGATATCTCCATTAGCTGATATGGTGATATTACCACCGTTATTACCCCCCGAGCTTGAATTAGCACTACCCAAAATGATATTTCCAGTACTGGTAACTTGTATAGTTCCTCCTTGACCATTAAAGCTATCTGCAGTTAAAGAACCAAGGCTGGTGTTTCCTGAAGAAATAACAGTAATATCACCTGCTCCCTGCCCGTTGGTAGATATGGATCCTGCGGAAAGATTACCTGAAAGGGTTTCTAACCTTACGTTATTATTTGTATTAATATTGCCTGCACTAATTGAACCAGCTGTTATAGTAATTGGTCCATCAGCAAATGATGATGATGAAGTCAGGTCTGTAACCGTAACCAAACCATTATTTGCAGTAATATCAATCTGACCTCCATCAGTAGGTGCACTAAGCGAAATAGCGTTGGTAATTGTGACATCACCACCAGTTGAGCTAATATTTAAAGTGCCTGCATCACCACCTGATCCAGCCGAAAAACCAGTCAAACTTACATCTCCTGCAGCGGTTATATTTAATGAACCAGCAATATCCGGACATGATGTGTTAACTGTTCCGACTGTAACTGTTCCTGAAGCGTTAATTGTCACATTACCTCCATTACCACTGCCTCCAGCATTGTTGGTAGCAATTGAAGTAGTTTGAACACTTCCTGACGTTGAACCGATGGTTACATTACCTCCATTACCTCCTCCAAAAAGTATTGTTGAACTAACTACACCGGCAGTTATATCACCTCCAGCATCAATACTAATTATACCACCTGTACCCACTCCATCGGCACTTAAATCTCCGGCTATTACAGCTCCAGTGGTTGTGATTGAGATATCTCCTGCATTACCATCAGCACTTGTATCTATGTTTTGAACTGTAACTGGCCCATTAGCAGTAGCCGTAAAAGAGCTATTACTTAAAGCCGAAAACATGTTAATATTACTATTAATGGTAAATCCACCACCTAATACAAGATCAATATCTCCAGAATCTGAAGCGCCAGAAACGTCTATATCAGAAAAAATTACAGGTGCGGTACCAATAGTGGTTACAGATACACTTCCTCCACCACCTGCCGGACCTGAAAAACTCAAATCTAATGTAGGTGAAATATCAAAAGCAGTAAGTGTCAAATTACCTCCACTTTGGTCTTCGGCCGTAATATTCAGATCACCATCAGTGGCTAATAATGATCCAGTTATATTTAGGGTGATATTACCCGCACCCGGACCTCCTCCACTTGCACCAATACCCGTTGTTAGTGTCATATCCCCACCTACTACTGCGTTTATATCTCCACCACTACCTGCAGATGATGAACCAAATCCACTAAGGAATATGTCTCCTCCGACATTAAAATTAAGATCGCCTCCACTGGTTGTAACATTTTGTCCAGCGCCATTAATATCAACTGCCGCATTTAATGTAATAGCACCAGTATTAGATGAAACATCGCCTATAGAAATGGAACCAGCAGAAGAAATCACTGAGATGTCGCCTCCTTGAGAGTCCATATCGCCTTGATCGACATTCCCTGATGTGTTGATATTTATATCTCCATTAGTTTGAATGATCACCCCACCTACAAAACTGCCTGCAGTTACATCAAGCTGTTCGACCATGGTCAAATTAGCTAGACTTGTGGCCGTCCCTGAACTATTGATGGTCAGGTTTTGAAAGTTGGTTCCGTTGATCGTAGGTGCAGCTCCGGTGAAAGTGACCGTTTGGCCTGCCCCTCCCGGATTGAATGTGCCCAATTGAGACCAAACTGTTCCTCCTGTGCCAAATATTTCAATATTATTGACATTGGCATTTAATGTCCTAGTACTATTGATCGTCATAGAACGAGCACGAAGAGGATCAGCCAGATCAAGTGAAGTACCGCTTACAGTTATATTACCGAAATCCAGACCAACCGGGTCAGTGTAGGTAGCCACATTGCTAAAGAAAATATTGGCATTCGATAAATTTGCGAGGCTATTTGAAGGGGAAGTAGAAGCATTAAAATCACCCGATATGCTTAAATTAAATGTACCCGCATTCAAGTTACCTCCTCCATCAATTGTTAGACCACCTGTTGATCCATTTTGATCCATCGTCACCACAGTACTAGTGCCTATGATGGTGGGTATGGAGGAAAATGGGCCTTCATTATTACTCCAAATTCGATCTTCGCTCCAATTGCCTGTAGCAATGGAAGTAATTGTTGTACCGTTTAATTCATACGCCCCGGCATCCGCAGCAGCCCCCTCATACACATAGCCCCGTTGATCATAACCCGGGAGGCCACTTTGACCGGTCGGGACAAAGTCCAATGCCGGACTGCTGGCCAGGATAGGAATAGTCCTCACGAAACCAGAACCATTATACCCAAAGCTTGGAAAGTCAAAAAAGAAAGAGCTTACAGAAATAGAAGTAGAAGCCAAGGAACCAGTATTAAATTGGCCAATGACATTGAAACCTAAATCTGTAAAAGAGCCTTGTATATCGTAAACATTAGGATCAGTTATTACCAGGCTACCACCTGAAGTTTCATTTTGTCCAATAATATTAAATCTAAGAAAAAGACTTCCTCCACCATTTACTACACTGCCATTGTCCCCCCCAAAATTGTTAGCCTCATTTCTGGAAATTGTACAACTATTTAAAACCAATTGCCCTGCAGACAGGTATATCGCCTCATCTGTGTTTTCATAAAAAGTAGAATTTATTACATCAACTGATCCATTATTTATCCCTAAAGCACTGCCTCTTCCTATGGCTGAATTTTGATAAAAAGTACATTGTTCTACCGTAAGCGTACTAGATAGGCCTGTATTGAAAATAGCGCCACCTCTTAAACCACCTAAGCCTTGAGCAACATTGGATACAAATTCACATGTCCTCAAATATGCATCTCCTTCATTGTATATCGCCCCTGCATTATTTCCATCATTACCTCCCGACCGGTGACCTTCAAACAACACATTATTGGCTTCTAAGTAACCCTCATTATAAACAGCACCAGCGGCATAATCATCTTCTGGCTGGCCATTATACAAAAACAGTTTATTTAGGATCAACCTTCCAGTTGAAGTCACATAAAAAAGCCGATAGGTTCCAGTAGAAGTTGGGGTAATAGATGATTCATCGCCATTAATTATCAAGTCAAAATTTTCTGTAATCTCAGGAAAGGCAATACCGCCACCATCAGGGCCGTTACCAAAGCGCCCTACTGTATAGGAGTCACCAGAAAGGTTAATAATACTCACAGCTCCATCTGAGTTTGCCGATATAATGGCACTTCTCAACTCTGTTATTGTAGAAGCATTATATGTGATTTGCCCAATTGCTATCAGCGAAGGCACAAGAAATAAATAAGTTAAGAGAAATTTTTTCATCACCATTCAGAGTCTATTCACAGTTTATACGATTACCGTTAAATACCTCATATATTCTTATCATTTTTATTAAATCTTAAAATGCACATATTCTTATTTAAGCCTTGAAATGACAGATTGTACTTGACAATTTTCATGTTTCACTAAAAGCGTGTAAATAAATTTTATCAGAAACAAACCCAGGAGCGGATCATGATCAGTTAAAATTTTGAGCCAACACTATAGTTTTTTATATAATATGAACCATTTTAATCGATTAAGATAGGCATTAGTTTTCAGTTTTCATATGGAAATGAACTTCTGAGTAGTTGATTATGAATGAATTAAAAAAATAATACTACTATGATATCAAATATATAAAAAATATTGAGCATCCGTTATTGCATAGTGTTCTTGAAGATGCCTTCTGGAATAAGTTAACTTATCCTACTCCAATTAATAGCTGTTTTTTTCATGGAAGCCACCTGTATCTTTATATTCTGATTTTCAGGGCTATTTAAATTGGGGTCTTTATCTAAAATATCTTGTGCTGCTCCTCTTGCAGCCTGTAGAATTTTACCATCTCTGCCAAGATCTGCTATAAGTAAATCAAGTACACCACTTTGCTGGGTGCCCATTAGATCACCAGGGCCGCGTAATTGCAGGTCTGTATCGGCTATTTCAAAACCGTTATTTGTACGCACCATGGTATCAATTCTAATGCGAGCTTCCTTTGACAGCTTATAATCGGAGATGAGAATACAATAAGACTGGTCTGCCCCTCGACCCACTCGACCCCTGAGCTGGTGAAGCTGCGCAAGCCCAAATCGCTCTGCATTTTCTATGATCATAACAGAAGCATTAGGGACATTTACTCCCACCTCAATCACGGTGGTAGCCACCATTATTTTAGTTTCACCTTTCACAAAACGCTGCATTTCATATTCCTTGGCATCTGGCTTCATCTTGCCATGGACAATGCTTAACGGAACATCAGGAAATGCACGAGCTACACTTTCATAACCATCCATCAGGTCCTTCAAGTCCAACTTTTCAGATTCTTCAATCAGAGGGTATACTACATAAACCTGTCTTCCTAGCTCTATTTGCTCCTTGATAAAGCTGTTCACTTTTAATCTGTTGGCATCATAACGATGCACTGTCATGATTGGCTTTCGGCCTGCCGGAAGCTCGTCTATGGTGGAAATATCAAGATCACCATACAAGGTCATGGCTAATGTACGTGGTATAGGTGTTGCAGTCATCACCAAAACATGTGGGAAAAGACCCTCGTTTTTTTGCCACAACCTTGAGCGTTGTGCCACTCCAAAGCGATGCTGCTCATCAACAATGGCCAGTCCAAGCCTCTTGAACTGCACTACCTCCTCCAACAAAGCATGAGTTCCTACAAGAATGTGTAACTCTCCTGACTTCAGATAATCATGGATAATTCTACGTTCACTTTTTTTGGTGGATCCTGTAAGCAAGGCTATTCTAAGGCCCATTTTATCAGCAAAATCTTTAAGCCCATGATAATGCTGAGTGGCCAGAATTTCCGTTGGCGCCATAAGTGCAGCTTGGGTGTCACACCCTATAGCAATCAGCATGCAAATAAATGCTACAATAGTTTTACCGCTTCCTACATCACCCTGCAAAAGTCTGTTCATTTGCTTTCCAGAGCGTAGGTCAGCATAGATTTCTTTAATTACTTTCTTCTGAGCGTTGGTAAGATCAAAAGGTAAATGTTCATTATAAAACCTATTGAGTAAATCAGCATTGTTAAAAACGATGCCTCTGAATTTATCTATCCGAGCAATTTTAAGCTTTAAAAGCCTTATCTGAACATAGAAAAGCTCCTCAAACTTTAGTCGAAACTGCGCCTTGAATAATAATTCCTGATTTTCTGGAAAATGGATATTAGAAATGGCTGCTGGTTTACTCATTAGTGTATACTGCTGCTGTAAAGCAACAGGTAAAGTTTCCTTTAACCTTTTGAGCGCCTCTGCCAGCAAAGTCCTCAGCATTTTTGAAATGCCCTTGCTGTCAATGTATTTGCGTTTAAGCGTTTCAGTGGTAGAATAGACAGGCTGCAGATAGGAGGTTTCTACATTTTGCTTAGTAGCCAACTCTATTTCAGGATGAGCTATATTTAGTTTTGAGCCAAACAAGTTGGGCTTGCCAAAAACCACATATTCCACACCCGGTTGCAGCTTTTTGAGTACCCATTGTGCGCCTTGAAACCATACTAATTCTATTTCTCCGGTATCATCAACCAGATGCGCTACTAATCTTCGCTTTCTGGGTGACCCAAGCATCTCATAGTGACGAAGCTTACCTTTTAATTGAATGTATGGCATACTGCCATTGGCTTCAGCTATTTTATGAAACTTGGTGCGATCTTCATACCTGAAAGGGTAGTACTGAATCAGGTCTCCGTAAGTGAATATATTGAGTTCCTTATTTAGGAGCGTTCCTTTTGTAGGACCTACACCTTTAAGAAATTCAATTTTGGTATCGAAAAAATTATTCACGACCCAAACTAACTAAAAAAAGAAAAATTATAAGGTATTGGGCTCCTTAAACCTCCACTCCAATGTGTTCATCATATTCACAATGTCCACCTTAACAAATTCGATTGCAGGTTTCAAAGAGTCGTTATTCACTTGAGTGTTAAAGTATAATGCTCCTCTTAAAAAATTTAATGTTGAGTCGGTAGAGAAGAACTGAAACTGACTTGGCACTTCGCCTTCAAGTTCTGCATAGACTACAGTTTTACCTGAAGGGGTTTTAGTGATACTTTCATCAATGGCATAAGCCTTTATCTGATGCTTGGCCGTAAGGAAATATGCATCATCCAAATACTCTTTTAGTGAGTCGCTATTGCTGACAACCTTATAGGTCAGGTGAATATTAGCCTTGTATTGTGGGTAATAAAGTTCAACCCAAAAGCGCTCCGATATCCATGAAGTGTCATTTAGCAACTTAGCATGCTTAGAAAATTCAAACTTGTAAGGAAAGGTATCAGGCAAAGACACATATTCATGCTTTGGTAAATCGAATCTATTGTAGCCTTTTGGTTTCGGTAGATACTCTGTCTGGCAAGCAAAGAATAAAACAATGAAAACGGGTAATAAAAAATAATTAATCCTGTGCTTCTTCTTGCTCATTTTCCTTCTTTATAAATACTCTTACCTTCTTGATTTTTTTCATATCCACTGCCACAACAGTGAAAACGAACTTATCAAAATAAATCTTTTCACCAGCAGATGGCAACT
This sequence comes from Fulvivirga lutimaris, assembly GCF_009711525.1. Lineage (GTDB taxonomy): Bacteria > Bacteroidota > Bacteroidia > Cytophagales > Cyclobacteriaceae > Fulvivirga > Fulvivirga lutimaris. The sequence continues at coordinate 9,168 of NZ_SMLV01000351.1, forward strand.
TAGTATTAATCTCTAATAACAACCCTCCTAATGATTCACTTTCTCCTTTTATTTTCTCAAAAGTTGAGGGTGACTCCTCCGTTATCTTACAGAAATCATTCAGTGTTGTCTTTCCTTCAAATAAGTACGTATTATCATCTATCTGGTCATAAGGAATGTCATCATCATCAAACTCATCATTGATTTCGCCAACAATCTCTTCTATTATATCCTCTAAAGTTATCAAACCAGAGGTTCCCCCATACTCGTCCACCACAATGGCCATGTGTACGCGCTTTTCTTGAAAGTCTCTTAAAAGTGCGTCTATCTTCTTTGTCTCTGGGACAAAGAATCCTTGTCTCAGAAGGCTCTTCCAATCAAAAGTTTCATCCTTCTCTATATAGGGCAGCAAGTCTTTTATATATAAGATTCCATCAATTTTATCAATGGTTTCTGTAAAAACAGGAACTCTTGAAAACCCTGATTTATTAACTTTGTCCATCAAATCATGGAAATCCATTTCAGTATCGAAAGCAGTGATATCCATTCTGGATTTCATCACCTGCTTAACAGTAAGTGTTCCAAAGTTTACGATTCCACGAAGTATGTCTTTTTCCTCTTCAGTAGTTTCTTCGTTAGTGGTGGTAATTTCCAAAGCATGATGAAGTTCTTCTACAGAAATGTCATAACCCTTCTTTTCAAATCTGCTCTCAATAATATTGCTCAAGGCCATTAAAACAACAGAAATCGGTCTCAATATAACCTCCAATACTTTGAGCATCGGTGCGGTTGTCTTTGAGAACTTCAAATTGTTTGGTGTTGCGTATAGCTTAGGCAATACCTCTCCAAAGAACAGTAATATGATTGTTGTAAGCGCAGTTAAAACTGAAGTGGCAACAATATCAAGTTGTCTAGTTCCTACTATCTCCCACGCTACAAAAGCTGCAAGTGTTACTACCGCAACATTTACAAAGTTGTTCATAATCAGAATTGTAGCCAGCAGCAATTTAGGCCGCTTAATAAGGTCTACCAGCTTATGGTCTTTAGGGTCTTCACTTTCCTTACACTGATTGATATCCTTAGCTGTAAGAGAAAAGAATGCCACCTCAGATCCACTAATAAGTGCTGATATGATAAGTAGCATCACCAAAATTATCCCGCTGACGATGTAGAACAGTGACTGTCCTGAAAATAAGACTTCTAGAAGTATCTGACTGGGAGGTTCGTCTATGGTTGTTTCCAATATTTTGGTTTTAGTCCAACATTAGAAGGGCAAATCATCCGATTCGTCCTCCAAGGCTATATCTCCAGCTGGAGTAGAGGCAGTATTCTGCGTTTGTTGCTGTGGCATTGAAGATGCACCACCCATTGATGATGGTTGCCCACCTTCGTTAGATCCTTTAGGGCTAAGCATGGTCATGTTATCACCAACTATTTCAGTTGTATAACGCGTTACACCATCCTTTTCCCAAGAACGTGTTCTTAGCTTGCCTTCTATATACACCATATCGCCTTTGTTAAGGTACTTTTCAGCAATCTCTGCCAGCCCTCTCCATAAGACAACATTGTGCCATTCGGTTTGCTCTTTACGCTCCCCGCTATTTCTATCTTTATAAGTCTCAGAAGTAGCAACTGGAAAGTTTGCAACAGCGGCCCCATTTTCAAGATGTCTCACTTCAGGGTCTTTGCCTAATCTTCCAACTATTATTGCTTTATTTACTCCAGACATATCTAATACTTTTTAATTAACAGCAAAGTTATATAATCTTTAATAAAACTAGCTAAAAAAAGGTTTCGTTCAAATATGTAGAAACCAATACTGGTTTAGGCAAATCCAAAACCTCATCTAAAGTGTAAAATGCTAACCCACAATCTTTTAAGATTCCGATATCAGCACCTTTCTTTAGTTTGATAGTATAAAACCTGGCAAATATTCGTTGATGCGTTAAAATGTGTTTGTATTCTGTACTCTCATCAACAGAATATATATCCTCTTTTATCAGACCTATTACATCGGCACCTAATAACTCTTCCCAATTCAGAGCTTGCTCCGTTTCAATTAAATGGAAATCATATAATCCGCGCCAAATATCACTGATTCTCCTTTCTTTAAGTGCGAGTTTCCCATCGATCTCAAATGCTATATAATTAAAATATCGCTTTCTAACCTTCACCTTTTTTATTTTAACAGGAAGCTGAGGCTGCATACCATTCTTCTGAGCGAAACAATTTTCACTAAAAGGGCATAAAGAGCAATCTGGGCTCTTTGGCACACATTGAAGTGCTCCAAACTCCATAATTGCTTGATTAAACTCATCAGGATGCTTTTCTGAAATTAATTCATTGGCTTTTTCCTGAAAAACTTTCTGACCCTTGCCTGAAGAAATATCATCATCAATGCCAAAAACTCTTGAGAGTACACGGTAAACATTTCCGTCTACAACAGCCACCTTTTCGCTGAAGGCAATTGAGGCAATTGCTGCTGCCGTATAATTTCCAATTCCAGGTAGTTTTAGGAGGTCTTTGAAGGTGTTTGGGAAGTTTCCATCATGATTTTCAGAAATTATTTTTGCACTCTTATGTAAGTTTCTTGCCCTAGAGTAATAACCTAGCCCCTGCCAAACACGCAAAACATCTCTTTCGTCTGCGTTAGCTAAATCATGAACAGTTGGATATTCGTTTACAAACTTGAGGTAATAAGGCAGGCCCTGACTTACCCTCGTTTGTTGCAAAATGATCTCTGAGAGCCATATATGGTATGGATTTCTAGTCTGTCTCCATGGTAAATCACGTTTATTTCGGCTGTACCAGTCTAAAATTTGGGTGTTAAAAAAGTCCTTTGTCAAAATTGTTTATTCAATTTAAGGGTGATTATTACCATGTCAGTTTTTTTACAAATTTGATTTTTAATTGAGTTTATAGGGAGTAAATTTGCTCATTAGCAACAAGTTAGCTCTTGTTGATCATTTTTTTGACTTAACCAAAATTATAAATTAGTGACTAAAGCAGAAGTAATTTCCGAAATAGCGGATAAAACTGGGATACCAAAAGAGGATGTTTCTGTTACTGTCGAAGCTTTCTTTAACATTGTTAAAGGGTCAATGGCTGATGGTAACAATATTTATGTGAGAGGATTTGGCAGTTTTGTGAACAAGAAGAGAAAGAAGAAAATTGCGAGAAATATTTCTAAAAACACTGCCATTGTTATAGATGAGCATTTTATTCCAAGTTTCAAGCCCTCAAAAGTTTTTGTAGAAAAAATTAAAAAGAGCAAGAAGGTAAAAGAGACTCAGGCTTAATTACCGACTTAATTTTCTTTTGTTAAAGTGATCTTCGATCTTTGCCCCCTAATTTGGTGATATGCTTAGAACGAGGATCATTTTATTTTTTAGTGCTGCACTACTTGTAGTGCTTATATTTAGCCTTCCACGGGTAGTAGTTGATAATGAAAAAAATGGCATTGAGTCAGCAGAAACTAACCCCTCAACCGAAGCCCCGAGTGGCGATGCCCACTCAGATGAGCTTCAACCAGAGCTTCAAGAGCAAGCGGATAAATTAAAGGAAAATATAAGGGTTGCAGAAAATATAGAAAAAAGTATTATCTTTGCAGACTCTTTGGCCAGGCTGTATATAGAGGCCAATAAGTTTGATAGTGCAGCCAAGTTCATTGAAATTATTGCCGATAAAGCACCCGGTGAAGCCAATTGGTTGAGAGCTGGAGATGTTTATTATGATGCTTATGGTTTTGCTATGGATAGGCAAAAACAGGAGGCCCTTGGTGAAAAAGCCAGGTTTTACTTCAATAAAGTGTTAGAACAGTCTCCCGACAACTTAGAAGCTAAAAACAAACTGGCAATGACTTATCTGAGTACATCTAATCCTATGCAGGGTATTATGATGCTTAGAGAAATCATTGAAAATGATCCTGAAAATGAGCAAGCTATGTTCAATTTAGGGATTCTTTCAATGCAGTCGGGACAGCATGATAAAGCAGTGGAGCGTTTTTCTAAACTCACACAGCTTTATCCTAACAACACCCAGGCACAGTTTTTCTTAGGTGTGAGTTATTTAGAAATCGGCAATAAAGAAAAGGCTAAAGAGCAGTTTATACTTGTTAAATCTTTAGATAGTGATCCCGCAGTGCAAGCTACGGTTGACTCATATCTAAGTGAAATAGAATAAATAAAATATTGTTTAACCATTTCGGCTTAGCCGGGATAAAAAGATTAAAGTTATGCCTTGCGGTAAAAAAAGAAAAAGACATAAGATCGCCACTCACAAGAGAAAGAAGAGATTAAGAAAGAACAGACACAAGAAGAAGTAATCTTTCTCTCCCGCTGAATAGCGGGAGGTTCTTACTATAGCATCCATTTTTTCACTTAAACAAAAGTATTTTGAGTAACGAATTAATTATTAATTCAACTCAAAACGGATGTCGTATAGCCCTTTTAAAAGATAAAAGTCTTGTTGAATTCCATCATGACGAAGATGGAAATAAGTTTACTGTAGGAGACATTTACCTTGGTACTGTCCGTAAGGTCGTTCAGGGTTTAAATGCTGCTTTCATAGACATTGGCTATGAAAAAGATGCTTTTTTGCATTACCTCGATTTAGGATCGAATTTTAATTCGCTTCAGAGTTATACTAAAAGAGCCTTAAACAGAAAGGATTTCTCCGGCAAGCTGGATAAATTCCATATTCAACCTGAAATAGATAAGCATGGAAAGATCTCTGATGTTCTTTCTAAAAATCAGCAGATTCTTGTTCAGGTTGTTAAAGAGCCTATTTCAACAAAAGGTCCACGACTATCTTGTGAGTTGTCAATACCGGGCAGATACCTCGTACTGGTTCCGTTCTCGAACACAGTAAACGTATCTAAAAAAATAACTAGTGCTGAAGAGCGTAAGAGGCTATTACGTCTCGTTTCGTCTATCAAACCTGAAAATTTTGGGGTTATCATTCGTACCGTTGCTGAAGGCAAAGAGGTAAAAGAACTTGATGCTGACCTAAGAAATTTAACAAAATTATGGCTTGATGGTGCTCAAACCCTAAAAACTGCCAAACCTAAAGATAGGGTAATTGGCGAGATGGGTAAAGCATCAACCATACTGAGAGATGTCCTTAATGAATCGTTTGATAATATTCATATTGATGATCAAGACATCTTCGATGAGGTAAAAACCTACATTAACAAAATAGCTCCTGATAAGGAAAAGATTGTAAAACTATTCAACGGAAAAGCTAAGATATTTGAGGTTTTTGGTGTTGAAAAACAGATCAAATCTGCATTTGGACAATCAGTAAGTCTAAAAGGTGGTGGCTATCTTATCATAGAGCATACTGAAGCACTTCATGTTATTGATGTAAACAGTGGCAACAAGTCCAACAAAGAAGAAGGACAGGAAGCTACTGCCGTATCAGTAAATATAGAGGCTGCTAAAGAAATAGCACGTCAGCTAAGGCTACGTGATATGGGAGGTATCATCGTTGTCGATTTTATCGACATGAAGAAGATGGAGAATAAGAAGCTCATCCATAAGGTAATGAAGGATGAGATGGCTCCTGACCGTTCTAAATTTACGGTGCTGCCACTATCCAAATTTGGATTGATGCAGATTACGCGTCAACGAGTAAGGCCAGAGATGAACATCACTACTAAGGAGGTTTGCCCTACTTGTAATGGTACTGGTAAGATCAGCGCATCTATTCTCATCTCAGATCAGATTGAAAGAAATATTGACCACTTGCTAACACAGCAAAATGAAAAGGAGATAACAGTAGTGCTGCATCCTTTTATCTATGCCTACTTTACCAAAGGCACGATGTCAAGAAGGTTGAAATGGTTTATGCGCTATTTCAAATGGATAAAACTAATTCAGGATTCATCCTTAGCCGTAACTGAGTTCCAGATACTCAATAAGTTTGGCGAAGAGATAGAACTTCAATAAAACAAAAAACCCTGACTAAATAGTCAGGGTTTTTTGTTTCTATCATGCCTAGTATTTAGTTACCCACCATAAACACTGCATTGGAGAACAGCAGCTTACCATTCTCCCAGAAGCCTCTGAACAATGGGTTATCTACCATATAGATGACTTGCCCTCTACCTTTTGGTTCTACACCAAAGACCAGGCTATCATCCAGATTATCTAATGCTTTAGATCCTGCAAACCCAGTAACAGGCTCTGCTTTTCCTCTAATTACGCCTACGTTAGACCCGTTTTCAAGAAAGCTTAAGCGCATCTCATCTGTCTTCAAAGAATAATACTCTGTTCCATAGCCATAAGCCAAAGGATGAGTATTATCCAGTCTAATTTTAAATATGGCTCCAAATATGGAGTTCTTTAACCCTTCCCTTTCAAGAGATTCATAGGGCTTCAATAATGACTCTGTAGTTGGTTTGTCTCCTTTTGCCTTTTTATCATCTAAGTGCTCCTTGATGCCAAAACCACTCTTATTCTTGAATGAATTAAGTGCATTACCCATTACTATGAGTTTTCCTCCACTGCTTACCCATTCGCTTACATTATTCAGGGTGCTCTCATCAAAAAGTCTGTAGTAGCCATTTGGCACAATAAGCACATTATACTTATCAAGATCAACCCTGTTAAAATAATCAGTGCCAATACTAGTGATAGGATAGTCGAGCTGACGCTCGAAAAAATGCCAAATTTCACCATAACTCAAAGATCTGGTTTGAGGCCCCGCCACAACTGCGATATTAGGTTTTTCTATTTTAGCGATGCTTGACGATCCTAAATCTACACCACTATCCGAAAAACCGGTTGTCAAGCCTAATAATTCAATTCCATACTGCTTAGCAGTAGTTCTCATAAAACTGTCTAGTCCACCAGAAAAATTTTCATTATTTCTTCTAGTGATTATTAGACTGCCTCGTTCCAGCTTGTTGCCATTAACGGTTATTGCTTGCTGAGCCACTCTAACATTTACTCCAGAATTTAGTAAGTGACCCAACCATTTTACATCTGCAAGACTGTTATATTTAGCAGCGTATGCATATGGCTTGCCTTCAACTGCTATTTTAACTTCCTCCTTTTTAAATGCACCATTGTAGTCTACTTTAACTGTTGTGGCATAAGCGTCTAAGCCATAAGCATACGGCATTGACCAGGCGGTAATGTCATATGTTAATGAATCCTGCAATTTTGCCTTTGGCTCAAACAGGGCCGTAATCAATCTTGATGTAGGTTGATAAGTATTAATGACCAAATCTTTAGAGTCAACTGAAAACGTAACTTCACTACCATTTTTATAGCTAAAGCCTTTCAAGCTTTTTGATGATCCAACAGCTCCATATTTAATGAAGTTCTTGTCTAAAAACTCAGTAAGCTTGTCAAGTTTATCTTGATTGTCATTTTTAATGATATATGACTTATACTTTCCAAAAGGATTATTAAGGTTTTGGTCGTAGTAGCTTTTAAATTCTCCTGAAAGCTGGGCAGCATTTTTTGAGGCTATTTCAACTGTAGAAAGACCGGTAGTATAATGATGCGCAATTCTGTCCTTTAAAGTTAAAGTGTCACCATATTCAGTGATTATGCCAAGACCACCGTATCCTCCACCACCTTGCTCATATGTCATACCAATAGCTCCATTGTAAGTAGGATAGGTATCACCATAGCTTGGATATAGTAAATCGAAACTTTCTTTGGTAAAATAAAGCCAGCCTTCTTTATCAAAATATTTAGCGTGGTTCTTCCCAATTGTTACCTGAAATTGTTTTTGCCAAGGCGTGATAACTTCATGTAAAGGCTTAGCAGCAGGCGCAAAATAGTAAGGGTTATTGTACCCTTGCTCATGATAATCAACATGAATATGAGGCATCCAGGTATGGTAGATTTTAGAACGGTTCATGGACTCAATTTGTGTTTGCCATGCCCAGTCTCTATTTAAGTCAAACAGGTAATGATTAGCTCTTCCTCCTGGCCATTCTTCATGATGCTCTATGTCATCACCGCTGGCATTGTAATTCTTGTTGCCATATTGGTTATAATAATTTGCATATCGGTCTCTTCCATCAGGATTAATACATGGATCCATAATTACTATTGTATTCTTCAACCACTCCTTACTTTTTTCATTGCTAGGATCAGCCAATGCGTGTAAGGTGCGCATAGAAGCTTCAGTTGATGATGATTCATTACCATGAATGTTATAACTCAACCAAACAATGGCAATGCCGTCATCAGTAGCCTGACCTTCCAGATATTTGGCTCTTTTTAAATTGTTAATTCTAATTTCATCAAGCTTAGCCATGTTTTCTGGTGAGCTCAAAATAGCTACCATCAAAGGTCTATGCTCATAAGTCTCACCATACTTTTGAGTGATAACATTATCCATAGTTTGATCTACATATTCAAAGTAATCAACTACAGCATGGTGTCTGGTGAAGCGCTCACCTAATGTGTAGCCCAAAAACTCGTCAGGCGTTTGTAGTTTACTCTGCCCAAATGATAAGGTAGAAATGCAGGTTAGAAGTAGTAAAAGGTGTTTCATAGTTTAATGGTTAAAGAATGATTTAAGGTAATGAAAAACGTAACCAGTTAATTCTTAGCAGCAATTTTGCTTTCTAAATTTTTGATAAAAGGTTATTAATCTGTCTAAAATGATGTTGATGATGAGCCTCGATAAATTCAATGGTCTGATAAAAGTCGATATAGCCAACCCTAGGGTGTTTGAACACCTTCTTTTTCAAAAATCTATCGTCTTGTGCTGCGAGCAGAAGACTGAACTTATCCCTGATTTCATCCCAATTTTTGAGTACTTCTTTAATATCTATGGTATCTGGGATGGAGTCACTGACCAGCCGGGGAGCTCTAAATTTTAGAGGCAAGGCTAGAAAGATTTTGAGTAAATAAATCCTATACATGGATTTAAGTCCTCCTGACTCCAGCGTTGTTATCTCCTTTACCTTTTTAGCAATGGATTTAAATGTACCGTCTTCTATCAGAAAGAGATGGTAATACACCTGCCCTAATGTCCATCCGTCACTATTTACTTTGCTATTGATTTGCTCATCATCTAAATTTTTAACTTTATCCACCAGCACACTTTTTT
>NZ_SMLV01000365.1 GCF_009711525.1 Fulvivirga lutimaris
TTGGAGATAAATATGAAACAGGTCGAGCAATGGTGCATTTAGCTCAAGAGAATGTCGTCCGCCAATACGAGGAATTTGAGAAACTGGCTAGGATTTTAAGCAATCTCAAAGGTAGTGCTGTTACAGAATCAATTGAAGCAGGCTCTCTTATCACAACCAACCTTGGGACATTCTTTATGTCTGTAGGTTTGGGAAAAGTAACTATGAATGCCCAAGATTATTTTGCCATTGCACCCAATTCGCCAATAGGCACGGCTTTACTTGGCAAAAAGAAAGGTGAAAGTATCGAACTTAATGGTAGGAATTACATTATTCAGGATGTGAAATAAAAGTATTCATTTGTTTTAAGAACAGTTTTACTGGGCTCCGGTTATTTCTGTAATTCATTAACAAGAAATAGCTCGATTATTCTATCTTCACCAAGCCTATGTCAAAAGAGAAACTACTGTTAGTCATTCTGGCTTCAGCGTTATTTTCGCATATCATGGATTTTATGATCATGATGCCCCTCGGATCTCAGTTTATGAGGTTATTTGACATATCTCCTCAACAATTCAGTTTCCTTGTATCATCCTATACCTTTTCAGCTGGAGCTTCTGGTTTTGTTGCTGCATTTTTAATTGACCGATTTGATAGAAAATCAGCCTTAACGGTTGTATACATTGGGTTTACTATCGGAACATTGGCCTGTGCCTTTGCTCCTACCTACGAAGTACTGTTAATTACCCGTTCTGTGGCTGGGGCATTTGGTGGAGTTCTTGGTGCCCTAATTCTATCAATAGTAAGCGATGCTATTCCTCTTGAAAGACGCGCTGCTGGAATTGGCTTTGTTATGGCAGCATTTTCAGTCGCTTCTGTTTTTGGTGTTCCTTTTGGTCTTTATTTGGCCACCCTCTTTAGCTGGCACGCTCCTTTTTTATTCTTAGGAGGATTCAGTATAGTCATTAATATCCTGATATTGATCTATGTTCCCTCAATGTCCGGACATATTGCTAAGGGTAATAATCATCAAAATCCAATTCAAATTATAAAGAAGATCTTCGGCAGAAGAAATCCTTTAATTGGATTGCTCTTTACTTCTGTTTTAATGCTAGGTCATTTTACGATTATCCCATTTATTGCTCCGTATATGGTTGGTAATGTAGGATTTACAGAACAGGAGCTTACTTACATCTACCTTGTGGGTGGTGGCTTAACAATATTTACATCTCCTTGGGTAGGAAGACTTGCTGACAAGTATGGCAGACTCCAGGTGTTCACTGTTTTTGGAGTTTTAGTACTAATCCCTGTCCTTATCATCACTCATTTAAATCCTGTTCCATTATGGCAGGCGCTTATAGTGACAGGTTTCTTTTTTATACTCGCTAATGGAAGAATTGTACCATCAACAACTATGGTAACGTCTGTAATAAAACCCGAAAACAGAGGTAGTTTTATGAGCATTAGAGCTTCAGTTCAACAAATTTCATCGGGCTTGGCTGCATTATTGGCGGGAACAATGATAACTGAAGCTCCATCAACTATTTCTGATGGAGCAAAAGCGCTTGTAGGTTATGAACAAGTGGGATATGTGGCCGTATTCTTCAGCATCATTGCTATTTTCGTAGCACGACTGATGCGAGTTGAAAAAGGCTCCTAAAAGACTAAAGTGATTTAAAAAACTTCACGTCTGCAGCTATCAGATCTGCCCAAAGTCCATACTGTTTTGCTGAAGGGTGAAGATTATCGTTAGCAACTAACCCAGAATCATCAGATCGGGAAATATCAGTGATGTAATAGTAGTTAACACCATGATCTTCAGTAATTTTCTTATTTGCCTGATTATACTCATCCAGCTCCTTAGAAATTTTATCTTTCTTAGACGCACCAAATGGTGTAAAGCCATAATCTGGAATAGATACTACGAAAACCCTGCTTTTATCTCCATTTGCAAGCTCAATAGCTCTTTTAAGTAGCTGTTCAAATTCAGGTTTGTATGATTCTACGCTTTTACCCTGATATTGATTATTTACTCCTATAAGTAACCCTACCAAATCAAAATCATTGGTCAAATCAGCCGACTCAATAGCAGCAGATAATTCATCTGTTCTCCAACCGGTTCTGGCTATTATCATAGGCATGCTAACATTAACACCTAAAGCGTTAAGCTTTTTTTGCAGCTGATTGGGCCACCTTCCATCCTCTTCTACACTTTCCCCTATTGTATACGAGTCTCCTAATGCAAGAAATTTTAATTGTGCTGATACACTAACAACAGAGCAAAATAATATCAGTAGAGAAAGTATAAATCTCATATGGTTAATTTAAAAAAGGATTCAAGTTAGGGTTTTAATCTCCGTAAAACTCTTTGAAGTTCGATTCTTCAAGTTGAGCAAGTTCTGCTATTTTAGTGAGGTTCACGTTTTTTCGCGAGAGACCATTGGCACTTTTCCAAACTCCTTTTATTTCCTTAGCGAAATCAAATTCATCTGAAATAACTCTTGCTTCAACAGAGGCTATGAATTGATCTGATTCGTCATACACCAAAACTCCCATTCCAGTTTTATCTGCTGCGAGCCTACCTTTAATTACATAAAGATTGCCTGTTGTGACTAATATACAAGAACCAGTAATGGCATGACCTTTAAGCTGCATATTAAACTCAAGTTGTTCATTAGCACCCAGATTACCTGTATAATAAAACAGGCTATTAGAGGCTCCAGCTTCTTCTACTTGACCAAGAGAGTCTATGGCTCCTACCAAAAGAAATAATAGAGAGAAAAGAAGGAATTTAGATTTAATAGAACTCATAAATTTGGCTGTCTTTTTCAAGTTAGACAATTAAGGTTGAACAATTAGGTTGTAAGTTCTGAGTTCCGACAACTGCGAATATATAAAAAATTATTAAGTTCTTGTAATATTTACATCATTCTGCAGACTATTCATTTGATAAGTTAAACCAAAATTGAATAAAAACGAAAATGATTTTCTAGAAATTATCGATGATAATCAAAAGATTATTCATAATGTCTGTCGTATCTACACAGATACAACAAATAGTCATCACGATTTGTTTCAGGAAATCCTGCTCCAATTATGGAAGGGGTATCACAATTTTAAAGGAGATGCAAAAGTCTCTACCTGGATATACAGGGTATCTTTATATACTGCCATTACCTATATTAAAAAGGTGATGAAGGAAAGAAAGTTGAATGAAGAAGTATTAGTAGAAAGCACTTATGAGCAGAAAGATGAGGATACTTATGAGGAGCTACTACAGGGTGCTATTGAAAAGTTAAACGATAATGAAAAAGCCCTGATTGCTCTTTATCTCGATGACAAATCGTACAAGGAAATGTCTTCCATATTAGGCATCTCAGAATCTAATGTTGGTGCCCGGATAAATAGACTGAAGAATAAATTGAAAGAAATGTTTAATGAGCGTAAAGATGGATATTGATAAATTAAAAGAACTTAAAACCGATTCGATAAAGTATAGCAGAACTGAAATCAATCAAATTTTTGAATTGAGAACAGAGCGCTCTTTAAAATCGACTAATAGGAAGATGCTCATTGACCTGCTTTTAATGGGGATCACTACTGCAATTCTGATTAGCATTACTTTTTTTATTGGTCTACAAAGCAGGTTACTTGTCAGTGGTCAAATAGCAATTATTGCAGGTATATTAATAATTCACTACCGCATAAAGTATATGCTCCTAAACAACGTAGATCTATCGAATAACGGCATCAAACCTGCTATAACTAAAATTAAAAATAGATTGGAAGGCTACATTGTCTTTTATCAAATAGCACTCCCCCCGCTTTTCTCACTATTGATGGTCAAGTTTCAATTTGATACCTATGGAGGCTGGAATGGAGTCTTTAATAAATGGTACTATGTAGCAGGCACGTTCGTACTAAGTCTTGTTGTAGTAAGGTTCCTTTGCAATAAAATATATGGCAAGGACATGGATCGGTTCAAAAGCCTAATAGACAGTTTAAATAACGAGGTATAGACCAATATATCAAATAAGTTAAACTGGTAAACTTAAAATCTTTATCACATTAACTTATATTTGGCGCTATGGAAATATTTTTGGACCCTTCTACATGGGTAGCGTTACTTACACTTACTTTTTTGGAAATTGTCTTAGGCATAGACAACATTATTTTCATTTCTATTGTCTCCAATAAGTTACCAAAGGAGCAACAATCAAAGGCCAGAAATATTGGTTTGAGTCTGGCACTGATCTTCAGGATAGCACTGCTTTTAGGTATAACGTATATTATAACATTTACTCAACCTCTATTCTCACTTTTCAGCCATGATTTTAGTGGAAGAGATTTAATACTATTAGCTGGAGGAATCTTCCTTATTTTCAAAAGCACCATGGAAGTTCATCATAAAATGGAAGGTGCTGAGGCCGAGACTAAAGATTCAAAAGTTCATTCCATGTTTACTGTAGTGGGGCAAATAATATTATTGGATATCATCTTCTCGTTCGATTCAATTCTTACTGCAATTGGATTAACCGATCAGCTTATCTTGATGATAATCGCTGTAGTAATTTCAATGGGAATAATGATGTTTTTCTCAAAGCGTATTAGTGATTTTATAAGTGAGCACCCAACACTAGAGATTCTTGCATTGTCTTTCCTTATATTAATCGGGTTTATGCTGGGTATAGAAGCATTGCACTATCACGTACCTAAGGGATACATATACTTTGCGGTTTTCTTCTCCCTAGTTGTAGAAATACTCAACATAAAAATGAGGAAGAAGAAAAATCCTGTGAAGCTTAAAAAAAGAATAAAAGCTTAGGTCTATTCTATCTCTTTAGCCTTAGATGAATTAATGAATAGAATGTTTCCTATATCATCATAACCTTCGAACAAGTTATGCTCGAGCTGTTTCATCGCTTCTTCTCTAAAACCAAGTATTGTTAAATCAGCATCTTGAGAGCGCTCATTAACTATATTCTTAATATTAATATTCTCCTCATGCTGAATCAGTTTTATATTATTAGGAGAGATTGGCAGTCTACCAGCTTTAATTAGGGAAACTAAATTCTCTTCCTTCGAAGACAATTCTGATTTGGAAACAACGGCAAATATCTTTATTTCGGCATCTCGCCAATCCTTATGCCCCATAATGATATAACCTATCAAAATCATCAAACTACTATTATTGATGTCACTTGGGGTAAGCCAAATATGTATGTCATGCATAAAGCCAAATTCCTTATCAGAAGAACCTAACAAGCAAATATCAAAGTCGGCAGCTTTTACCATGGTGAAGTTATCGATGATATGATTGAGGTTTTCAGGCTCACTTTTAGAGTACTCAAACAATATCATATTTATCTCCTTTCCAGAGACACTAGGCAGCTGCATGGACTGTGCTACAGCACTAGTAAATGATGGTGAGATTAAAGTATCTACATAGACATTACTCTTACTAATACCAGTCGCTTTTAGCAATCTGTGTAATTCCTCTTTAGATTTTTCATGAGTATCAGTAGACAAGTACCCATTGATATAATGGATGTATGTACCGAACCCATAGCGGTGCGATAGCCATTTCATCAACTGGAAAGCAGACGGTCTTTTGAAGAAATCTTGCGAGATGCAAATAATAGATGGGCGCCAGTTCTCCTCTCCTTTTTCAACCTTTTGGAGGAATACCTGTAGCTGACGACTAACCTGAAAAATAACACCTTGAAAAATTTTTGCCAACCCTTCCTTACTATTACTGGTATGAGTGATAAAAATGTAAATCAGCGTCATCATAATAATTGAAATGATGGCGTATTGTGCATTCATTTTAAACATTAAATACACGCACAACAGAGCTCCTATTAAAGATATTGGCCATTTTGACTTAAAGGAAGGCCTGTATGAAGGATCGGCAGCAAAGTGCTGAAGGAACGATATTAAGCAAAGGGAACCATAAGTGATCATAAAGAACATAGAGATAACTTCTGCCACAACGTTTACATCACCTATTCCTACAAATACCAAGGCAATAATGCCTGTAATGATGGTTGAATTTATTGGGTCATTTGATCCAGCTTTGCCTTTGGCTAAATAGGCATTGATTTTCATTAGGGGAAAGACTTTATCTCCTGCCAATGCCTGCAGCGTTCGTGGTGCAACTAATATGCTACCCAGTGCTGATGAAATAGTTGCACATGCCAGCCCTATTGGAATTATAGGTCCCCAGACAGCTATATCCATCATAATCAACTGATTCCCCACAAGGTCATCAGGATGTGAAGCACTAGCCATTTTATAAGCAATGAAAACATAAATGATCATTCCACTAAATGTGGCTAGTAGTGTACCATAAGGTATCGACTTTTTAGGATCCTTTAAATCTCCAGATAGACCAACACCAGCAGTCATTCCAGTAAATGCCGGGAATACAATGGCAAATACCATAAAGAAGTCGTCAGGGTTAGACACCGTAGCATACCAGTCAAAATCCGTTATCGTTTCCTGGTATTCGGTTGAGCCTAAGAAAAACATTATAAGTGAAAGGAAAAGAATAGCCACTACAGCATAAAGGGCTTTCATACCCAAATCCGCACCTTTTTTGATAATCAAAAAGCTTAACAAAATAACTGAAGGAATACTAATCAGCCTTTTATCAATATAACCAATGTCAAAAGTGGCTTGCAGGTATTCAATCAACGGCCCGAAGGCTTCAGCAAATGCTATGATATAAAAGGCTACACTGACGGCCTGTGATAGATAAAGTGCAATACCAATGGCAGCACCTACATTTATTCCGAAGGAGCGGGATATAATGTAATACTCACCACCACCTTCCACTTTCTGGTTTGTAGCAATCTCTGCAATAGCCATGGCAGTAGGAATAGTCACCATGTGGGCAAATATTATGATGCCAATAGTGCCTATAAGTCCCACACTACCAACAGCGTAGCCAAACCTTAGAAACATTACTGCTCCTAATATGGTGGAGATGGCAGTAAAAAATACCGGTGCCGTTCCAAAATTGGCTTTAGCTTGCTTTCCTAAACTCATATGTCAAGTTATCATTTTGCCGTTACAATTCCGAAATTAGACAAATTGTTTAAAAGCAACCTCTATCTTTGCTAAATGAAGAGAATAATCGAGATGTATAAGAAATATAAGGCCTATGTTCGAGTGGATCTCGTGATGTATGGCGTTATGATCTTAATGATTATACTCTACTTTATCTACGTCTCCTTATTCGATCAGAAGTAACTCCCTTACGTTCTTCTTAATCTTTTCTGTTAGATCATCAGTAGGCAGGTCATTCACATCATTACCGAATGGATCTTCAATCTCTTCAGCAATTAATTCAACACTTACCAGAATAAAGAATACCATAAGAACAATTGGAACCGTCCAATAATGGAATTCGGTCATGAAAGCAAAAGGTAAAGTAACCGTGAAAGTGAAAATAAATTTCTTAATGAACATGCTATAGGAATAAGGTATAGGTGTATTTCTAATTCTTTCACATCCTCCTAAAATATCAGAGAATTCCTTTACCTCTTTGTCTAAAACAAAAAACTGTTCTCCAGTTAATTTTTTATCCATATAAAGTTGATTGATCTTTTTATAAATCATATATGAAATGGCATTAGGAATATGTTCCTTTCCTTTCAACTTAGATAGAAAACCCTCTTCAGCTATATCCAAATCTTCCAAATCAACCCCCTCACGCAAGTGTTCCTTCATTGACACAGCAAAATTTGGAATGATTTGAGCGAAATAGTTTCTACTAATCTTATCTTCCTCCGGAAGATAAGCACTAAGCTTAGATGCCAGATTACGAGAATTATTAAGCAATAAACCCCAAAGTTTACGGCCTTCCCACCAGCGGTCATAAGCTGAATTGACCCTGAACACCAAGAACAAACCTAACACTATACCTAAAAGTGAATGGACTACGGTGGTGCTTAGAAATGACAACCCCATGTAATCCAACAAAAAGTAGGTAATACCAGCAGTGTATAGCCCCATAAATGCTAATGCAGGAAAGAGCGTCTTAACGACTTGTCGGCTATAAGAATGAAAAATAAGAGCGAGCCAAGTTTTAGGATTGTATTTAACCATTGTGATTCAAAGAGTTTAGGTAGCAAATAAACTTTAGAAATAAGACAAATACAAAATATGTAACCCTTATCAAACAATTTGCGTAAATCAATTTAAATTAATATAATTATGATATCATTTTAATATCACTTGATTGAATTAGTTTAAACAAATAATTAAACAGACAACTAACCCATAATAGCATGAAAACAGAAAAAGACAACAACCCTATATCAGGCTACCTGATGATTTTTGTAGTCGTGGTGCTCTTCTTTGGCTCCATTCTTCTTTTGGCAGCCACAAAATTTCCAATGTTTGCCTTAGGTATTGTAGCCTCACTTATTTTATGCCCCGGATTCTTTTTTGTAAACCCGAACGGCTCCAGAGTATTAGTACTTTTTGGTGACTACAAAGGCACTGTCAAAAAGAACGGCTTCTTTTGGGTAAACCCATTTTATGTGAAAAAGAAGATCTCTTTGAGAGCAAGAAACTTCGATAGTGAACGTGTAAAAGTGAATGACAAAGTGGGTAACCCAATATTGATAGGTGTTATCTTAGTATGGCAAGTTGAAGATACTTTTAAAGCGGCTTTTGAAGTTGACAATTATGAAAACTTTGTGCGTGTTCAAAGTGATGCGGCTGTTAGAAAATTAGCGGGCCAGTATCCATATGACAATTTTGAAGATGGTGACGCTGAAATGACCTTGCGTTCCGGCCTTGATGAGGTAAATCATGCGCTTGAAGAAAACCTTACCCAAAGACTTGATATAGCAGGTATTAAAGTGATAGAAGCTAGAATTGGCTATCTCGCCTATGCTTCTGAAATAGCAAGTGCCATGTTAAGAAGACAACAGGCTACTGCTATAGTTGCTGCCAGGCATAAAATTGTTGAAGGTGCTGTTAGTATGGTAGAAATGGCATTAGAGCAATTATCAGAAAAGCAAATCATTGACCTTGATGAAGAGCGTAAGGCTGCAATGGTCAGTAATCTTATGGTGGTATTATGTGCTGACAAAGATGTAACACCAATTGTAAATTCAGGAACCTTAAATCACTAGAAATGGAAAATTACAAATTCTTAAAAAAGGGTCTTTTCGAAAGCTTAAGTAGTTTTCAGGAAAAACTAAATGCTAAAGTTCATGAAGGGTGGAAAGTGGTTAACTTCACTAATGATCATAACTCCTTGATAGTGCTACTGGAAAGAGTAAAATAAAATTAGCCGGCAAATAAAGCATTAATTGTATGAGGTCATTTACAGAAAGACAGCGATTCGATCAACCGTGGCTTTGGGTCGTCTTAATTGGAGTAGACATTTTGGTAGTTTATCAATTATACAATGACTATCAAGCTAACATAAATCAAAATTCAAGCTACTTATCATATGCCCTCGGTATTGGAATCATCACATTGATGACGGTATTGATATTCTCTATCAGACTTGAAACACGTTATGACAAGCTTGGTGTCACCTATAGATTTTTTCCTATAATGCTGAATCATAAGATTATTCCTCTCAATCAGATAACAAGTTATGTGGTGAAGGATATTCACCCGCTGACCTCATTTGGAGGCTGGGGTTATAAGTGGAGTGTTGGAAAGCTCCTCTTAAACACACATGGCAATTACGGAATAGTAATTAATAGAAAAGAGGGTCAACAAATTACTTTGGGCACTCAACAACCCGAAGAAATAAAAGAGGTCATGCGTTATCTATTTAAAGAGGATAAGGAAGAACATTATGGCTAAGAAAAAACCATTTGTAGTAAGACTAGACCCTGAAATGTTGAAGGCGGTTGAAAAATGGGCTGCAGATGAATTTCGCAGTACTAACGGCCAGCTTGAGTATATTATCAACAGGGCCCTAAAAGATGCTGGGAGATTGAAAAAAGATGGTGGAAGTGACAAATAATTCTATTTTTGTGACCCTATAAAACATATATAAACAATGCGTTTTTCGATTTACATAATTCTTTTATTTATTTTGAGTCCGGCTGTCTATGCTCAGGACTGGTTAGTGACGACAAGTGCCGACACACTTCATGGTGAGATAGCCATTGAACTTCCTATGGAGCGCTATGAAGAATTGACCATAAAGAATGATGACAGCAAGCAAAGGTTCAAAGCCTATCAGGTTATAGAATTTGAGCACAAAGGGCAAAAATATAAAACTGTCAAGCACGCTGGTGTTTATAGAATCATGCTTGTTGATAGTGATGGCTACCTGAGCCAGTTTAGATTTAGAGCAGATCAAGGTTATGAATTTGCAAGTGTCTTCTTACTTAAAACTGATGGTGAATCATTAGAAGTTTCTAATCTTACTTTCAAAAAATCACTAGCTAAGTTTCTTGAAGATTGTGAAACTGTTGTTGATGACCTTGAAAATAAAAAATATAAAAGATCAGATTTAGACCAGATTGTTGCTGATTACAATAGCTGTATCAATGAAAAAACAGCCAATAAACTGACTTCTGAGACTACTTCAGAGACTTCAACCTCCGTTAGTCACCCTGGCATTCCTATTATTGAAAGCATCTTAAAGAAAATTGATACCACCAGTGATCTTAGTGCTATGCTTAACGACATTAAATCCAAACTTTCTAAAGGTGAAAATGTTGCTGGTTATTTAAAATCTGCTCTTAAAGAACAGGCTGCTGGTCAGGAAAACATCAAAGAAGAAGTAGACCAACTACTAGAGACAATTAAATAATGAAACCGGCTGCCATACTTCTTCATGGTGCACTAGGGTCAGAAAAACAGCTGCTACCTTTAAAGCAATTCATTTCAGGTAAATTTGAGGTTTATACGCTCAATTTTACAGGTCATGGTGGCAAAGCCCTTGAAGGCCAGTTTGGCATTGAAAAATTTTCTCAGGATTTAGCCAATTTGCTGGATCAGGAGCATTTAAATGCTGTAAATATATTTGGTTACAGTATGGGAGGCTATGTAGCTCTTTACCTTGCTCAAACTGATAGTAGAATTACGAAGATATTTACACTGGGAACTAAATTCGCATGGTCACCTGAAACTTCTCAGCATGAGGTTAAGATGCTTAATCCGGCCAAGATTGAAGAGAAAGTACCAGCCTTTGCAAAAGCCCTGGAAGCACGCCATGCTCCTGAAGATTGGAAAGTTGTAATGCATAAGACTTCCGAAATGATGCTTTCTCTTGGAGACTCTCCGATATTAAATGCATCTAGCCTGAAAGATGTTAAAATTCCTGTCACTATTGGGTTAGGCTCTGAAGATAATATGGTGACTGAAGATGAATCCAGGACATTAGCCAGTTCTTTACCCAACGCTAGTTTCAAGCTTTACAAAGGCTTTAAACACCCAATTGAGCAGATAGACACCACCTTATTAGCCAATGACCTCACAGATTTCTTTTTAAAAGAATCTTAATCCCTACTAAATCAAAATTTCATTCAACTTTCATTGAGCGCTAACCGCTTAATCTGCTATTTTTGCACCCTTAATTTTTATCAGACAATGGCAGAGTACAATTTCAAAGAAATAGAGAAAAAGTGGCAGCAGTATTGGAAAGAGCATAAAAGCTATCATGCTGACAATGATTCTACTAAACCCAAGTTTTATGCATTAGACATGTTCCCTTACCCTTCAGGTGCTGGTCTGCATGTCGGTCATCCACTGGGTTATATAGCTTCTGACATTGTTTCAAGATATAAAAAATTAAATGGGTACAATGTGTTGCACCCCATGGGTTTTGATGCTTTTGGATTGCCTGCAGAGCAATATGCTATCCAAACAGGGCAACACCCAGCCATAACTACAGAGCAAAACATTAAAAGATATAAAGATCAGCTTCAAAATATCGGCTTCTCTTTCGACTGGGACAGAGAAGTTCAAACTTGTGATCCTAAATTTTACAAATGGACTCAGTGGATCTTCATGCAGCTGTTCAACAGTTTCTACAATCAAAAAACTGACAAAGCAGAGTCTGTCGACCTGTTAGTCAAGGAATTTGAAAAGAAAGGGAATAAAAATGTGCATGCCAAATGCGATGATGATACTCCTTCATTTTCTGCTGAGGACTGGAAAGGTTATAATGAGCAAGAGCAGCAATCAATGCTTCTTAAATACAGACTAGCGTTTTTGGCTAACACCACTGTAAACTGGTGTCCTGCGCTAGGTACAGTACTTTCTAATGACGAGGTAAAGGATGGATTTAGTGAGCGTGGTGGTCACCCTGTTGTAAGAAAGAACATGATGCAGTGGATGATGCGTATCTCCGCCTATGCCGAAAGACTTTTGCAGGGGTTAGAAACCATTGACTGGTCTGAGCCTATTAAAGAAATGCAGCGCAATTGGATTGGGAAATCCATCGGTGCGCAGTTCCATTTCGCTTTAGAAAATCATGACGATACCATTGAAGTATTCACTACCCGTTTAGACACGGTTTATGGAGTTACTTATTTAGCATTAGCCCCAGAGCATGAGCTGGTTGAAAAAATAGTGACTGATGGTCAGCGTGAAGAAGTGATGAAATATGCCGAGGTAGCAAGTAATCGTTCAGAGCGCGAGCGCATGACTGAGGTTAAAAATATTACAGGGGCTTTCACAGGAGCATATGCTATCCACCCTTTTAGTGGTGAAAAGATACCTGTTTGGGTTGCTGATTATGTACTTGCTGGATATGGCACTGGAGCTGTCATGGCTGTACCTTCTGGCGACCAGCGAGACTATGACTTTGCCAAGCATTTTGATCTTCCTATTACGGTGATCAACGATGCCATGGTGATTGATGAAAAAGCTGATCCTACTTGGGAAGGCAAGATCATCAATTCTGGCTTTATGGATGGCCTTTCGCCAAAAGATGCCATTAAAAGTGGTGTTGAGGAGTTGGAGAAATTAGGTATTGGATCAGGCAAGATCAATTACAGAATGCGTGATGCCATTTTCACCAGACAAAGATATTGGGGAGAGCCGTTGCCAGTTTATTTTAAAGATGGCATTCCATATCTAATGGAAGAATCTGAATTGCCTTTGGTATTGCCAGAGGTTGATAAATACTTACCAACAGAAGATGGTGAGCCTCCATTGGCACGAGCTGAAAACTGGACTACAGCACAAGGTGATGCTATCGAGAAAAGCACCATGCCGGGCTGGGCTGGCAGTAGCTGGTATTTCTTCAGGTACATGGATGCCCATAATGAAGAAGAATTTGCTAGTAAAAAGGCTTTAGATTATTGGCAAAATGTGGACTTATACATCGGTGGATCTGAGCATGCTACTGGCCACTTATTGTATTCGAGATTCTGGACTAAATTCTTGAAAGACATTGGTTTGGTTGAGGTTGAAGAGCCATTTAAGAAGTTGATCAACCAGGGGATGATTCAGGGGGTATCGAGCTTCGTTTATAGAATTAAGAATACTAATCAATATGTTTCATACAATCTTAAAGATCAATATGATGCAAGTCCACTGCATGTTGATATTAGTATTGTTAAGAATGATATTCTGGATTTAGAGGCCTTCAAAAAATCTCAACCAGATAGAGTAAATGCAGAATTTATTCTTGAAGAAGGCAAATACATCTGTGGCTCTGAGGTAGAGAAAATGTCTAAGTCAAAATACAATGTGGTCAACCCTGATGACATTATTGAGCGTTATGGTGCTGACACATTAAGGCTTTATGAAATGTTCTTAGGGCCATTGGAGCAGTTCAAACCATGGAATACTAATGGTATTGATGGAGTATTCAAATTCCTGAGAAGGTTCTGGAATCTGTTCCATAATACCAATGACCAGTTTGAGGTGTCAGATGCTGATCCATCAAAAGAAGAATTGAAAGTGCTTCATAAAACACTCAAAAAGATCAAAGAAGATATTGAGCATTACTCCTTTAACACCACAGTGAGTGAGTTTATGATCTGCACTAATGAATTGACCTCATTGAAATGCAACAAGCGTCAAGTGCTTGAGCCTTTAGTAATTGGCCTTGCACCTTATGCTCCTCACATTGCTGAAGAGCTTTGGAATAAACTAGGCCATGAGGAAAGCATCACGAAAGCAACTTTCCCAGAATATGACGAGCAATACCTTGTTGAAAGTGAGCACGAATATCCGGTATCAATTAATGGTAAGATGCGTGCTAAGATGAATTTCCCACTTGACATGCCTAAGGAAGACATTGAAAAGCAGGTACTAGCCTCTGAGATTGTTCAGAAATGGCTTGAAGGCAAAGCTCCTAAAAAGGTGATTGTTGTGCCTAATAAGATTGTAAATGTAGTGGTATAGAGCTTATAGCTATAAGCCTCAAGCTGCAAGGTTTGACACTCAACACTTGCAGCTTGTAGCTTAAGGCTTATTCCTTATTACTTACTCATATCTTAAAGACTGTACAGGGTTTACTCTTGCTGCCTTAAAGGATTGATAGCTCACTGTGATCCATGCTATCAAAATGGCTGCAAAACCACTGGCTGCAAATACCCAAATATTAATATCTATTCGGTTAGCAAAATCATCCAGCCAACTGTTCATAGCGTAATAAGCGGGGTAAATTGATAACACAAAAGCGATCAGCACCAGCTTAACAAAGTCCTTAGACATAAGAGAAGTTACGCCCCAAAGAGAAGCGCCCATTACCTTCCTGATTCCTATTTCTTTGGTTCTCTGCTCAGCCATAAATGCTGCCAAACCAAACAAACCTAAGCTGGCAATAAAAATGGCCACGACTGTAAATACAGTAAACACCTTCCCTAATCTTTGTTCTGCTCTAAATAATTTATCGAAGTCATCATCTAAGAACGAATATTGTATTGGTTCACCCGGAGCTATCTTATCCCAGCTATTGGTAATACTCTCTATAACCTTATCAGGGCTCTCTCCAGAAAATCTGGTGTAAAGTATGTTCCCTTCTCTGGTAAGCTTTAAAACCAAGGGCCTAACAACCATTTTCAGACTCTCAAAATTGAAATCTTTCGCTACACCAATCACCTGCATTTCTTGTGGCGTATCACCGTCAAAGTTTATAATTTTCTCTTCCAAAGGATTATCCCAGCCCATTTCACGTGCTGCTGCTTCATTGATAATAACTGCAGCAGAGTCTGAAGGAAAATCTCTCGAAAAGAACCTGCCTTCTACCAGCTCAAATCCCAGTGTTTTAGCATGATCATAATCTGCAAAATAAGTGGCTAATATGTGATCTTGTTCGTTACCTGCACTCCTGAATAGTGTGGTATTATTTACTCCAGGCACCATGTTATTTGAAAAACTTGTGCCCATAATTCCAGTTGTGGCTTCTAACTCATTTTTGAAAGCCATTTTATTATCTTCCAACCTGTTAACATCTTCTATGATGAGTACATGGTCTTTATCAATACCCAAATTCTTATCCTGGATATACTGCAACTGCTGATAAACTATAGCGGTGCATATTATTAAAACAATAGATATCCAGAATTGGAAAGTCACAAGAAAACTTCTGATAGCTCCGCTTTTCATTCCCGCTCTAAGTTTACCTTTTAACACTTCAGTGATCTTAAAGCTTGTCAGGTAAAATGCCGGATAGCTTCCCGCTACAATTCCTACCAATAAAACTAAAGCGATATAAGTCGCCAGAATTACAGGTTCAGCAATAACACTTGTTGCTAATAGTTTTCCAGATAGCACATTGAATGAAGGCATTAATAAATACACCACCACAATGGCCAACAAACCGGCTGTAATAGCATAAAACATTGATTCTGTTAAAAATTGAGAAATCAACACAGATCTCTGGGAACCCAAGGTTTTTCTCAATCCAACTTCTTTAGCCCTTCCTGCTGATTTAGCTGTAGTAAGGTTCATAAAGTTGATGCAAGCAAGAAGGACTATGAACAGCCCAATACCCGCTAAAATATATACATAAGAGATGTCCCCCGGAGGTTCGGCCTCATCCTGAATATCTGACTTCAAATGGATATCAAGCATAGGGAAGCTGTAATATTCATATATACCACCAGTCTCTCTAAATTCGGCTAATGATTTCCCAACAAATTGTTGCATCACTGGTGTCACATTCAACTCCATAATTGGCTCGAGCTTGGCATCTACATCCTTAGGGTTTGCCCCTTCGGCAATTACATAATAAGTGTAAAGGCTATTGCTTAGCCAATTACCTTGATTCATCCATGCAAAAGTGCTTGTCGATAAAAGAATATTAAACTTAAGGTGAGAATCACTTCTTCTATTTTCAACTACTCCGGTAACTTTATACTCACTCTTATCATTACCGATGCTCAAAGACTTATCCAAAGCATCGGATGGTTCTCCAAAATATTTAACTGCCAGATCTTCTGATAAAATGATACTATTGGGCTCTATTAATGCAGTTTCGGGATTACCATAAAGCAATTCGAAACTAAATACACTAAAGAAATTGGAGTCAACCGCAAAAACATCCTCTTCATTAAATGAAATAGTGCCGTTTCTTATAATCCACTCGCCCATTGGGTTTACTCTGGTAGCCTCTTCAACTTCGGGGATTTCTTCTACCAACGCTCTTGACATAGGGAAGCTAGTATTAGAAGTGTAAATCTCCTGCCCCGCCAATTTACCATGCAGGTTCATTCTGTAGGTTCGATCTGCCTTCGCGTTAAATTGATCGTAAGTCAATTCATCATAGATGTAAAGTGTGATGAATAGTGACGCTGCAAGTCCAATGGTTAGCCCAAGAATATTAATAATTGAGAAGAACTTGTGTTTTGTAATGTTGCGATAAGCAACCTTAATGTAATTTGTGAGCATGGTGAGTTGTTGTTTTGAGTTTAACTAATAATCAGACTGTAACTGAGAAAAAATGTTACAGCCTGATTAAAAAAAATTCTATTCTGTTCGAATTGTTTCTGTCGGGCTAGCTGTAGCTGCCTTATAGACCTTAATACTTATTGTTGCTATTGCAATAGCAAGCAACAACAGTATTGAGTAAGCAAATGACATGACGCCAGGATCAACATGATAGGTCCAAATCATCTCCATAAAAGCTCCAGCCATCATATAACTCAATACTGAGCCAATGACTGAGGCTATTAAAAGAATAATTATAAAGTTCTTATTCAAAATTGTCATCAGGTGACCAACTGATGCGCCAAGAACTTTTCTTACACCAACCTCTTTCATCCTTTTAAGAATATTTAGAGATACAATGCTAAATAGGCCAATTATTGACATGAATGTGGCGATAACACCAAGAAAGCTAAACATCTTTAAAATATTAGTATTGACTTCTGACGCATTACTTAGTTGATTATCCATAAACTCTCCAGTATACATTTTATCTGGAAACATAGTCTTCCATTCGCTCTCGAGATATTCATTTGTGGAAATTAAATTTGAAGCAGCTGTTTTTACGGTCAAATAATGATAATCCTTCTCAGGAACATACCTTAACATTAAAGGTTCTATAGGAGACCAAAGCCCGTTTGTATATGTATCTTGCATAACGCCTACAACATAAAGAGGTACAGTATCCATCCAAATAAGTTTTTGGCCAAGCGGCTTTTCCCAACCGAATACTTTAACCATCTCTTCACTCACTATGACAGATTCTTGCATATCAGTCTCGGAATCCTTTCGAAAACCACGCCCATCTAACAATTTGAAATCCATGGTTTCAAAGAAGTCATTTCCAATATGCAAAATATCTGTATCAAATTCTTTGTCTGCGTTTTTAACAGGATCATTTCTATAACCCCGATTAATCTGGTACTCCGAACCAGCAATCGACAAGATTTCGGGATTATTTCTTATTGAAGTTTCGAACGCTTTGTATGAATCGGCATCATCGAAATACAATGATATAGCCCCTTTAATATCATAGCCATAATCCAGTTCATTTTGGTAAATGGCATTTTGGTAAAAAACCACACCAAGGATTATGGCAATTAGAGAAATTGAAAATTGTAGTGTTAATAAAACATTCGTCATTTTGTTAACACCACCAAATTTTGAGGTACCTTTTAAAATGCTGGCAGGCTCGAAACTGGTAACATAAAATGCGGGGTAGCTTCCAGCTATTACGCCAGTAAATGTCAATACGCCTATTAAGAATAAATAGAAGTTAATATTTTGATCAAAACTCAATTTTATATCTAAAAATCCCCACATATCGCTATAAGCCGGCACCAAGAATATTGCAATAATGACCCCAGCAATTAATGACAAAAAGCACAAAACAAGGTTTTCCAATAAGAATTGAATAACCAGTTGACTTTTGACTCCGCCCATCACTTTTCTCAAACCAATCTCCTTTAATCTTTTACTTGCAATGGCCATTGATGTATTGGTGAAATTAAAACATGCTATAAGCAAAATAAGCACAGCCATGATCATAGGAACCAATACAGCAGGAGGTGGCATGCTGCTTCTTAACCAATGATTATATGTTATATCATCAGCAGCCCTATAAGCCATTCCTTCAAATGGCTCTAAAAAGTACCTGTTTAATTTAAAGTCAAGACGTGCATCATTCTGAATTTGAAGATAATTTGCATCTAACCTCTCTTCTATGGCAGAAATACGATCTTTATTATCAACCTTTACAA
This sequence comes from Fulvivirga lutimaris, assembly GCF_009711525.1. Classification (GTDB taxonomy): domain Bacteria; phylum Bacteroidota; class Bacteroidia; order Cytophagales; family Cyclobacteriaceae; genus Fulvivirga; species Fulvivirga lutimaris. Next base: position 18,612 of record NZ_SMLV01000365.1, read on the forward strand.
AAGTGGTTACCCAGTTTTGCCAGTCTTCCTCATATCTACCATTTTCTTCGTCAGAATTCATATCAAAGAAATTATCGATATTCGTTAAAATTCTTTGACCTCCGAAACTTGAATTAAGAGGTTGATCTTCAAATATTCCAGCTACTTTGTAATCTCTTGGTCCATCATCAGTAAAATGGGTAAGCGTTTTACCCATGGCATCTCCATCAGGAAAATATTTTTCTACCACTCTCTGACTAATGAGTATGCTCGATTTGTCCTTCAACACTGAGGCATCACCCTTTGTAATATTAAATGTGAAAAAATCAAAGAAATTGGTATCAACAAAAGTGAAGTTCTCATTGAAAAGCTCATCGCCAATCTTAAAATTCCCGCCAGATGGCATGTAACGCATTACTGCATCTATATCTCCTATATTTTCTCTTATAGCCTCACCTATAGGCACAGGTGATATACCAAAAGCCTGTTCGCGCTCCCTGTATGTTCTTTCACCGTCAATGCGATACACATTTTCAGTATCAGCTTGATTACTATCAAAGTTGGCATTGAAGTCATAATTAAGGTACGCCACTATGCTACACGCAATGGCCAGTCCCATTCCAATGATATTGATGAGAACAAAGACTTTACTTTTCCATAGACTACGGAAAGTGATTTTTAGGTAATTCTTGATCATGAGTGTGTTGTTTGAGTTTTTGACCTTGGTTTTAGTATAGACTACAAAAGTTGAAAATAGGTTGCACCTAAGAAGAACTTTTTACACAGTACCTTGCATTACCAAGTATCATTTTAAAAATAAAGCCCTGAAAATCAGGGCTTTATTTTTAAATTCTATATAATTATATATGGAATTGCTCTTTGATATTTTCAGTTACAACTTTTCCATCAAACAAGTTGATCACTCTGTGAGCATAATTTGCATCATAAGGAGAGTGAGTTACCATGATGATAGTTGTTCCTTCCTCATTCAACTCAGCTAAAAGTTTCATTACCTCTTCACCATTTGCTGAATCAAGATTACCAGTAGGCTCATCCGCTAAAATTACTTTAGGCTTAGCTACAATTGCTCTTGCAATAGCTACCCTTTGCTGCTGACCCCCAGAAAGTTGTTGTGGAAAGTGATTTCTTCTGTGCATGATATTCATTCTTTCCAAAACCTCCTCTACTCTTTGCTTACGCTCAGCTGAAGGAACTTTCAAGTACAACAATGGAAGTTCAACGTTTTCAAATACAGTTAGCTCATCAATTAAGTTAAAGCTCTGGAATACGAATCCGATAGATCCTTTTCTTAATTGAGCTCTTTGTCTCTCAGAGTAATTAGAAACTTCGTGCTCGCCAAAGTGATATTCACCATCAGTTGGATTGTCAAGCAATCCTAGGATGTTAAGCAAAGTTGACTTTCCACATCCTGATGGTCCCATAATAGCTACGAACTCACCTTCTTTAATGTCAATGTTAATACTATTGAGTGCAGTTGTTTCCACTTCATCAGTAGTATAAACTTTTTGTAAATTTTTGATTTTAATCATGGTTGTAGTGTTTTTAATTTTATGTTTAAGTTTTGACCATTTTATTGTAAGACGAGCACTTCATTGTCTCCGAAGTTGTCATAAGATGAGGTTATTACTCTATCTCCTGGCTCTAAGCCTTCCAAAACTTCAAAGTGTTCGGTATTCTTTCTTCCTAGTCTTATACTCCTTTTTTCTGCTTTGGTTTCACCCTCTGCTACAACAAAGACCCAATTACCACCAGTATCTTTGTAAAATCCACCCACCGGAAGCAGTAATTCTTCAGAAGATTGACCAAGTTCAATTCTTAGTCTAAGTGACCCTCCACGTCTAATTCCTTCAGGGGTATCACCGACAAATTGCATGTCTACCTGGAATCTTCCATTGTTAATATTAGGATAAATATAGGTAATCACCAACTCATAATCTCTTCCAGCATAAGGCGTAGTAGCTTTTAAACCTGTTGCAATTCTTGGCAAATAAAGCTCATCAATCTGAGCACTTACCTTATAGCTACCCACTTTATCGACCTGTCCAAGTCTTTGTCCTGGGTTAACAGTTTGTCCCTCATACATCTGAGGTGCAGTTAGCTGACCATCAATTGGAGCCTTAATTATAAGATTATCTAAAATTTGAGATACACCGTCTAAACTAGTCATCATTCTTCTTTCAGAATCATTTAACTGTACTAGCTGACGGACTCTTGAAATTGAGTCACTCTTATAACTTTTATAAGTGATTTCTTTTCTCTTGAGATTGTATTCGTAATTAGCCTTAGTTTGTTCGAAGTCCTGCTTAGAGATTAATTCCTTTTCAAAAAGAACTTTTTGTCTTTTGTATTGAGGTTCTAAAATTTGAAGCTGATTTTCTATCAAAGCCAACTGTTGCTGCTGAGAAAGATCATTCTGTTCAAGACCTAACCTGGTCTGACGCAATCTGTTAATACTCTCATTCAAACTAGCCTCCTGACTTAATACACTTAACTCACGATTAAGATTAGAGAGTTCTAAAATAACATCGCCTTTTTTAAGCATAGCACCACTCTCTTTACTAACGGTTTTAATCTGTCCACCTTCAATGGCATCCAAATAAAAGGTTACACTTGGTTCAACAGTACCAGTCTGTGGTATGAATTCCTGAAATACACCTCGCTTGACCTCAGCGATAGTGATCTTGTCTTTTTCTACATTGAGCTTCGATCTGCGGTCAGCAAATAATAGCTGATATCCAACAAACACTACCAAAAGTGTAACTCCGCCAATCGTTGAGATTCGCTTCAATGTCCATGTTTTCTTTTTTATTTTCTTATCCATCAAAAAATGATTAGAGCTTTTAAGTTTGGTTTGCTATTGCCAACAAGTGTGCCAATCGACCAATCACCATTAAACAGCCTATTTTTAAACAATTGACAGTCCGCTATCGTTCATTCATGGACGTGACCGTCCGCCAGCGAACAAAATAAACATCTTCAACGTATAGCTCTTCAATTAATTTGATTAATATAACAGCGATAAAAGTAAATAGA